>JBCBCT010000096.1:0-11436 GCA_038530365.1 Pseudomonadota bacterium | reverse complement strand
ACTTGCTGGACCACACGCCCGTAAACCTCGCGGGCGAGCAGCCGCAGCGGCAAGCCGATCATGCCGGAGCGGTGAGCGACGAGACGTTCAATGGCGAGGTGGGTTTTGCCGGTGTTTGTGGGACCAAGGACGGCGGTGACGCCTCTGCCGGTGTGCCCCAACGGCCCCTTTGCCGACGACACACCGCCGCGCGCATTCACATGAGGGTGGGCAAAACGGTTCATGGCGCGGCCTTATTCAACCCGGACATCCCTGATCCACCATAGGTGCAGAGCGTGCTCCGCCTACAAGCTAGCACATCCATTCCACCAAACTCTTTTGAGCCCAGGCTGCCCACAGAAATTTACAATTCAAACAGAGACAGAACGAAGCATGTCCGAATCGCTGACCTGGCGTTTTACCCCTTTTGTTCACCGCAACATGTGGTGCCTGCTGGAAGCCCACGCCCCAAGACAAAGCGGCGCGGCAAAGGTTAAATGCCTCTGATAAAAGGCGCGCGTAAGACCCGGTCCCAAAAGGGGACAAGGCAGGAAAAGTCCCAATGGAAACCACGGCTCAACCGACCCGGTGCGCACCCATTAAGACTTGGAACAGGAGCGGAACACACAATGCACGAATCACGGTTCTATCGGTGTTCCACGTTTGATCCCGCTACATTTAGCGCCCCTTCATCCCCCCGCGCACCACAGCTTTGCCCAGATGACAACAGTGAGGCAGTCTTGGCAGGACATCCGTTAAAGGACCGTCCCAACTGGAGACAGTGGAACCGCCTCACAACGACCATGTAAAGCGCGCTGAAGGCGCACAATTTAACAGTTCGAACAGGCCATGAACGAACCCCGCACGAATCACTGACCCGCCGCCGTTCTGTCTTTGATCACGCAAGATGCGCCACATCTGGCCAGCGCCAACACACAAGAACGGAGACCCCTTATCGACGCCAAGCGTTCACGCTGACCGCCGGTTAACCAAACCGTCTCGTTGTGGAACACGCCACGAGAACAACCCAGACGCGACGCTTGGTGAGGGAGAGCGAGCTATTGTGCTGCAAAGGTTGTGGCGCGGCCCCGGGCAAGCCCACGTCGCGTTTTTACGCGAAAGGCAAACAAGCCGTAGGCATTGCTGTCGCCAATCCGCGCCATCGTCACATTCATATCGCGGTTGGCCACCATAAAGCGCGTGTCTTTGCGCGTAGGACGGTGCCCGGACACCGGCTCGTAGCGCAGCGCGCACACATAGGCTGTTCCGCTGAACCCTTGGGCCTTCACCTGCCGTGTGCCTTTCAAAACAAAACGCAAGTTCATACGGCTGGCGCCGGTATAAACCGGAACCGTGCGATTGCAGATTTTGCGCGCATTGCCGACATCAGCCGCCGATACGGGAAACACGAGGGCGCTGATTGGATCCAAAACGGCTTTAAGATGCTTGGCCAAAACGGGGACTTGACCCTTCCGCACCTTCGGCTTGGGTTGAACGACTGCGTCCACGACGTTTCCGCCCTGAAAGGCCAAAGACAGCACGCCATTCTTGCGGCGCTGGGAAAACGTCAATTTATGCGCATTGGGAACAACCGCCCGGCCAGAAAAGCGCCCCGTGCTGCGAAACCGAGCCCGCGTGCTCGCAAACAAGGACGCCAGGCCATTGGTCTTAGCAGCGCCGTCGATCGAATAGGCATTGCCGTCGATGCGGTAGACGCTCTTCAGCTGGGCAATATTGATGCCGGCAAATTTCACAGCCAATTCCGATGTCACCGAACTCGCCGCCGCAGCGTTTGCAAAGGAAACGCCCAAGCCAAACCCAAAGGCAGCCGTTGCACGGGGAAGACGGGAGGAAATCAAAACCATGAAAGTCTCAAATTTACAAAAGGGTTCGCAAACCATGTCAGCTTGCAATGGGGCAGAATTTCGATGGGCGCGTGAATTTCCTGTCACCGAGGCCTTGCAGACAAAAGCAGCCACAGTTGAGAGGCTGATTGTCTGCCGTCGCGGAGCATGAACCGCCGGTCCCCCCGCACAGCTTTTTGGAACCGCAAACATCCCCGCAGTCGGCGACCCACGACTTGACTTTCAGCACGCAATTGCACTACCACCGCGCAAATTCCCCGGAATTTGATGCACTGTCGACACCGCGCCCAAGCGCGCGTTGAACGTTTGTGTTGAATGCTGGTTTTGCCGTGGTTGGAGAGTCGACCATAACACAGCAGCCAAATCAGGTCTCGGGCGCACCATTTATAACGATAAAAAGAGTGAGAGACCTATGTCCCGTCGCTGCGAACTGACCGGCAAAGGCGTTATGACTGGCAACAATGTCAGCCACGCCAACAATAAAACCCGCCGCCGCTTCCTGCCCAACCTGGTCAACGTGACCTTGATGAGCGAAACGCTGGAAAAAGGCTTTAAGCTGCGCGTTGCGGCTGCTGCCCTGCGCACGGTGGAGCACCGGGGTGGCCTGGATGCGTTTTTGATGAAAGAAAAAGAGGGCAACCTTTCCACCAAAGCTGCGGATATTCGCAAGCAGGTGAAAAAGAAAATGGACGAACAGGCAGCCGCATAAGGCCCTCGCCGTTTAACAAACCCTGACGCGCCATTCCCCCGGAGCAATGCGCCGGATGGGTTGCCGAAAGCCAAAGTCTTGAAAGCCAGTACACATGTGCTGGCTTTTTTACGGTCACTGCTGCGGTGACCGGTTGCGCGTCACAAGGCGTGCTGATTCTCACGGGTATTGCCAAGGAGCGACAGAACCATGGTTCATGCGGTTCAAACAACATCTTCACGCTCGGTTGTGCTGTTCATCGCGGCCATGGCGGCGGTTGTCGCCGTCTCCAACGTCCTGGTTCAATATCCGTTTCAAGCGACCCTCGGTGGTCTCAACCTTGCCGACCTGCTGACGTGGGGCGCGTTCACCTACCCCATCGCTTTTCTGGTCACGGACCTGACGAACCGCCGTTTCGGGCCCGCCATGGCGCGCCGCGTGGTGTTTGTGGGCTTTTCCTTGGCTGTTGTGTTGAGCATTTGGCTGGCCACGCCGCGCATTGCCATCGCCTCCGGCACCGCGTTCCTTCTGGCCCAGCTTCTTGATGTGTCGGTCTTCAATGCACTGCGCCAGCGTCTGTGGTGGCAAGCGCCGCTGTTCTCAACCGTGATCGGCTCGGCCCTCGACACGATGATCTTTTTTGCGCTGGCGTTTGCTCCAGCCTTCGCCGCTTTGGACTTCGGCGCGACCGAACCGGGTTCTTTAGGCTTCTTGGTCCCGTTTCTTGGCGTGTTCGGCGAAACACCGCTTTGGATTTCCTTGGCCGCCGGCGATTTCATCGTCAAAATGATGGTCGGACTGGCGATGCTTGTCCCCTACGGACTGTTTGCTAACAGTGCGGCAGGCAGGCATCAGTTTTCCTGACCCCTCAATCCGGCACGTCATTTCCGCAAACCCCAGCCCGGCAAACCAGTTCGGCAGGCCAGCCCCACAATCCAGTCCGGCATCCTAGTGCGACGCGCCCTCCCGCTCAGTCGTCAAGCAACGTGAACTCGAGATAGAGCGTCCGTTGCAGCGGCCATTTGTTGTCGTCGGAAATAAGCGCAATACGCGTGTCCCCGTTGGAGTGCTGAAACACGCTCAGCCCCTCCATGTTGTCCACCGCATGCCCCGGGCCAAGCGTTACCAAAACAGTGCCATCGACCTGCGACTGCGGGCGCAAATCAGCGCCGGGAATGCGGCGAATGCGAATGCGCGCGCCCTCCAGGGTTGAAAAATACCGCTCCAAAATCAAAAGATCGCCCGACGGTAAAAAATCAGCATCCGTAATCAAAAACGGCCCACGGCGTGCAATCCGAAATTGGCTCGCCCGGCTTTCGCTGATAAAAAACGCTCGAAACGCGCTGGTCTCGTATGGCCGACCCTCGACGATGGTGAGAAACTCGAAGCCCGGAAGACGCTGACTGAGCGCGGCCGGCAAGGTTGCCAGACTCTCAAGGCCGAAACTCGTGCTCATCGACCCCCACGGAAATTGCCCGCCGTAGAACTGGGCTTTCCCCTTTAGCCGACCCCCATCGAGATCATACCGCAGAACCCGAAGGTAACGTTCACTGGTCACAAAAGCCGCGCCATCCTTGACGGTCACCGCTTCCAGATCGTCGGCATATCGGCGCGAAACCGGATCGCTCAGCCGATCCCGCATGGGTGACAGGACTGCGGACGCTATTGCCCTTGGCCGCCCGTCTGCGTCGCGCTCTATGTTCGCAGACAGCCAAAAACCGGTATCGGTCACAGCAACAAGGCGGTTGGCGTCCAATAGGCGCAGGCCGGACACGGCACCCAGGTGTGGGTTGGGTGATGTCAGCCACAGCCCACCATCAAACCGCAGTCGACCAAACCGGTGTTGTTCGGGTCTGCGAACGGCAAGGTTCGAGATCGTCTGCGTATGAATGACGATGGGTTGGTCGGTGAACCGATCCGCCGCAAAACTCGCCATCGCAATAAGGCTGGAAACGTTCAGTACCAAAATCGCCAGTGCCGGAACCAAAAGGCCACCGGCACCAAGCCAATGGCGTATGCGCCTAACCAACACGCCCGGACGCCCGCTGCCGCTTGCCGCGACGGGGCGAGGTTTGCTCATCAAACAACGAGGCCAACTGTTCCGTCATGGCGCCCGCCAGCTCCTCCGCATCCACAATCGTGACCGCGCGCTTATAGTACCGCGTTACGTCGTGGCCGATCCCGATGGCCAATAACTCCACCGGCGAGCGGTCTTCGATATCCGCAATCACATGCCGCAGGTGCCGTTCCAGATAATTTCCGGGGTTCACCGACAGGGTGGAATCATCCACCGGCGCGCCGTCAGAGATCATCATTAAGATCTTGCGCTGTTCGGTACGCGCCAACAGTCGATTGTGGGCCCATTCCAGCGCCTCACCATCGATATTTTCTTTCAGCAAACCTTCGCGCATCATGAGACCAAGGTTGCGGCGCGCCCGCCGCCACGGGGCGTCAGCGCCTTTATAGATAATATGGCGCAAATCGTTGAGACGGCCCGGATTGACGGGCTTCCCGTCCTTCAACCATTTCTCCCGCGCCTGCCCACCTTTCCACGCTTTGGTGGTGAAACCGAGAATTTCCACTTTCACACCGCAGCGTTCCAGGGTGCGGGCCAAAATGTCCGCGCAGGTTGCAGCAACCGTAATCGGGCGGCCACGCATCGAGCCTGAATTATCCAGAAGGAGCGTCACCACGGTGTCACGAAAATCCGTATCCCGCTCCATCTTGAAGGACAGCGGCGACGTTTGGTCGGTGATGATGCGGGTTAAGCGGGCGGGGTCGAGATAACCCTCTTCCAGATCAAAATCCCAACCGCGGTTTTGCTGTGCCATCAACCGGCGCTGAAGGCGGTTCGCCAGCCGCCCGACAACCCCTTGAAGATGCGCCAACTGCTTATCGAGGAAAGCCCGCAAGCGCTGCAACTCTGCATCATCGCACAAGTCTTCTGCCAAAATGACTTCGTCGTCCTTGTCGCTGTAAAACGTGTAGTCGGACGTAGACGGCAGGTTTGAAAGCGGCAGTTCAGGGCGTTGAATGTCCCCCGGCATTTCGGCTTCTTCATGCTCATCATCGAGCATATCATCGCCGTCGGCCTCACTGGCTTCCATTTCACCGGCATCTTGCTCTTCGCCGGTGGCTTCCGACTCATCTGGAGCCGCTTCGTCAGAACCTGTGGATTCCTCGTTTTCGCGCTCAAGCTCGTCCTGGGCTTGCTGCTCCTGCTCGTTCTCGTCGGAATCCTCGGACTGTTCGTCGTTCGGGTCCTGGCCAAGCTCCTCAGCCATTTCGAGATCCGCAATCAGATCACGGGTCGCCCGCGCGAATGCCTCCTGATCATTAAGCTGCGTCCCCAGAGCATCGAAGGCATCGCCCGCACGCTCTTCCACCCAATCGCGCCAAAGATCGACCACGTTTTGCGCAGATTTCGGCGGTTCCCGACCGGTAATCTTTTCCCGCAACAGCAGCGCTACAGCCTCTTCAAGCGGCGCATCGTCCCGGCTCGTCGCATCGCTATAGCTGGCGCGGAAGTAACGGTCCTCCAGCATATGGGCGAGATTGTCCCCCATACCGGTCATCGCATTGGCGCCCAGGGCTTCAACCCGGGCCTGTTCCACCGCGTTAAAGACCGCGCGCGCATTTTCGCCCTGGGGCGCGTGGGTCGCATGAACCCCCGTGTCATGCCTTGACCGCCGCAGCGCCATCGCATCGGACAGCCCGCGTGTGACCGCGATCTCTTGAGCCGTAGGCGCTTTGGTGGGTTCGGGCAAGCGCATGCGATCGCCGGCCATGCCAGGACGATCCTTGCCGTAGGTCACCTCAATTTCCCCATCGCGGGAAATCGCACGGGCGCAGCCAGCAACCGACTGTTTCAGCGGCTCCACGTCCATGATGGACTGGCTGTTTTTTGAATTATCACCGATACGCGACATGGCCAACGTTGTTCCGTATTGCGGTCTTAGGCCGCCACCATGTTGGCTGCACTTTCTTTCAGCTCTTCGCCAAAAGCGCGTTGGTAGAATTCGGCGACCAGGGGCCGTTCCAACTCGTCACATTTGTTGAGGAACGTCAGACGGAACGCAAATGCGATGTCGCCGAAGATGCGGGCATTTTCAGACCAAGTGAGCACCGTCCGCGGGCTCATGACCGTGGACAGATCGCCATTGATAAAGGCTGCGCGCGTCATGTCGGCGACCCGCACCATCTTGTTGACCTTGTCCTGCCCTTCCGCGTTTTGCCAGTCCACCGATTTGGCAAGCACGATGCCCACTTCATGGTCGTGGGGAAGATAGTTCAGCGTGGTCACGATGGACCAACGGTCCATCTGCCCTTGGTTGATCTGCTGCGTGCCGTGGTAAAGGCCCGAAGTGTCCCCCAGCCCGACCGTGTTGGTGGTCGCAAACAAACGAAACTGCGGGTGGGGATGGATCACGCGGTTCTGGTCAAGCAGCGTCAGGCGGCCGGCAACTTCCAACACACGCTGGATGACGAACATCACGTCGGGACGGCCGGCGTCATATTCGTCAAAGACAAGGGCCACATTGTTTTGCAGCGCCCATGGCAGGATACCATCTTTGAATTCGGTGATCTGTTTTCCGTCCTGCAAGACGATGGCGTCTTTACCCACCAGATCGATCCGCGAAATATGGCTGTCGAGGTTCACGCGCACGGTGGGCCAGTTGAGCCGCGCACCAACCTGTTCAATATGGGTGGACTTCCCCGTTCCGTGGTATCCCGTCACCATCACACGGCGGTTAAATGCGTAGCCAGCCAAGATCGCCAGGGTGGTGTTGCGATCAAAAAGATAATCTTCATCCACCGGCGGGACGTGCTCAGAAGTCTCAGAGTAGGCCGGGACTTGCATGTCTGTGTCAATGCCGAAGACATCGCGAACGGAAACCATCCGGTCCGGTGTGTTAGCGGGTTCGCTCATGGGTATACTGCTCTTGAAAAGGCGGGCCGGGGGCCGCGCGCAAACCTAAAATCTTTGGTGTCGTTTTGGTGTCGTTGTGTCGGTGTAACAGAAGGCGACCTTAGCACAAGCCTGCCTGTTTCAGTTGCTTATAGGCTTGAATGATCTGTCGCAGCCGATCCTCGGAGGAACGGTCACCGCCATTGGCATCGGGGTGGTGCTGCTTCACCAGCGCTTTGTATTTCTTGGTGATGTGCTCGCTGCTCGCCGTCGACGGTAGGCCCAATTGGCGCAGCGCTTTTTCTTCCAGGCGTTTCAGTTTGCGGGGTCCACCGCCGGTGGGAATGCGCTTGCCATCGGGCGTATAGCGAGAGCGCACCTGCGCATGCCAGCCGGGGGTTGCCCGCAACTTGCTCTCATCCACCGGCTCATCGGGCTTGCGCGTTCCCATCTTCCAGGTGGGGCGATGACCGGTTGAATTTTCTTTTTGATATTTGGCGATCTCATCATCATTGAGACCAGAGAAATAATTGAAATTCTTGTTGTAGAGCCGCACGTGGTCGATGCAAAAATTGATATACTGACCTTCCCGGTTACGCCCCATCGGCGCCCGATGGGTCCCCGGTTTATCGCACCCTTCCCACGCACATTGATTGGCAACCCGCGCCTCTTCTTCCTTCTTTTTGGCCCCCCGGGGCTTGATGCGGATTTTGTCAAAAAGATCGGAATTGGAAGCCATGGGACCCGCGCACGCATAAAAAAAGAAATTCGCCCAGAACGCAGACTACAGTGAGCGCTCGGCGATCTGCATCCATGGCGCCCACGAAGCCCTTCCATTGCGGGGAAGACTGCCTCAAAACAGTGCCAAAAAATGAGCGCCTGTCTCTAGCCCATGACGGCCCAAAACACCACCCGTTGACAACAGAAAGCACCCAACCCTGTGACCGAAACACTCAGTCTGATCGAAACGCTAGACGCCAAGCTGCGCGCAGAATTTACACCGCAGTCCCTTGAAATCATCAATGAAAGCCATCTCCATGCCGGTCATCAACCGGGTTTTGACGGCACCGGAGAGAGCCACATTCGCGTCCGCATGGTGTCTGAAAAACTAAACGGCCTGTCCCGCGTGAACATTCACCGCGCCATCAACGCGGCCTGTCAGGACGCTTTGGATCGCGGACTTCATGCGCTGGCAATTGACGCCAAGGGCACCGAGTAGCCCCCAACCACACACGATGGCGTAATTGGACCCTCAGCCGAAGGCTCAAGCGACCGTCACATTGCGGATGCGCAGCTGCGTGATCCGGTTTTTCTCTTTGCCGAGGACAACAAATCGCTTCCCGTGGAACGTAAAGGTCTGCTTCTCTTCCGGGATCATCTGCGCCTCGTGGATGACGAGACCGGCCACGGTGGTCGCCTCTTCATCCGGTAGATCCCAATCCAGCGCACGGTTCAGATCCCGGATCGGCAGCGAGCCGTCAACAACCACCGAGCCATCCACCTGCGGGCGCAGTCCGGAGATCCCATCATCGTGCTCATCAGCGATGTCTCCGACGATCTCTTCTAAAATATCCTCAAGGGTCACCAGACCTTCCACTTCGCCGTACTCATCGACGACGAGGGCAATGTGGGCTTGGCGGCGCAGAAACGCGTTCAGTTGCGCCTGCACGGTGGTCGATTCCGGCACAAACCAAGGCTCAGCCATATATTTTCGGATATTGAACGATGCGAGGTTGAAGTCATAAGCCGCCAGCGCCCGCGCCATGTCCTTGGCATGGATGATGCCCACAATGTTGTCAGCGTCCCCCTCCCAGACCGGGATGCGGGTGTAGGGGCTGCTGAGAATCTGTTCCACCAATTGATCCGCCGGATCGTCGGCGTTGACGCTGTTCATGCCGGTGCGGTGCACCATAACATCGGCCAGGTCCAATTCGTGCAGATCCAGAACACCGCCCACGCGGTCGCGATCGTCCTTGGCCACCGCCCCTTCCCGCTTCAACACATCCACCGTGCCGCGCAATTCATCATGGCCGGTAAGCGTGGAACCCGGGTTCAAATTCACCCCGATCCACGACAGAAGCACCCCGACGATCCCCGTCACGATGCCGGTGACCGGCCCAAACAGGCGCACCAACCAACCCACCGGCGTGGCAACCGCCAATGCAAAGCGGTCGGGGTTTGAAATGGCCCAACTCTTCGGCAGCACTTCGGCAAAAATGACGACGATGACGGTCATCACCACCGTGGCCACCACAACGCCAAGGTCGCCAAACAAGGTGATGAACAGGCTGGTGGCCAAGGCGGAGGCGAGGATGTTGACCAAATTATTTGCCAGAAGCAGCGCCCCGATGAGCCGTTCTTTCATCTCAATCAGGAACGAGACTTTCCCCGCTTGCTTGTCCCCCGCCTGCTCCATGGAATGCATCCGCGCCTTGGACACGGCGGTGAGCGCGGTTTCAGAGCCGGAAAAGAACGCGGAGGTTGCAATCAAAAAGACAATTGCAAAGAGCGTAATGACGATAGCGGCGGTCATGGTGGTTTCCAGTGGTAAAAAAGGGCGTGTCGGTTCTGCGCCGCCGAAGACGCAGCGTCTAAACAAAGAACATTCAAGCGGCGAGACTGTCCACCAGATAGGACCTCACATCCGCCGCCGCCACGTCTTTAGCAACGAAACTGCGTCCCAGACCACGGGTCAAAATGAACGTCAATTGCCCCCGTTCAACCTTCTTATCCTGTGCGATGGCCGCCATCAGACGGTCCACGTCCACATCGCCATCGAAGATGTCACGGACCCGCGTCGGCAATCCAATTTTGACCAGATGGGCGGCAACCCGGCTGGCATCCTCTTGGGCGCATAAACCTATGCGGTGCGAAAATTCGTGCGCCATGACCATGCCCACCGCCACACCTTCACCATGAACTAGGATGCGCGGATCATAGCCCGCAAAGGCTTCAAGGGCGTGGCCAAAGGTGTGACCCAAATTGAGCAGCGCACGGGACCCAGCCTCAAATTCGTCGGCTTTCACCACCGCAGCCTTGGCCCGACAGCTGATCTCCACCGCATGGGTCCGCGCGTCCCCGCCGGCGAAAACAGCGCTGTGGTTTTCATCCAGCCATTCGAAGAATTCGATTTTGTCGATGAGGCCGTATTTGACAATCTCCGCATACCCGGCCCGCATTTCCCGCGCGCTCAGGGTGTCGAGTACGGCGGTGTCAGCGATCACCAGCGCAGGCTGATTGAACAGGCCCACCAGGTTCTTGCCACGGGGTGAATTGATACCGGTCTTACCACCCACGGAACTGTCAACCTGGGCCAACAAAGACGTGGGAATTTGGACAAACGGCATGCCACGACGAACGATGCCGGCGACAAAACCCGCAAGATCGCCAATCACGCCACCGCCCAAAGCCAAAACGACATCGCGACGCTCCAAGCCGCAGGCCAGGACCGCGTCCACCACGGTTTCCAAAGTAGCAAAAGATTTGGACGTTTCGCCCGGCAGGACCGATATCGTGTCGTGGCGCAAACCAGCGCCTTCGAGGGAGCGGCGCAGCGCATCCCCGTGCAGCGCGTTGACGGTGTCATCCGTGATAACCACCGCACGACTGCCGGCGAAAAGACTGGCGACCCGCTCTCCAGCGGTGTCCAGAAGGCCGCTTCCGATCAAAATATCGTAGCTGCGCGGACCCAAATCGACCGCAACGGTGCGAACGGACCCGTCGGACGACGCCATCAGTTCCAGTTCCGCTCCTCAGCGATGCCCGGAAGCTGGTCGGCCAGCAGATCAACCACTTCGCCCGCAATGACGTCACGGCTCACCGTGCGCGATTCGATGTGAATGTCCGACAGGGCGTAGATGGGATTACGCTCATCCAGCAGCGCCCGCATCGTGGCTTCGGGATCTTCGGTTTTGAGCAAAGGCCGGTCAGAACGGCGTTGAACCCGCTTCATCAAGATATCAAGGTCAGCGTTGAGCCAGATCGAAACACCATTG
>JBCBCT010000095.1:0-11489 GCA_038530365.1 Pseudomonadota bacterium | reverse complement strand
GTTTGCGATGTTGACCACACTCACCGGCGGTATCGGTATCTTGATCACCGGTACTTTGGTGGACGACTGGTCGGCATGGGCCATCAAGCACGGTGTGCTTCACGAAAGCGGAAGCAACATTCGTTAACCCATCTCCGTTTTCAAACCTCTGTTTGGGAACGGTGATGCAAGGAACACTGTCCATAGGCGTTAGGATCACGGGAGCCTGATCCAGACGTCTCACCAGGACCCGGGAGCCGGTTTTGGGGACACGCTGCGGACAGTTGTGGGCACGGGTGCGCCAAGCGCCCGTGCCTTTTTTGTGGGTTTTTGGTGCTGTGCTGGCCCTGGAACCGGTGCGCTGTGGCCACGGCTCTGGTGGTGGTCAATATTTGGCGGGGCATCTTTGGAGACACAGAAGGTGACGACCAATGAAGCGCGGTGGGTTTGAACCCTTTGATGCCGGTCATCTCGACGTGGGCGATGGCCATGAAATTTACTATGAACAATGTGGGTCTCGGGATGGATTTCCCATCGTCTACCTCCATGGTGGGCCGGGCAGTGGGTGCGGGGATGGGCACCGGCGGCTTCTCCTCACGGTGCCGGGCTATGAGACCTCCGTCCGGGCGATCCTGTTTGACCAGCGGGGCTGCGGCCGAAGCCGGCCCTATTGCGCCGACGATCTTGCGGGCCTTCAAAGCAATACGCTAGCGCATTTGGTGGGAGACCTTGACGCCTTAAGACGGCATTTGGGCATTGCCCGTTGGGGCCTGTGCGGTGGATCTTGGGGAACCACGCTTGCCCTGAACGCAGCCCTGAACGCAGCCCGGAATGCAGCTTTGAACACCGCCTCGGGCTCAGTTTTGGCGGCACGGGAAACCGTGTCCTTCATCGTTTTGGCGGGCATAGCGCTTACCCGGCGTTGTGAGATTGATTGGTTGTTTCACGATCTGCGCCACGTTTTGCCGGAGGCCTTTCAAGCATTTTCTCGCTTTGCACCGGCTGCTACGGACGGTGTTGCCCAGGCGCGGGCGCATTACGAGGCTTTGGTCGGTTCAGATATCACGCTGGCTCATGAAGCTGCGCAAAGCTGGTGCGATTGGGAGGCTGCCGTTGCCCATGTGGATCCGCGCTCCATCCGTTCAACGCGTTGGGACGACCCCCGTTTCCGACTGGGTTTTGCCCGCATGGTGACCCAGTATTTTCATCAGGTGGACGATGCCTACGACGCGACCATTCTCAAACGGTTGAACCGCCTCAGCGGCCTTCCCGTGAGCCTCATTCAGTCCCGGCTTGATCTCGATACGCCGCTGAAGACCGCGTTTGAGGTTCATCACGCCATCGAAGGGTCCGATCTGATTTTGATGGATGGTGCCCTGCATTCTTCCACCGAAGGCGCGGTCGCGGACAGGGTTCGCAGTGAACTCGCCAGACGACTTGACGCGCTCGTCTAGCTGGTCGCTGGTTCGGTTGCGGGTGAGAAAAAACGATGCAGGCGGATGGCCAGGGCGATGGGACCCTCGTAGCGCAATTTGCGTGTGAAAAAGGCGTGCTGCCCGGTCATGCGGCCCATCACCATGTCGATATAGGTCGTATCCGACATTTTAAGAGTGAGCGTGGGGGCGACGTGTTCGCCCTCTTTGACCGCACAGCGCGGTCCGGAAATCTCCGCATAAAACGTCCGGGCCTGCTCACCGGACAGGAAAAACTGAAGCACAAGATCGGCACCATTAGAGGCCTCGGGATTGAAGCGCGACGGCATGGCTTCGATAATTTGTTGAATGGACGGGTCGTCCATGGGGACACATCCAGTGCGTGGTTGGTCTTTCAGTTCATCTTAGAGCGAGCGGGGGGTAACTCCAAGATATTATTGGAAAAAACTGATCATTCGGTGCATGATTTCACCGTCACATGGGCACGCGGATTGGTGCGAAAGATGGACACAATTCGGTTGGTGCTCGGTGTCGGGGTGGTGGTTATCGTGCCCGTTGTGCTGGCTTTTTGGCTCACCATCCACGGCGGCGCGCGCTTGTGGAGACGGTTGCCGATGGCGGCGGCCTACAGCACAGCCCTTGGCGCGATGGTGGCTGTTGCCGGACTTGCGATTTGGCAAAGAACGTTTCTGCTTGGCACAGACCTTGGTTGGAACAGCGTTTTGTTTGCGATGGGCGCTGCGATCTACGGGGCCTCGTTCTTGCTTTGGCGGCCGATTAAGAAGGCGCTTTCATTCTCGACCTTTGCGGGCGTCCCGGAGGTGTCGGGAAAACCGATCCCGCTGATTACCGAGGGGCCGTTTCGCCTCGTTCGTCATCCGCGATATCTGATGGTTCTTGTTGGCATTTTGGGATGGTGCTTGATGGCGAACTATTTTGGCGTCTACCTGTTGGGCGTCCTATCGCTGATCGGCCTGTGGCTGGTGGTCCAGTTGGAAGAACGGGATCTGCGGGTGCGATTCGGTAAAGCCTATACCGTCTATGCGCGGGAGGTGCCGCAGCTTTTTCCCACACCCCAGAGCCTTGCGGCCTATCGGTCCCGCGCCGATCGATGATCGCGTTCTAGAAGTCGTGTTCGGGCCAGAAGTCGAGTTCTGGCTAGAAATCGAGTTCTGGAAAACGGTTCACGTAAATGCGGAACCACGGCGTGTAGGCTGCGGGATTGTCGATTATGTCTTGGCGCAGCTCGTCTGCCTTGATCCAACGGGTTTCGCAAACCTCATCGTGATTGAACGGAATTTTTAAGGCCGTGCGATCGGCCTCGGCGCGGAACATGTCCACCCGCTCCCGTTCCCACAGGCCGCCTCCGACGTCGGCGGAATATTCGACCGTGCGCCGGTGCGCCATGGGCAATGAAAAACCAAGTTCTTCGTCCAGCCGTCGGCTGGCCGCATTGCTCGCCGTTTCGCCCCAATGTGGGTGGGTGCAGCAGGTGTTCGCCCACAGACCGCCGCAATGATATTTGTCCTTGGCGCGTCGCTGGATCAGCAGATAATCGCAATCGAACACGAAAACCGAGATGGCCAAATGATGTTGGCCGATGCGATGGGCTTCGATCTTTTCAATGGGAAAGAGCGTTCCATCGGCGCGGATCGCCGGGATCATGATCGCAGGATCAGACGTCGGGAAGTCGCACGGCTCCTGCCTTTCCAAGTCAGGCCCCATGGGTGCGTCCGGCGTCAGATTGGTAATGGTGTCCAACATTTTTGTTTAAGCCACGGCGCGGGCCAAGGCGCATTGCGACCAAAGCTCCGAAAGGCTTCCCACCAGGTGGTCGATGTCTTCCATGGAATGCATGGGTGATGGCGTAATCCGCAGCCGTTCCGTGCCCTTCGGCACGGTTGGATAATTGATGGGCTGCACGTAAATGCCGTAATTGTCGAGCAGCAGATCCGAGATGAATTTGCACTTCTTGGGATCGCCTACCATGACCGGCACGATGTGACTTTCGTTTTTCATATAAGGGATGCCGATGGCGTCCAACCGCTCGCGCAGGATGCGCACATTGCGGCGCTGGCGCTGGCGTTCGAAATCGCTCTTTTTCAAATGCCGGATCGAGGCCCGTGCGCCGGCGGCGAGGGCCGGGGGAAGAGCGGTTGAAAAGATGAAGCCCGATGCGAAGGAGCGTACAAAATCTACCATGGCGGCGGAGCCGGCAATGTAGCCCCCCATCACGCCATAGGCTTTGCCTAAGGTGCCTTGGATGATCGTCACGCGGTCCATTAGCCCTTCGCGCTCTGCGATGCCGCCGCCGCGGGGGCCGTAGAGGCCAACGGCGTGCACTTCGTCCAAATAAGACATCGCGCCGTGCTTCTCACACACACTCAAAATTTCATCCATCGGGCAGATGTCGCCGTCCATGGAATAGACGCTTTCAAACGCCACCAATTTTGGCGTGTTTGGGTCGGCATCGGAGAGCTTCTTGTCGAGGTCTGTTGGATCGTTGTGTTTCCAAATGTTTTTGGGCGCGCGGGAATGACGGATGCCCTCAATCATGGAAGCGTGGTTGTCGGCGTCGGAGAAAATTTCACAATCCGGAATGCGTGAGGCCAGGGTGCCGAGAGCTGCCCAGTTGGCCACATAGCCGGACGTCAGCATGAGTGCGGCTTCCTTGTTGTGAAGGTCGGCCAGCTCTTCTTCCAACAACACGTGGTAATGGTTTGTGCCGGAAATGTTGCGGGTGCCGCCGGCGCCAGCGCCGCATTTGTCGATGGCCTCTTTCATGGCCGTCAACGTATCGGCGTGTTGCCCCATGCCCAGATAATCGTTGGAACACCAAACGGTGACCTCACGTTCACCGTCGCTTGCGTGTTGCACAGCCTTGGGGAACTGGCCCTTTTTGCGCTCCAGATCTGCAAAGACACGGTAATTGCCGCTCTCTTGGAGATCGGCCAATTGGGTCTTGAAAAACTCTTCGAAGTTCACGTTTTTTCTCCGTCTTCCGTGTCAGTGCTATAGCGGTTTTGCGCCGGTTTCGCGCAACAATTTTGTGTTTGTCGTCGCGTTCTTGGCCAAGGGGCCAGACGCGTCAGATTGATCGTCAACAGGCTTTGCCCACAGCCACATCGCATCATCTCCCAACGGCAAAATCATCAGCCAATGCTCCAAAGCCGCCAATGCAAACAGTGTAAGCAGCATGGCTGCGCCTATGCGTTGATCTGGGTCAATCCAGCCCGCTTGAAAAGCCACGATCCCCGCGACAAGAACGCCCGTGGAGACCAGGGTGGAAAACCAGAAGACGGGCCCGATCCGATCGTTTCTGAAATAGGATTTCAAATGCTCAATGGGTCCGGGCATCATGGCGTGGGACAATGATGGTGCGCCCGAAAAAATGGTGAGTTTCGCGCTGAGGCGCATGAGCCAAAGAAGCGCGAAAAAGGAGAACGCCCAGGAGCTTTGCGTGGCCCAGGAAATGACGGCGATGGCAACAAGTGTACCCACCAAGGCGTATTCGTGGTGATTGATCGCGCGGAAGGCCAGTTGAAATCGGGTGCGTTCGCTCACACCCGCCGGGCACGCGCCTTTGCGCGCGCCAACCAAAAGACCGGTGAGGAAGGTAAATTCAAGCCAGCCCCAAATCGCAATAACCCCGAGGAAAGCAGCCAGTGGCTCCCACAGAGAACCAAGGCCATGGCTGGCAATGACCGCTGCAAAGCCTGCGGCGCAAACGACGGTCGCCGTCATCAAGCGCGCTGGCACATGCTCGGCGCGGGATGAAGAAAACCATAGAACTGCTGCGGTGGAGGCCCACCACACGAAGACGACCAAAACCACCGGGCCGAGCAGGTGCGCAGCGCTGTCAGGCTCTGTCATGGGGCTCGCCTTGCTTGAGGTTAGGATTGGGGTTCATGGGGTTCTGGGCGCGTCTGTTTGGTTGTGAAGGATCGTTCGGGGAAAAGTCAGCGACGCTCCATGGCGCCGCTGACCGTTGGTTTAGAAGCTCGGCTGCAAACGGCTGAGCGCAGGGATCGTGTTTGCCTTGGTAGGCATCAGATAAAGGCCAACAAAATTGCTCGCTGCGCGCAGGCCAAACCATGCTTTCTTAACAGGCTTGAACACACCGCCCTTGGCATCGGCGGCTGCCATCCCTTCGGCGATAGCGTTCATCTTGCGCATACGTTTCAGGAAGGCAGGATTGTCGATGTCCAAAAGCATTGGGAAGCACTGCTTGGTGATCTCATTGCAGGTGGCGAAGACCTTCATGTCGTAGTCTTCAATGTCGATGCCCATGGCTTTGTGAAACTCTGGCCGGGCGTGGTCGCGCACGAACATCGTTGCGTAGACAGCGCAGAGGAAGAAGCGGATCCAAAGTTTGTTGTGGCCCGCAAGCAGTTTCGGGTCGGCGCGCATCAACAGTGAGAACGCTTCACCGTGGCGGAACTCGTCGTTGCACCACTCTTCAAACCACTTGAAAATCGGATGGAAACGCTTTTCCGGATGCCGCTCAAAATGGCGGAAAATCTGGATGTAGCGCGCGTAGCCGATCTTTTCCGACAGGTAAGTCGCGTAGAAGATGAACTTGGGCCGGAAGTAAGTGTATTTCTTGGCCTTGGTGAGGAAACCCAGGTTCACGCCGATACCGAAATCCCTGAGCGCATCGTTGATGAAGCCCGCATGGCGCGCCTCATCACGGCTCATCAGCGCGAAGAGCTCTTTGATGTCTGGGTTGGAACCGCGGCGCTTCATTTCCTTATAGAGAACGCAGCCGGAAAATTCCGCCGTCAGGGATGACACCAGAAAGTCGACCAGCTCTTTGCGCAGCGGTGCGTCGTAGGCGTCGAGATCGATATCGTCCCAATCGGCGTTGCGCTTGAAATGGCCTTTGTTGGGATCATCGCGCATTTCCTGCAGCAGAACGTCCCATTCTTCGCGCACACTGGACACATCGGTTTTATCCAGGGCATCGAAATCCGTGGTGTAGAAGCGCGGGTTGAGCAGCGTCGTTTCGTGTGCAAGCTGCGTGGTTTCGTTTTGCTCATCCAGATTGACGGGACGGGCGGCGCGGGGCGGTTTGGTGTGAGCGTTCATAGCCGAGCCTCCGAAAAGCTGAATTCGCACAGTTCCATAAATTCGAAATCACCGGTGGCGCGGGTCCACAGCCGTTCGACGGCGCTGGCTCGGGTGACGGTGGCGCGTCGGCGTTCGCTGTGCGTCTCGCCGTAGGGCACTTCGATGGGCTGGCCATGGACAAGCACTTCGTCGCCGGGTTCAATTGTGGTGCCGTCGTCAAAGCGGACGTGGGCGTGGAGGCTTTCGAACGTGTTTTCGATTTCCACGGTGCAGTTGAGATCAAAGCGGCGTCGCGTGAGGATGCCGCCCGATCGGGTGTGTTGTGTTTCACGTTGGGTCATCAGCGTCAGGCTCCCTTTCCTTGCTGTTGATTTTCAGATGTTGTCTGGGCCTTTGGTGCTGTGCCGACGGTCTGGTCGAGCAACGGCCCGTAGTTTTCCAGTGCAACCGCGCCGAACGCATTGAGTGAAATGGAGGTTCCACTCAGCGGGTCCATGATGGTCAGCATGCCTTTGACATCACGCTGTACGCGGTATGGCGCGCGCTGGTTGAGGCCCTTGCGGCGGCGGGTGGTGATGAGCGCGCGCATGGACTGGCGCAGGAACGCGCCCTTGCCCCGTGTGAAGGAGCGCAGGACAGCGTCCGTTTTGGCATCACGGACCTCCACGATGCCGCCGGGGCGGTCATGAAAAACAAGGTCCCGCGCCTCTGCGATGGTGACGGTTTTTTTTGGTGCCGCCGGCTGCGTGAGCTGTGTATAGGACACCACGACAAGGGCCAGCAGGGGCATGGCCAGCGCTCCAAGCAGCGGCCAGCGGTGCACGCCGGTGATCTTGTCTCGACGCAAATGGTCGGGAATAGGTGTGTTTTGTTCCATTGTTCGGCTCCCAGAACAAAGGTCGATGGATGTCGACCCTTATGCTCCCTTTGTTTGCAAAGCCCCGATGGGCTGTGCGGTTGGTTGGCCTCTTTCAGGCGTCGTGGTTTGTGTTTCGGCGTTTGCTCCGGATGTGGTCATGGCGGCGGAGTCTGCGCCATGGTGGGCGCGCAAACCGTCGATGATATGCCCGGCAACGGTGTCGATATCGGCCACGGCGCGGATGGCGGGCTGCGGATGGCGCAGCTTCCATGGCCGTGCATGGGGCCACAGGACGGCCCAGGAGACCTTGGAGTGTTCGCTCAAGCTGAGCGCAACGGTGCCCGATGATTTGTCCGTGCGGGCCAGGTCTGCCGACGTGATTTGCGAGAACGGGAAGTTAAATGTCACCGGCAGTGCAACGCCAATGCGCATCACCACGCGTTTGTTGGTGACGGTATAGACCGTGGTTCTGGCCATAGCGCCTGCAATGACCGTGAGGATGATGAGGGCGGCCGCCCCCAGGCACAAGGCCCAAAGGACTTGTCCGGCAATCAAACCCGCGCTCAGACCGTCATAGACACCAGCCAACACGCGCCATGCCGCGAGTAGTGCGAAATAGATCGCCACTTTGTTGCGGTGTAAAACACGCCGGGCCAAGGCTGCAGGGTCGGGCCGACCCTGCCATTTGATCTCCTCACCCTCCGGCAAATGTGCCGGAAGGCCAGGGATTGGTTCGCCTGCGAAGTCGTCGTGATGGCTCACAGGATCGGCTCCGCACGGTCTGGCGTTGCGTAAAGCATGCCGCCGCCGAAGTAGCCCATGATCTTTTCTTCTTCGAGCATGGTGATTTGATCGGCGTCTTTGGTTTTGGGAATATCGCGGAACTGCTCTGCGGTCAGCGCGTGGACGTAGTATTCCGGTGCACCGCCGCGGAACGCTTTTTGTGGTTTGGCAAAATGCAGCGGAATAAGACGCTTGTTGCGTCCAAACTTCACCTCAAAGAAGCGAATGTAGTTTTCCATCGTGTCGACCCAGACATCGGAGATCTGGCCTACGATCTGGCTGTCGGCCGTCAGCACGTTTTGGCCAACGGGGTCGATGTCGCCTTTGGCAATTTCGAAATTATCCAGCGCACTGAGGGGGCGGATTTTCGGCTCACCGTGCAAACCAGCATCAGGATAGTCGGGACGCTCCGCCCACGCTGCCGGGCCGACGCCGTCTTTCATGGGGTTGCCGGTGGGAATAAGCGGTGATCCCGATGTGACGTTGGCGCGCTTGGCTTTGATTTCCCGTGTGTCGCGGTTTTCAGGGTGCGGATAGACGCGCTCGCCGTGGCCGTTGGGCAGGATGAACGTTTTGGGGGACGGCAGCGTGATGACCGGATCCTTGTTGTAGGAACCGCTTACATCATCTTCGAGGGGATAGCCTTCGCGGCGGCTTTCCGCCTGCAGGTACCAGACCAAACCGGCAAAAAACACCCAAAAGGCGTAGAGGACGATTTGCGCTCCATCGATGTATCCTAGGACTTCAGCCATGGTTTTTCTCCAGTTTTCTGAATGGCTTAGCCCGGCAACTCTGCCAGGCCGATTTTCTTGGGTTTGTTGTCTTCAGGGTCCGCCATCGCCCGCACGAGCGGGCCGATTGCGACCAATGCGATGAACAGGAAAGCGACTTCCAAATGGTAGACGACGCTGTATCCGAAAGCCGGGTCCGCAAACGCGGAGTTGGGGGCAGCCGAACTTGCAAGGCCTGTGAACACGTCACGCAAGGCACCGCCCGCGGCCAGACCAATGCCGACGGCGGAGGCTTGCACGGCACCCCATGCGCCAAGAGCCAGACCTGAGCCTGCGCCGGTTTCTTCGCGCTGCGCCAGGGCCATGCAGGCCGTGAGCGTGCCCACGGCGAAAAGGCCGCCACCGGTGCCAATCAGCGTTGCGCCCAGGCGGAAGAGGTTCGCCCATTCAAGTGGTGCTGCGAAAATCACACAGGTGAACGCAGCCACGCCCACAACCGAACCATAGGCGGCCACGCGGTAGGGATCCTTTCCCCGCCCGAGCAGACGTGCAGCGATGGCGAAACCCACCAAGGTACCAGCTGCAAACAGCGCGGTGAGAAGCGTGGTTTGGGCCACGGACAAGCCAAGGACTTCGCCGCCATAGGGCTCCAACAAAACATCCTGCATGGAAAAGCCGACGGTTCCCAAAGCCACCGCGATCAACAGACGTCCCGAGCGACGATCTTGCCGATAGGCGCGCCACGCTTTCCCAAACGGCATGCGAGGGGCTTTGACATCGGTGCGTGCGCGGTTGCGGGTTTCCTGCTTCCAAAGTGCAAGGACGTTCAAAACAAGGGTGAGGGCCGCCGCCCCTTGGACGACTTCGATGAGGCGCTTGGGACTGAAATCGGTGAGCAAATGCGCAAAAACCAAGGCGGACACGAACATGCCCACCAGAAGCATGACGTAAACAAGAGCTACCACGCGAGGCCGGGTTTCTTTGGGTGCGAGGTCGGTTGCAAGGGCAAGACCTGCCGTTTGGACGGTGTGAATGCCAAGCCCGGTGAGGAAAAAGGCGAAGGCCGCCGCAACGGGTCCGGCCCAGCTCGGACCCAGCGTTTGGGACTGCAACAGCAACAGCGCAAACGGCATGATTGCCAGTCCGCCAAACTGAAGGACGGTGCCGAACCAGATGTAAGGAACCCGACGCCAGCCGAGAACTGAACGATGCGTATCGCTTTTGTGGCCAATCAGCGCGCGGAACGGCGCAATAAGAAAGGGCAGGGCGATGACCACAGCCACAAGGGCGCTGGAGACCCCCAGTTCCAAAATCATGACCCGGTTGAGCGTGCCGGTGAGGAGCACGGCTGCCATGCCAACGGCGACTTGAAACAGCGACAGGCGCAGCAGGCGCGCCAGAGGCAATTCGGCGCTTGCCGCGTCCGCAAACGGCAAAAACCGCGCACCGATGCTCATCCACACTTCAGCCATGGTGGGCTTTGGCGCAGTGTCGGTGGACTTGACCGTATTTTGCCGAGGCTGCGTCATGCCGCTTTCACCTCACAATGCGGGTCACGAGCGCCGGAAAAATCCCGGATGGAGACAAGTTCCAGCGCCTGGGATTTGTAAAACGCGGTCGACACACGGTGGTTGCGTGCCGTTTGAAACTGGCCTGCGAGGGCAGCCGACAGGCCTGCTTCGATCTTATTGGGTGCATGGGGCTCAATTGCCGGGGATCGGTCGTCCCGCGGGAAGAGTTTCCCGCTCCAATGCATGGCTGCCAGCAAGGGTGTGCGGGGCGCAAAGGTGAAAAGGATCGAGCGGCTGACGCGGGGTGCCATGTGTTCCACCGCGGCCAGAACATCGGCCAAGCGGTAGTGGATCAGGCTGTCCATGGCGACGATATGGTCAAACTGTCCAAAGTCCGCCGAGAGCATGTCCCCGGTGACAAATAGGACGGAGCCCGAACCGAGATCCGCGGGCGTCCGGGCTTTAGCGACATCGATCAACGAGGATGAGACGTCAACGCCCACGACATCTGCGCCGCGTCGCGCAGCTTCCACGGCAAGGGCCCCGGTGCCACATCCGGCGTCCAAAATGCGCCGTCCCGTCAAGTCATTGGGCAGCCAGTTGAGCAGGGTGGCGCGCATCGCAACACGCCCGGCGCGGACGGTTTGGCGAATGCCGCTGACCGGTTCTTCTGTGGTCAACACGGTCCATTTGTCGGCGGCGGTGCGGTCGAAATAGGTTTCCAACCGACCTTTGCGCTCTTCATACGTGTTTGATTGGTCCACCGTGGCGCTCCTAGTCGAAGCCGAGGAAATCGAAGATTTCCCGGTCTTTCATCGGGGTTGGAATGAAGGGGTCGCCGCCTTCCCAAAGCGTCTGTGCCAGGCGCAGATATTCCTCTTTGACCGCTGCAAGTTCCGGGCTGTCTTCCATTTCAAACAGCGTTGATTTTTTCAGCCGCGAGCGGCGGATCACATCAAGGTCTGGGAAATGGGCCACCCGCCCAAGGCCAACGGCATCGTTAAAGCGGTCGATTTCATCGGTGGCTTTCGACCGGTTGGCGATCACACCGCCAACGACTTTGATTCCATCTTCGCGATGAACCGCATCGCCGCCGCCATCGGCGCGAAATCCAAAAACTATG
>JBCBCT010000094.1:0-11567 GCA_038530365.1 Pseudomonadota bacterium | reverse complement strand
ATAAGCTGGGGCCACCATGGGATAATCTGCCGGCAGGCCCCACTTCTCGCGGTAAGCTTCCGGCGACAAGTTGTAATGGGTTTTCAGGTGACGCTTCAACGACTTGAATTTCTTGCCGTCTTCCAAACAAATCAGGAAATCGTGGTTGAGGGATTTGCGGATAGAGACAGCTGGCTTTTGCTTTTCAACTTCAACCGTTTCCACCGGTGTGGAAACACCGCTCAATGTTCCGTGCACGTCACGGATCAATCCGGAAAGATCACCGGCGGCGATCGGGTTTTTTGTGACGTAAGCCGCCACCACTTCTGCGGTCAGTTCGAGAAGAAGTGATGGGTCGTTGTGTTCGTTGTTTTCCATAGAGCTCACCTTTTTAGGTTTTTTGTTGCGTCCGTAAACACCGCCCGCATCTTCGCTGCTGTTTTATTTTCTGCAGTCGTGAGTCGCGCGGTCTGCCGGAATTATTCGGCGCAAAAACAAATGTCAATGATACTGAATATTAAATCAAAGCGTTATTTACTTCACGAACACCGTATAAGACCGGCCCATGCTCGAAGAGTAAACCGATCCTTTACACAAAGCCCAGGTGATTTCAGAACCTCCGCCGTCGCAGACCAAAGCCTGCATTTGCTTGCGGTATCAACTGATTATTGGACTTCAACCCGTTGAAATCTGACGGACCTGCTCTAGATATCGCGGAAGGTTTTTGCTCTCGATTGATACGAGTGTTCCCATAGCCCGCGCCGTCAATCTTTTTGTTGCTTTGTTTGCCCTGTGGTTGGTGATGTCCGGCATTTATAAGCCGTTGATCATCGGCCTTGGCGCGGTGTCTTGCGCCCTCACAGTGGCGCTGGTGGCACGCTTGAAACTGATGGATCAGCCCATCTACCGAGACATGAAGGGCATGGCGCTCCTCAATTATTTGTTCTGGCTGACGGTTGAGATCGGCAAAGCGGATTGGGCGGTAACAAAGGTGATCCTTGGTGATCCCAACAATGTGCAGCAGCGGCTGATTGAAGTGCCTGCAAATCAGGCCACCGAATTGGGCAAAATGCTCTACGCCAACTCCATCACAATCACCCCTGGCACCGTGACCGTGCAGACCGCAGGGGATCGCTTTTTTGTCCACGCGCTCACGGACGAAGCTGCGGACATGAAGGCGCTGGAAGCCATGGGCCAGCGCGTTTGCCAGCTAGAGCGGCCTGAGCGCAGCGCAGCGCTGGACGGCGAACTCGGCAAGGATGCGGCGTAATGTTTGCCTTCGCCACCATCGCCATTTCGATCAGCATGCTTCTTTTGATGGTGCGCCTTTTCGCCGGTCCGACCCTTTATGACCGCGTGGCTGCGCTCAACCAATTTGGCACGTGCACGGTGTTGTTTATCGGCGCGGTCGGCCTCACATTTGGCCGACCAGACTTTCTCGACATCGCACTTCTTTATGCGCTCATCAATTTTGTGGGCACGATCGCGGTTCTCAAGTTCTTTCGTTACCGACGTCTGGGCGATGAACCGGAGGACATTGAGATGATTGTCGATCAATCTGATAGTTTGGGGGACGACGCGACACCAGAGCCTGATGCAAACGGCAAGGCGCGCGCATGAGTCTTTCTTTGATCACCGATATTCTGGCTTGGGCCTTTATCCTCAGTGGTTCGTTCTTCTTGTTCGTCGGATCGCTCGGCATGGTGCGCCTGCGGGATTTTTGGGCCCGAATCCATGCGGCCTCGATTATCGATTCGGCTGGCGCAGGCCTGCTGCTGTTTGGGATGATGCTGGGGACCGGCTTTTCGCTGGTGACCGTCAAACTGGTGTTAATCGTGGTCTTTTTGGCCATAACAGGGCCGACGGCCTCCCACGCGGTTGTCAATGCGGCTTTCTCCATCGGCTCGCGGCCCAAAGATCTGTTGGAAGACGCGACGGTGGGCCAAGTTGAATTGCCGGAGTGGATGGAAAAACAGGAGACTGAAAACAAAGCCAAGAAGCGGGCTGCTTCGAAGAAGAAAGCGAAGGCGTAGACCATGGAACTCGCCACCACGCTTTTCCTGTTCCTCTCCCTGGTGACCACAGCCATCGCTGTGGCGCTGGTGCGCAGTCTGTTTGCAGTTGTCATGCTGTCGGGCGTGTTCAGCCTCCTGGCCGCACTTTTGTTTATTGTCATGGATGCGGTGGACGTTGCTTTCACGGAAGCTGCCGTGGGCGCGGGCATCTCTTCGGTGCTCATGCTGGGCACCATTGCCCTGACCGCCCGCAACGAGAAAAAGCCTGAACGCTACTCCTTAGTGCCGCTGGCGATTGTCACGCTGACCGGCGCAACTCTAATCTACGGAACCCTGGATATGCCGCTGTTCGGCGATCCATCCGCCCCCGTTCACACCCATGTGGGCGCGCAATATATCGAGCGCACGCCGTCGGAAATCGACGTGCCAAATATGGTAACGGCGGTTTTGGCCAGCTATCGCAGCTTTGACACCTTGGGCGAAGTGGTTGTGGTGTTTGCCGCCGGAATCGGGGTTGTTCTTCTCATCGGTGGTTCCGTGCGCCGCCGCCGCAGGCGGGAGAGCTGATCGGTATGGAACATCATCTTATTTTGCGCGTTGTGACCCGTTTGCTGGTCGCACCGATCTTGCTCTACGGTCTTTATGTGCAATTTCACGGAGACTTTGGGCCCGGCGGCGGGTTTCAGGCTGGCGTGATTTTCGCTGTGGCCTTTATTCTCTATGGGATCGTGTTTTCGCTGCGGGATCTGCGCGCGTTGATCCCTGACCGCGTGATCCATGTGCTTCTGTCTCTGGGGGTTTTGATCTTTTCCGGCGTTGGCGTGGTGTCCATGCTCCAGGGAGGTGCGTTTCTCGACTACAACCCGTTGCTCCCGGACAAAATCGACGGTCAGCACTACGGCATCATCATTATTGAATTTGGCGTTGGGGTCACCGTCTTTGGCGTGATGATGGCGATCTATTATTCATTTGCCGGCCGTCCTCCCTCCATCGACGACAAGGATTGGTGAAGATGGTGGAGTTTCTCGCTTCCGGTAAAGTGCTGGGCCTGATGAACTATTGGCTGTTCGTCATTTTGATGATGACAGGTCTCTACATTGTCGTGGCCCGGGGCAATCTGCTCAAAAAGATCGTCGGTCTGAACATTTTCCAGATGGCCGTGTTTCTCCTGTATATTTCCATGGGCAAAATGGCCGGTGGGACTGCCCCAATTTTTGTGAAGGGGCAAGAACTGACATTTTCCAACCCCCTGCCCCACGTCTTGATCCTCACCGCCATTGTGGTGGGCATCGCGACGACGTCGCTGGGGCTGGCGCTGATCGTGCGGATCAACGAAACCTACGGCACGATTGAAGAAGACGAGATCTTGGACAAAGACCTGCGCGTTGCGCGCAAGGAACGGGACGCGTTGGAGCTGCCTGACGATAAGAAGGCCGCCTGACGCCGATGTTAAATTTCGCCGCAAACCATGCTCCGATCCTGACGGTGCTTTTGCCGATGCTCGCTTCGCCCATCATGGTGATCGCGATCAACCGCGGCATCGCTTATGTGCTGGCTCAATTGGCCGCCTTGGGCGCACTTGGCCTCAGCCTTCACATGCTGTTATTGACGATGGACGGCTCGGTCTTGTCCTATCACCTGGGGGGATGGGCTCCGCCCTTAGGGATTGAATACCGTGTCGACACGGCCAACGCGATGCTGCTGGTGGTGATCACCCTTCTGGCCAGCGTTGTGATGCCCTACGCGCGAAAGAGCATTGAAGACGAGATCGACCCAAAACATCACACGCTGTTTTACGCGTGTTTGATGCTGTGCGTCAGCGGCTTGTTGGGCGTGACCATCACGGGCGATGCGTTCAATATCTTCGTCTTCTTAGAAATTTCTTCGCTCTCCACCTACGTTTTGGTTGCGCTGGGGGCCAAGAAGGATCGCCGCGCTCTCTCGGCCTCCTACGATTACTTGGTTTTGGGCACCATCGGGGCGACGTTCTTCGTCATCGGCTTGGGCTTCATTTATCAGGCCACCGGATCGTTGAACCTGTTCGACATCGCATCGCGCATCGCTGAACAGGGCCCCACCAGCCGCACCCTGCGGTCGGGGTTTGCGTTTATCGTTGTTGGCATGGCGCTTAAGTTTGCGATGTTCCCGCTGCACCGCTGGTTGCCTGGCGCCTATGCCTATGCACCGTCCGTGGTCACGGCTTTTCTGGCCGCCACCGCCACGAAAGTCGCACTGTACGTTTTGATGCGGTTTCTCTTTTCCGTCTATTCCTCAACCCTTGGGTTCGAGCGTGACACGGTTGTCTACGTTCTGCTGCCGCTGTCGCTCCTTGCGATGTTTGTGGCATCGTTCATGGCGGTGTTTCAGCCCAATTTGAAACGCATGTTGGCCTATTCAAGCCTTGCGCAGGTTGGCTACATGTTGCTCGGCATTTCGCTTCTCACCACGCTGGGTCTCACGTCCACCATGGCCCATTTGTTCAACCATGCGATCACCAAAGGCGCGCTGTTTCTGGCTGTTGGGGCCATCATTTTTCGCACGGGCACCGCGCTTGCCCCGGGCATGGCCGGTTTGGGCAAAAAGATGCCGTGGACCTGCGCTGCTTTTGTGGTCGCGGGCCTAAGCCTGATCGGTGTTCCAGGAACGGCGGGTTTCATATCCAAGTTCATCCTGCTGCAAGCCGCATTCGACAAGGGCTGGTGGTTTCTCGGTCTCCTCATTGTCGCCTCATCGCTGATCGCGGTGGTGTATATCTGGCGGGTGTTGGAGGTGCTTTATCTGCAACCGGTGCCGGAGGAAGCTCGGACGATCAAAGAGGCTCCGCTTTCGCTGCTCCTTCCCACATGGTTCTTGGCGCTTGCGTGCATATGGTTCGGGCTCGACGCCGACTTCGTGATCGACGTCTCACGAACGGCTGCCGAAGGGCTGCTGGCCGGTGGTTTTGAGGGCAAGGGCACCGTGATCATCGGACCGGGAGGTCGGCCATGATCCCGCAAACCTTGCTCCTCCTCATTTTGGGTCTGCCGTTGGCGCTCTGCGCGTTTATTATGGTGAGCCGGAATGCGCCAAATATTCGTGATGGCATGACGTTTGCGGGCGCGGTCGTCCTGTTCGGCCTCGTGATTACGTTGACCCAGCAATTCGTGGCAGGGCCCATCGACAAAATCGTTTTGTTGACGCTGCAACCGGGCCTCTCGATTGCGCTTCATGTTGAACCGCTGGGCCTGCTGTTTGCCCTCATCGCCTCGGGGTTATGGACCGTCACGCATATCTATGGCGTGGGCTACATGCGCGGCAACAATGAAAAAAACCACGCTCGGTTTTTTGCCTGCTTTGCATTCGCCATTTTCGCCACCATGGGCATCGCGTTTTCAGCCAATCTGTTGACGTTGTTTTTGTTCTATGAGGCGCTCACGATTTCCACCTATCCGCTGGTGGCGCACAAACAAAACGGCGACGCAAAGGCTGGCGCGCGCACCTATCTCGGCATCCTCATGGGCACCAGCATTGCGCTGCTGCTCACCGCTGTCGTTTGGACCTACGTGCTTGCCGGCACCCTTGATTTTAGGCTTGGCGGCATTTTGGACGGCAAGGTGAGCGCCAGCCTCATGCCAATTTTGCTGGCATTGTTTGCATTTGGTATCGGCAAAGCGGCTCTCATGCCCTTCCACCGCTGGTTGCCGGCCGCGATGGTCGCGCCAACGCCGGTGAGCGCGCTGCTCCACGCCGTGGCCGTGGTGAAAGCGGGCGTGTTCACCATGCTTAAAGTTGGCGTCTACGTATTTGGCATCGATACGCTGTCCAGCACAGGGGCGTCGGAATGGCTGATGTGGCTGGCTGCGTTTTCGATCATCGCGGCGTCCACCGTGGCGCTCAAGCAGGACAATCTGAAAAAGCGTCTGGCCTACTCCACCGTAAGCCAACTGTCCTACATCACCCTTGGCATGGCGCTGGCCACGTCCATGGGTGTCATCGGCGGCGGCTTGCACATCGCGACCCATGCCTTTGGCAAGATCACACTGTTTATGTGTGCCGGCGCGATTTACGTTGCGACCCATAAAACAGAAATCAGCGATATGCGGGGATTGGGCTGGAAGATGCCCTTTACGTTCATCGCGTTTGGCATTGGTGCCCTCAGCATTATCGGCCTTCCGCCGCTTGCTGGTTCCTGGAGCAAATGGGCGTTGATGGTCGCCTCCGCTGATACGGGTCAAATCATCATCATCGGTGTCTTGATGGTGTCGTCCATGCTGAACGTTGCTTACCTGCTTCCCGTGTTTGCGCGCGGTTTTGTGGGCGCCGGCGTCCGCAAAGACACACGGGCCAAGGGCCTGACGCGCGGCATTCAAGAAGCGCCTCTGTTTTGTGTCTTGCCAATTTGCCTGACGGCTTTTGGCTGTTTGGTTCTGTTCTTTTATTCCGGCAGCATCGAGATGTTCCTCGCCCCTGTGGCGGGCCTCACGCCCGATGGCACAACGGCTGCCGACGCTGCCGCGGCATTGACAGGAAGCGAGTAGCGATGCCGGACGCACAAGACAAAAAACCAGATCCCAAACTGTTTTTTGAAACGGACCGGTTTCAAAAGGCGGCGCTCATCGTTCTCGTCGCCCTCGCGCTCGTGCTTTTCGCCTTGGAATTTACGGGGCTGCGCTACGGCTACACCGAGGCCGACAAGATCCCGGCATTTTACATTCTGTATGCGGGTGTGGGCGCGGCCCTCGTGGGGTTTGCCTCCGTTGCCTTCCGCAAGCTCTTCCTGCGCGGAAAAACCTTCTACGGTGAGCGCGGTGTGGAAAGCGAAAAGCACCCCCTTGAGGATTTGGACGAGAGGCTAGACCGCGATGCTTGATGCTGTTTTAGCCTTTGGCATGACCCCGGTTTGGCCGTTCATCATCGGTGCGCTCTTGGTGGCGGCGGTGCCGAGCCACATGGCACGGCGCGTGGTCTGTGTGTTGGTCCCGCTGGTTGCGCTTGGCCTGGTGTTCAATGCTCCCAACGGCAGCTATGCGACGGTGAGCCTCGCGGGCCTCGATCTGACGATGATGCGAGTGGACGCCCTATCTCGACTGTTTGCCCTTGCCTTTTGCGCCGCGGGCGTCATGGCCGCCGTCTACGCTTGGCATCTCACCAAACCGTCGCAGCAGGTAGCGACGCTTTTGTATTCGGGAGCTGCGGTCGGCGCTGTGCTCGCCGGAGATTTCATTACCCTGTTTATCTACTGGGAAATCACAGCGCTTGCCTCCGTGTTCCTCATTTGGGGCCGCATAACGGAAGGCGCGTTCAACACCGGCATGCGCTACCTCGGCTACCAGATCGGCTCCGGGGTTTTGCTCATCGGCGGGATCGCGCTTTTATACCGCGAAACCGGATCCATTGATTTTGGAACCGTGGGCACGGGATCGTGGAGCGATTGGTCGATTGGCGTTTGGTTGGTGTTTGCCGCCCTTGGCATCAAAGCGGCCTTCCCGTTCGTTCATTGTTGGCTGAAGGACGCCTATCCGGCAGCCACCGTCAGCGGCACGGTCGTCTTGTCCATCTTCACCACCAAAATGGCCATCTACTGCCTGATCCGCGGGTTTTCGGGCGCAGAAATTTTGGTCATCATCGGCCCGGTGATGGCGCTTTACCCGCTGATTTTTGCGGAAGTTGAAGATGATTTGCGTCGCGCGCTGTCCTACACGCTGATCAGCCAACTTGGCATTATGGTCACAGGCATTGGCGTGGGTTCGGGCCTCGCAATCAACGGAGCAGCGGCCCACGCTGTCGCCAGTATCTTCTATCAGGGCCTGTTGTTCATGGTTGTCGGCGCGGTTCTCTACCGAACCGGAACAGCGCAGGCGAGCGCCCTTGGCGGTCTGTGGCGCACGATGCCTGTAACGGCTATTTTGTGTTTGGTGGGCTCAGCCTCCATTGCATCTGTGCCGCTCTTTTCCGGTTTTGTCTCCAAATCCATGACCGTCGATGCCACCGCCCAAAGCCCGCATTTTTGGGCTTGGTCCGCCATCGTGCTCGCTTCCGTGGGGGCGTTCATCAATGCCGGGATCAAGGTCCCTTATCGCCTGTTCTTCGGGACCGATAGTGGGCACCCTTCAACGCAAAAAGGCCCAGCGGAAGCTCCGCACTGGATGATTGTCGCGATGGTAATGGCCGCGCTCGCTTGCCTGGCACTGGGGCTTCTGCCGGGCGCGTTCTACGCAGCACTCCCGGTTGCGGCGGACTATAAGGCTTACACCGTCAGCCACTTTATTTCGCAAGGGCAACTCCTCATCCCGGTCTTCTTGGTCTGGTGGTTCATGAACCGCGCCGGCCTCTGGGTGACCACGCGACCAGGAACAGTCCTGGACGTCGACTGGATCTTCCGGCGTTTTTTGACGGCTGTTCTTTATTTCATCGACCGGTTTTTCACGGCGACATTTAGCGAGCTGAAAAGGGGTTGGGCCTGGCTTATCAGCCTTCTTGCCCAGTCTCTTGCCGCTCTTTACGGGCCAGAGGGGCCTGCCGCACGGCTTCAGCCAACCGGCACGATGGTGCTGTGGTTGGCCATCTTGCTCGGTGTGGCCCTTGGATTGAACCTGATCGACCGCGCGTAACCGATCAGAACTCCGCTTCAAGGTAGGGCGCGCCGACTTGCCCCATCTTGAGCGCCAAAGCCGCCCGCACTATCTGTCGCCTACCATCAAGCACCCTGTCCTGCGAGACCTTGCCATGCCCACAATTGAAAAATCCGATGCCGAATGGCGCGGGATCCTCACGCCGGAACAGTATTATGTTTTGCGCGAAGAGGGCACGGAGCGCGCCTTCACCAGCCCCCTCAACAACGAAAAGCGCGCAGGCACCTATTGTTGCGCCGGTTGCGGGAAAGCGCTGTTCGCTTCGGAGACGAAATTTGATTCCGGCACCGGCTGGCCAAGTTACTACGCCCCTATCGACGACGAAGCCGTGACGGAACATGTGGACCGAAAGCTGTTCATGAAACGCACGGAGGTGCGCTGCGCTGACTGCGGCGGGCACTTAGGGCACGTGTTTCCCGATGGCCCGGCTCCGACCGGCCTGCGCTACTGCATGAACGGGCTTGCCCTCACTTTTGATCCCAAATGACTTTTGAACCCAAATAACCTTTAACCCAAAGAGCGATGATTGACCCTCCATGCCTTTTGATTTGAGCAAACTTGCGCCGCCATCAGCGGTCGCGAAACCGGTTTCGACCAGCCACCACGGCATGACGCTGACCGACGATTACGGCTGGCTGCGGGCCGACAATTGGCAGGATGTCATGCGCGACCCCAGCGCCCTGCCGAGCGAAATCCGCGCCTATCTGGAAGCGGAAAACGACTATCAAGACGCTTTGCTTTCCGAAACGCAGCCCCTTCAAGACGCGCTTTTCGATGAAATGAAAGGCCGGGTGAAGCAGGACGATTCCTCGGTGCCCTCACCGGATGGGCCCTACGCCTACGGCACGCGCTACGAAGAAGGCGCTGAATACCCGCTGTTTACCCGTGAACCCCGTGACGGTGGCGATGAAACGGTCCTGTTCCACGGGCCAGACGAAGCCAAGGCCTTTGAATACTTCGCCCTTGGCCACATGGCCCACGCGCCGGACCATTCAAAAATGGCGTGGTCCGTCGATACCAACGGGTCAGAATATCACCATCTCAAGGTGCGCGATTTGGCCTCCGGGGTGGATGGCGATGAGATCATCCGCGACGTTGGTAGCCTTGCCTGGACCGCAGCCAGCGATGGTTTTGTCTACGTTGAGGTGGACGAAAATCACCGCCCCAATAAAGCCTACTACAAACCGCTCAACGGCGAACGCACGCTCATTTACGAGGAAATGGATCCGCGCTTTTACGTCGGCGTCGGCAAAAGCCTCGATGGACGATGGATCTTTCTTGCGACCGGCCAAAATGATGAAGATGAAGTGCGCCTCATCCCTGCCGATAATCCGCTTGCTCCACCGGTGTTAATCGCTGCCCGTCGCCCGGGTCACGAATATGACGTGGATGTCCACGGCGACACGCTGTTCATCACCACGAACAAAGACGGTGCAGAGAATTACAAAGTGATGAAAGCACCCATCGCCACGCCGCAGGAAGAGCACTGGGAAGCGTTCATCCCCCACCGCGGTGACGTGCTGATGGATTCGGTGATCCTGTTTCGCGATCACATGGTGCGTTTGGAGCGGGAAAACGCACTCCCACGGATCATCATTCGAGATATGGCGTCGGGCGACGAACACGCCATCGTCTTTGACGAAGAAGCGTATTCCCTCGGCATCCGCTCCGGCTATGAGTTCGACACCGGCGTTTTGCGCTTCACCTATTCTTCGCCCTCCACCCCTATGCAGGTGTGGGACTACGACATGGCGAGCCGCGAACGCACGTTGCGCAAAGAGCAGGAAATTCCCTCCGGCCATGACGCGGCGAACTATGTGGTACGGCGGCTGCACGCGCCATCTACGGACGGTGTTTCAGTGCCCCTCACAGTTCTGCACCACAAAGACACGCCGCTTGATGGCTCTGCGCCCTGCCTGCTCTACGGGTACGGCTCCTACGGCATGGGCATGCCCGCTGGCTTTTCCACCAACCGCTTGAGTCTGGTGGATCGGGGCTTTGTCTATTGCACCGCCCACATCCGCGGCGGCGATGAACTCGGCCGTCATTGGTACGAACAGACCAAAAAGGCGGGAAAAACACGCACATTCGAAGATTTTATCGCAGCGGGACGGCACTTGGCGGCGAAAGGCTTCACGGGTGAAGGCAAGGTCGTCGCCATGGGTGGCTCGGCGGGTGGGCTCCTGATGGGAGCCTCCGTGAACATGGCACCGGAGCTTTTTTCCGGCATCATCGCGCAGGTGCCGTTTGTTGACGTGTTAAACACCATGCTGGATGCATCGCTGCCGCTCACGCCCGGGGAATGGAGCCAATGGGGCAACCCGATTGAGAGCGCGGAGGAGTTCGAGATCATCCGCAGCTACTCCCCCTATGACAACGTCAGCGACCGCCCCTATCCGCCGATTTTCGCCCTTTCCGGGCTCACCGATCCGCGGGTGCAGTATTGGGAACCGACCAAATGGGTGGCGAAGCTGCGCGCGGTGACCCAAGGCCGCTCGCCGATCCTCCTCAAAACCAATATGGGCTCCGGTCATTTCGGCAAAACCGGACGGTTCGCCTATCTGGAAGAAGTGGCTCTGGTCTACGCCTTCGCCCTCAAGTGCGCCGGGAAAGCGTAAGCTGTCAGCTAAGGGGACACGTTTGGTGTGAGCCTATTTGGCATTTCAGATTGATGTAGCTCAGAAAGGCCAGTTCGGGCTTCGCCTTGGCTTTGGTTTCGGCGGATCGATCTATCGTTCCGGACCTTCCACAACACGGCATATTCGCGATGGCGCTTTTGGCAGCGCGCTGAATGCTGCTCCGTCAAAACCGTCAAACTATTTTGACGCCCACAGCCTGCGGTAAGACTGTGGGCGTCAACTCAATGATGCTTAAGCAACAGCGGCGCTGTACATCTCGCCGGCGTATTCCCAGTTCACCAATTCATCGATGAAGGCTTCGAGGTATTTGGGGCGCGCGTTGC
>JBCBCT010000093.1:0-11596 GCA_038530365.1 Pseudomonadota bacterium | reverse complement strand
GAAGATGCGTTTCAAAACACCCAAGACCGCATCAAGCGGCGCTTGTTTTGGCCCTTCCCCGCCCACCGCCATCATGAGCGGCGCCATGGCGAAGTGGAGCGTGTTGTCGAAGCAAAAGATCAGCGCCACCGGCACCGCAGCCTCTGGTCCTAAAGCTGCAATCGCAAGCCCGGGGCCCATATAGCCGATATTGCCATAGGCGCCCGCAAGACCCTGGATGGTGCTTTCTGGAACATCGCCATCGGTTGCAAAAACTCCAATGCAAAAAGCGATGGCGAAAGCACAATAGGTGCCCAAAAGGGCGGTGAGCACAAAGCTCCAACTGGCCAATTGTTCAACCGGCGTTTTCGATAACAAATTGAAAAACAGGGCTGGCAAGGCAACGTAGACGATGAAAAAATTCATCCAAGCCAAACCGTCGATAGGAATGCCGCGCAGGCGTCCAGCGACGAAGCCGAAGAAGATCAGACCAAAAAATGGAAGGGCCATGCCCAAAATGTCTGCCATGACACTCTGCTATCAGTACCGGCAATGGCACTTCTCACCACGCGCTGCACAGCGCGGCTAAAGCGGCCACTCGTCACCGTCAAGAGCGCCAATGGGCCCAAACGCCAAGGGAAAGGCCGGTGCAAAAGGCGGTGGACTGGGCCTCAACAGTGTGCGTTTTGACACACAAAGAAGAGGCCGAAACGGTTGAAGCCTACAGCGCTTTTGTAGATACTCTTATTTTAAGAGGGCCACTGACACCGGCGCTCGCATAATGCGGCACAATAATCTCGAAACGGGAACTCAAAAGCCATGATCCGCAACGCCAAATTCCAAATCGGTCAAGTGGTCAAGCATCGTATCTATCCATTTCGCGGTGTGGTGTTCGACGTCGATCCGATTTTTGACAACACCGATGAGTGGTACGAAGCCATTCCGGAAGAGATACGCCCATCCAAAAATCAGCCGTTCTACCATTTGCTCGCCGAAAACGACGAGACTGAATATATTGCCTACGTCTCCGAGCAAAACCTGATCATGGACGATGCAGATCATCCTTTGCGCCATCCGCAGTTGAACGAACTTTTTAAGAAAGACGCGGCCGGCCAATACGTGGTCCGCGATCAAACCAGTCACTAAAGTGCGCGCAGCGCTTTAAGCGCTTTTGATATGTGTGGGTGCATGGCCCGACCAATGCCCTGGAGACGCCAAGCGCATGGGGCCCCACTTGCAGCATGGGTGGCAGCCGTTTAGGGAGAACCCATGGAGACGGATGCCAAAACACTCATCATTTTGCGCCACGCAAAGTCGTCCTGGGCTTCGCCTGGAGTAAGTGACTTTGACCGTCCTTTGAATGCCCGTGGCTTCCGCCAACTTGAAGTTCTGCGCCCATGGTTCGAAGCGCATGTATCTCAGTCCACCGATGATTGCGCCATCCTGTGCTCTCCGGCACAGCGCACACGCGACACGTGGGGCGGTATCGAGCCAGCCTTTAGCGGCAAAACCCCAAAGTTCGAAGCCGCACTCTACAACGGCTCCCTGGACGATTACTTCCAGGCCATTTGGGCGGTGGATGACAGCGTCAACACCTTGGTAGTCATTGGCCACAACCCGACTTGCGACGAACTCAGCCGAAACCTTGCGGCCCCGTCCAGCCCCGCATCTGCCAAACTGATGCAGCAACACTTTGGCACGGCCTGTCTGGCCCAACTCATAGTCCCCCGCACAAAGTGGTCAGAGCTGCGCCAGTCGGAAAACACGCTTTCAGCCTTTGTTCGGCCCGCCGATTTGCAGGCGGAACCCGCAGCCCCTGCGGCTCCCGCTGCCTAAATTTGTTTGGATTGAGTTTCCGATGGGCCTTGTATCTCCCGTTTTCTGCGAAACTCCATGAGCCAAATTACATCCCTCGGCGACGATGCCCGCATCGCCCTCGACAATCTTGGGGATGCGGCCAGCCATCTGCTCTCACCCACAGTACGGTTTGGCGTAACGGGCCTGTCGCGGGCCGGGAAAACCGTTTTCATCAGCGCGCTGGTGCACAACCTGCTCAATTCAGGTCGCCTACCCCTGTTTAGCGTCGCTTCGCAGGGTCGTCTCCGCGATGCCGCCCTCGAACCGCAGCCTGACGACACGATTCCCCGCTTTAAGGTGGAGCAGCACTTGGACGCACTGTTGCGCGACCGGACGTGGCCGTCCTCCACCAGTTCGATCTCACAGTTGCGCGTGCGCCTGAAATACGACTCGGCAGGCTTTTTTGCCCGCAATTTTGGGGCCGGTGAACTCACCCTCGACATCGTGGATTATCCCGGCGAGTGGTTACTGGATTTGCCGCTTCTGGGAAAAACATTTGAAACATGGTCACGCGAAGCGCTTGCGCTCTCACGCCTGGAGGGCCGCGCGGACCTTGCCACCAGGTGGCATGCTGCACTCGCCGAACACCCTTTCGATGGGCCAGCCTCCGAGGTCGTTGCGGAGCAATTGTCGGCACATTTTACCGAGTATCTGCGGGCCTGCCGCTCTGACGACCGCGCGCTGTCCACCTTGCCCCCGGGCCGCTTTCTCATGCCAGGGGACATGGAAGGCTCCCCCGCTCTCACATTTAGTCCGTTGGACTGCCCACATAACACGGGGCAAGTAGGCGCTGACACGCTGCAAGGGCTTATGGAGCGGCGCTTTGAATCCTACAAAAGCCTCGTCATCAAACCGTTTTTTCGTGACCACTTCGCCCGCATCGACCGCCAGATCGTCTTGGTGGACGTGCTGTCGGCCATCAATGCCGGCTCAAAAGCCGTGGCCGACCTTGAAACGGCGCTGGGTGAAATCCTCGATTGTTTCAATCACGGACGCCGATCCTGGCTGACGTCGCTGTTCAGCACCCGCACAGACCGCATCCTGTTTGCTGCCACCAAAGCCGACCATCTTCACCACACAAACCATGATCGCTTGGAGAGCATCCTGAACCACCTGGTGCGCCGCGCACGGGAGCGGGCACAATTTTCTGGCGCGCGCACCGACGTGGTTGCCTTGGCGGCGCTCCGCGCAACAACCGAAGGAGAAATAAAGGACGGCAAAGACACCGTACCCATCGTCGTGGGCACGCCTCTGGCGGGCGAGACCTTGGGCGATGAGACATTCGATGGCCTCAAACGCACGGGCATTTTCCCCGGCGATCTCCCGCATAACCCCAAAGACATCACGGACCCGAACACGGCAATCGACCCGCTGCGCTTTGTGAGATTTCGCCCTCCTGAATTCTCACACGCCCAGGATAAAGCCGATACGGTGGAGCTAAAACTGCCGCACATCCGGCTCGACCGCGCGCTCGAATTTTTGTTTGGAGACTACCTGCAATGAGCGATGCGCCAAACAAGGGCCGGGCACCCCGCAGCTTCGCTGTCGGCGCGCCAATCCCTGCCCCATCCGAAACAAAAGCCGCCAAAGCCGAACCAGCAAAAGCGGCGCGAAAATCCAAACCGAGGGCAAAAGCAAAACCCTCTTCAGGCCCGCGCAGCTTCGAACTTTCCAGCGCCTTCAAAACCACCGACGACTCCGCCGCCCAACGCCTCACGCAGGACGAGCAAGACGCCTTTGAAGCCCTCACGCCACCACCGATCTCCCAACGCAAACGAGGATTGCGGTGGGGCCGCGTGTTTTTGGGCGCGCTTGGTGCCCTTCTTTCGTTGGCATTTGGGCTGTGGGTCGACGGCTTGGTGCGTGCACTTTTCGCCCGCGGCGACTGGCTGGGCTGGCTGGCGCTTGCGGTCACGGGTCTGGTTGCGCTGTCCGCTATCATTATCATAGCGCGAGAATTACTCGCACTGCGGCGTCTCACGCGCATCGATGCCCTGCGCCAAGAGGCAATGGAATGCTACAACTCCAATGATGTTGCAAAGGCCCGAACGCTCATCAAAAGCCTCACCGCTTTGTCCGGTCCGAAGGGTCAAGCGGCAGTTCAAGAGCTGGACGGAGAGGTCATTGACGGACGTGATCTTATCGTCCTCACAGAACGCGCACTCTACGCACCTTTGGACCAAGAAGCGCGCGCCCTTGTGCTCGGCGCGGCCAAACGGGTGAGCATCGTTACCGCCGTTTCCCCGCGGGCCATCGTTGATATCGGCTACGTACTGGTGGAAAACGCCCGCCTCATCCGTGCCCTGTCAGAGCTTTATGGCGGTCGGCCCGGAACGCTAGGTTTTGTCCGGTTGGCCCGAACGGTCATAACCCATCTAGCGGTGACAGGCTCTATTGCAGTCGGCGACGGGCTTCTTCAACAAGTTGTGGGGTCAGGGCTCGCGGCGCGCCTTTCAACCCGTCTGGGAGAGGGTGTCATCAACGGCCTACTGACCGCACGGATTGGAATTTCCGCCATGGATGTGTGTCGCCCCATGCCGTATTTGGAGGTTAAACGCCCCAGCGCAGGTGATTTTTTGTCCGATCTGACACGTCTGAGCGGATCTGGCGATGAAAACCGCAAGTAATGCTGCGCTGCACAGCTGTTGCCGTTGGGTCACACGCAGCTCTGTCAAACGGCACCAGGCCACCGATCCGGGCAATTCTTCCCTTTGAAGCCATAATCGGTTAACCATTGTCGCCGAAAGTTCTCGTCAACCCGCAAGGGATAAAAACGGATGTTTGTGATGAGTCTCCCGTTCCAACGCGCCCAAAACGTCTTGAGCGCTTTAGCAATTTCAACCCTTGTTGCGTTGCCCTCGACCGTGTCCACCGTATGGAGCACTTCGGCGAGCGCCAGTGAGCGCGCCTATTTCAGAGGTGTGCAGGGGTCTTGGTCCGGTGCAGGCAAAATTGTGGCAGGCCGCTACAAGGACACCCGGTTCACCTGCCGTTTGGAAGGCAAGGCCCCGGCCGGTGTCGGCATGGTCCTCTCCGGCAAATGTCGCGTCGGGCTGTTTTCGCAAACCATCAGCGCCCGCATCATCAAACGTGGCAACAGCTACCGCGGAACGTTCCTTGACGGCGCAAAAGGCAAAGGCCTCGACATCGTATCCGGCCGACTGCGCCGCAACCGTCTGGTCGTTGGGATCAACCGCAAAAAGCTCAACGGCACCATGGTGGCGAATCTCAAGAGCCGCAACAAAATGCACGTCACCATCTCTGTGCGCGCCAACAACAAGTTGGTCCCGGTTATCGGCCTTACTCTGAACCGCAATGCCAAAAAAGCAGCTTTGCCCACCGAGCAGCCGCGCGGCTGACCACTTAAACGAACGAAAAGACCGCACACACCATCCACAGTGTCGCTTTTTCACTCCTCTGTTGCCAGTAGCACGGCTAAACTAATCGTCGACTGAGAGTTCGAGCGGTTCATTGTAGTTATGGCTGACACGTTGGGTGGTGCGGCGCTTTTGGTGCACATAGCAGCACTGTTTTATGTTGCCGGTTTTCTGGTTCGCGATCAGCTCATTTTGCGCATGCTCGTGTTGCTAGGAACCGTCTGTTACCTCGTCTACTACTACTTCGCCCTCGACGCTCCGCTCTGGGACGCGATTTTTTGGAGCCTCGTCATGGGGGCCGCCAACCTCTACATGATTTTGGTGCTGCTGTTTGAGCGCACTACCTTTCGTATGACCGATGAGGAAATGCGGCTTTACGCAGCCTTTGGGTCAATGAACCCTGGCGAGTTTCGCCGTGTTCTCAAAGTCGCGGAATGGAGCGATGCTGACGGCAAAACACCATTGACGCAGGAAAATGAACTGTGTGACCGCCTATACTACGTTCTCGATGGTGCGGTGACGATCAACAAAGGCGGGCGTAGCTTCGACATCCCTGCCGGTTCCTTTATCGGCGAGGTGGCGTATTTCCTGAAACAAGCCGCAAGCGCGACGGTCACAGTCACCAAAGGCGGGCGCTACGTCGCGTTTTCCCGGGACGCCATCGAGAAACTCGAAAAGAAAAGCCCGGGCATTCGGATCGCGATCCATTCGGTGCTGTCCGCCGACATGGCCGCCAAAGTTGCGCGTAGCTGAAAGCAAAACAAGAACATTTCAAGAACGTTAAGCCTTGATCCAACACCGAGGCCACCCTACTCCTGTATGGCAATACTTGAAGCGATGCAGGCGATTCGAGTGAATCGCGATCGCCCCCAAATTTAAGGCCCCCATGGACCACGATCTTTTCTCATCCAAACCGGCAGCAGAAAAATCGCCCGCAGCACCCAAACCGAGCGCCCAGCCGCGCAAGGCCAAAGCTGCCGTGAAAGATGGAACGTACAACGCGTCCGACATTGAGGTGTTGGAAGGCCTGGAACCCGTGCGCCGTCGCCCTGGAATGTATATCGGCGGCACGGACAGCAAGGCTTTGCATCATTTGTTTGCTGAAGTCATCGACAACTCCATGGACGAAGCCGTGGCCGGCCACGCCACGTGGATCGAGGTGGATCTGGACGCGCAGGGCTATCTCACCATCACCGACAACGGTCGCGGTATTCCCGTCGACCCCCACCCGAAATTCAAAGACAAATCCGCCCTCGAAGTTATCATGACGACACTCCACGCCGGCGGAAAATTCGACGGCAAAGCCTACGAAACATCAGGCGGTCTGCACGGTGTGGGCATTTCTGTTGTTAATGCCCTGTCCGACGATTTGATCGTTGAGGTGGCGCGCGCCAAGCAACTCTACCGTCAAACCTTCTCCCGCGGCCTTGCGACCTCATCGGTCGAGCATCTGGGCGACATAAACAACCGTCGCGGCACGAAAGTGCGGTTTCATCCGGACGCCGAAATCTTTGGGAAGGAAGCGAAGTTTTCGCCGCTGACTTTATTCAAAATGGCACGGTCCAAGGCCTATCTGTTTGGTGGCGTTGAAATTCGTTGGTCCTGCGATGCGGCATTGATCAGCGGCAAAGATGAAGTCACGGAAAAGGCTGTTTTTCACTTTCCGGGCGGCCTGAAAGACTATCTCCTCGCAACAATCGACGCCCGCACCATGGTGACGAGCGAACCCTTCGCCGGCGCAACCGCAAAGAAGAGCGGCCATGGGGCCGTGGAATGGGCCGTCGCTTGGTATGCCGGCGATGGGACGGTCAATTCCTACTGTAACACCGTGCCTACAGGCGATGGCGGCACCCATGAAGCTGGTTTGCGCACCACACTTGCCCGCGGCCTCAAGGCCTATGCCGAACTGATTGGCAACAAAAAGGGCGCCATCATCACCGCCGACGATGTCATGACGTCCGCCGCCGCGATGATCTCGGTCTTCATCCGAGAGCCGGAATTCGTGGGCCAAACGAAAGATCGCCTCGCCACCGTTGAGGCCAGCCGCATTGTGGATGGCGCTGTCAAAGACGCCTTCGACCATTGGCTCGCCGCGTCACCAGCCCAGGCCGGCACGCTGCTGGACTGGGTCATAGATCGAGCCGAGGAGCGCCTGCGCCGACGGCAGGAAAAAGAGGTCAACCGCAAGAACGCAACCCGCAAGCTGCGTCTTCCCGGAAAACTGGCCGATTGTTCCAAAAACGCCAAAGGCGGCACAGAAATGTTCATCGTTGAAGGCGATTCCGCGGGCGGTTCTGCCAAACAGGCCCGAGATCGAAAAAGCCAGGCCATTTTGCCCCTTCGCGGCAAAATCCTGAACGTTGCATCGGCAAGCCGGGATAAACTGGCAGGCAGTCAACAGATCAACGATCTCGTGCAAGCCTTGGGCTGCGGCACGCGCTCACGTTTTAGTCTGGACGAGTTACGCTACGACCGGGTGATCATCATGACAGACGCTGATGTGGACGGCGCCCACATCGCATCGCTGTTAATCACGTTTTTCCACCAGGAAATGCCGGGGATCATCACAGAAGGTCATCTCTATCTCGCCGTTCCACCGCTCTACAAACTCACCCAGGGCGGAAAAACACGTTATGCCCGCGATGAAGCGCACAAGGACGAGTTGCTGCGCACGGAGTTTACAGGAACCAAAAAGGTCGAACTCGGTCGGTTCAAGGGCCTGGGCGAGATGATGCCGGCGCAGTTGAAAGAAACAACCATGGACCCCAAAAAGCGCACGCTGCTGCGCGTTTCCATAGACGCCGCCGATGACACAAAGAAATCCATCGACAATCTGATGGGCACCAAACCGGAATTGCGCTTCCGCTTCATCCAAGAAAACGCAGCTTTTGCCAGCGAAGACCTGTTGGATGTTTAGCGTCTCGGACGATCAACAAAACAGCTGGATCTGTAACACAACGCGCTGTCAGGAAAACGAGCCACGCCAAAGGTGAGATTGACTTTGAATGGTCTCTTCTCTACGTCGCAGAGAAAGAGTTCATGGTGTGAACTCCTACCGACCGTTTGCGGCCATTCTATTCTATATCGTGGTCGCCACACTCCGCACCGGCACCGAAGTCTGTATCGCCGGTCAAAAACAAAACGGCCAACGCGGAAACGGAGCGTTGGCCCAGCTCTCACCGGATAGATCGCTACCATCCACCGACACACATCTGTCGCCCCAACGCGATATGAACGGTAACGAAGAAACGGCTTTCTCGAAAAAGCCACGACACGAAAAGACAAACCGACAACATGAATTTCTCCGAACTCGGACTAAGCCCGAAAGTTCTCGCCGCGGTCGAAGCCGCTGGCTACACCCAACCGACCCCAATCCAAGAGCAGGCCATTCCCCACGTTTTGGAACGCCGCGATGTGATGGGGATTGCCCAGACGGGCACCGGCAAGACCGCCGCCTTCACTCTGCCTATGATCTCGCTCACCGAAAGAGGCAGAGCCCGTGCGCGGATGCCCCGCACCCTCATTTTGGAACCCACCCGGGAGCTGGCCGCGCAGGTTGAAGAAAACTTCAACAAATACGGCATCAATCACAAACTGAACGTTGCACTCCTGATCGGTGGCGTTTCGTTTGAAGACCAAATGCGCAAACTCGACCGCGGGGCTGACGTGCTGATCGCCACCCCCGGCCGCCTTCTTGATTTGTTTGAACGGGGACGCATTTTGATGACCGGGGTGGAAATCCTCGTCATTGATGAAGCCGACCGCATGCTCGACATGGGGTTCATTCCCGACATTGAACGAATCGTCGGCCTTGTGCCCTTCACCCGCCAAACCCTGTTTTTCTCTGCAACGATGCCGCCTGAAATCGAGCGTCTTGCTGAGAAATTCCTACAAAACCCGGTTCAGGTCGCCGTGGCCGCCGCCGCATCGACGGCGAAAACCGTGGAGCAAACCCTGGTCGCGACGCCGTCGAAGGACTTTGAAAAACGGGTGACACTGCGCACTCTTATCGACAATGCGGAAGAGCTGAAAAACGGCATCATATTTTGCAATCGAAAACGGGACGTCGCGACCTTACACCGCTCCCTGATGAAGCGGGACTATTCGGTGGGTTCCTTGCATGGTGATATGGATCAGACGTCCCGGATGAAGACGCTGGACGGGTTCCGCTCCGGCACCATAAAACTGCTCGTGGCAAGCGATGTGGCCGCCCGCGGTCTAGATATCCCGGACGTCAGCCATGTTTTCAACTTCGACGTGCCGATCCACGCGGAAGATTACGTGCACCGGATCGGGCGATGCGGACGCGCTGGCCGAGATGGTTGGGCCTTCACCCTCGTTGCCCCGTCAGACGACCGCTATCTCAAAGCGATCCTGAAACTCACCGGTGATGAACTGCCTTGGCTCAACGCCGCTGGGGAAGCAACAGAAGGCCCGGTCTACGAAGCTGGAGCGGTCGACGATGACCGACCCCGCGGACGCGGACGCCGAGGCAAAGCGGACGCAGAAACGGCAAACGCCCCCCGCAAAAGAAGCAGCCGTGGCTCTAAAACCCGCGACACAGCCAACCCGATAGACACACCTGCAACAGACGTTGCGCCCGTATCGGCAAAAAGCGAAGCGCCCCCGCCGGAACGAAAGGAACGTCGTCCGAAGCAACGCCGGGACGATCAAGACAAAACGCCCCAGGGCCTCGGCGATCATGTGCCGGCGTTTCTTTTACGGTCGGCATCAAACGGTTAGGGCATCGGTCAACAGCCAGGGCGTGTGTTTTCAGCACTGTCGCAGACGTGATGTGATCGTGCCGGCGCTTTCGCTACTGTGCGCCTATCTTGTTGGTGTCGCGTTTGGTCTTGCCTCACATCAGGCGCAGACGCACATCATATCTGACCCATGATGCCTGTTCGTTCACCCATGCCTTATCTTCAGACCCTCTATGCGCGCCGTTGCTTCCGCTTAAAAGCTGTGACCGCGCTGCTACTCGCGCTGCTATTGGTCATCGACACGACTGTCCCCAGTGTTTCAGAGGCTCGCAAACGCCCATCACTCGTGCGCGACGCCCAGATTGAGGCTTTGTTGCGCGACTATTCCAACCCTCTTCTCAAAGCTGCCGGGCTGTCGCGCAATGCGCTGCGTTTTTACATCATCAACGACGACAGCTTTAACGCCTTCGTCTCCGGCCGGGGCCTGTTCATCAACACGGGCCTGCTGCTTCAGGCGAAAACACCCAACGAAGTCATCGGCGTTTTGGCCCATGAGATCGGCCACATCATAGGCGGCCATCAGGCGCGGCTGCGCGAACGCATGGCCCAAGCCAAACGCCTTGCTCGAATCGCAAGCCTGGTCGGGATCGGAATCAGCGCGGCGGGGGCAGCGGCGGGCAGTGCTGACGCTTCAAGAGCGGGCATCGGCATCGGGGCCGGTGGGGCCAATATCGCCCTGCGGGATCTGTTGCGATACAAGCGCGACGAAGAGTTGTCCGCCGATCGCACCGCCGTGCGCTTGCTGAAACAAACAGGCCAGTCCACCCAAGGGCTTTTGGCCACCATGCGTCGCCTCGGCGGCGGCCGCGTTGGCGTTTCCAGACGTCGCGATCCCTACCTGTCAAGCCACCCCCTGCCTCGTCAGCGCATGGCAATGATCGAAGGCGCAGCCGCCCGCAACCCCCACAACAAGCGCCGCGACAGCGCCAGGCTACAACGTCGCCATGATCTGGTGCGGGCAAAGATCGCCGCCTACACCGGCGGAAATCGCTACTCCCGCGCTGTGCTGGCAGACCGTTCCCTGCACAAAGACGCCCGCGACTACGGCGGCGCAATCGTCAATTTCCTCTACGGCTCACCTAAAAGCGCACTGAGAGGGCTCAATGCCCTCATCAAGCGGGACCCCAAGAACGCGTTTTTCCATGAGATGAAGGCTGAGGTCCTGCTGCGAACCGGCAATCCCAAAGGGGCGATCCGTCATTTTCAGCTTGCCCTCAAACACGCCCCCTCGCGCTCCGGCTATATTCGGGTCAATTACGGCCACGCCTTGGTGTCGGAAGGTTCCAAGAAACGTGTCGATGAAGCCATACGCCAAATCCGCAAAGGGCTCGCTGCCGACCCCACCGCCATCGCGGGCTATCAATACCTGGCCATGGCCTATTCGTTCCAAAACCGCCCGTCCGATGCCCTCCTTGCCAGCGCGGAATTCGAAATGCGCCGCGGAAAAAAGCGCGAGGCCAAGCAATACGCCCGCCGCGCCCAAAAAGCCTTCAAACGCGGCTCGCCGAAATGGCTGCGGGCAGAAGACATTATTCTTGCAAAATAGAAACCGCCCGATCACCCTCATTTAAGCGCCAACCGCGGAACGCCCCATGTTGAACTCCTCTGCCCCAAGGTCAC
>JBCBCT010000092.1:0-11614 GCA_038530365.1 Pseudomonadota bacterium | reverse complement strand
CTCGGTCTGAAAGCTGCGGCCAGACCATTTCACACTGCCTTTTTGCAATTGAGCGGCGATCGCATCGCTGCTGGCGGCATAAGCCGGTGTGTTGAAAGCCGGCAGGGCTGAAAACGGACCAAGGCTTGATATTGATGCGGCGAAGCAGGCGAGAACGGCGGCAGATTTTGCGATTTTCATGACAAAGACTCCCTCATCCAGTCAGGTTCGCAAAGTCTAGCCAATTGTTGCCCAAACGTCAGCACAAAACTACGCGACGGCGATTTCGGCTTTACCCGTTGTCCGACGGACTTTGACCGAGGATGGCCCGCTCTACTTCGGCTGGACTTTCTTCTGCAGGTGAATGTCCAACGCCTTCAAGCAGCGTGACGGCAAAAGGTGCTGAAAGGGCTTCGGCTTGTTCAACAGGAAGGATCGCGTCTTTTGTGCCCCACAGGACGTGAATGGGCACACCAGTTTTTGCCATCGCTTCCAGCGGAAGCACGCCTTGTTTTCCATCCTTTGCCATGGAGGCGCCGATCTTCACCAGTGCCTCCACAAGGCCAGGCTTTGCGCGCAAGTTCGCTTGGAGCGTGATGGCTTTTGCGGGCAAATCAAAGCCGGGCGCAAAGAAAGTCGGCATGATGCGGGCGAGCTCGCTCTCTTCACGGGCGGCGGCCCACTTCATGAGATGATCGTGGTTGAACGCTTCCCCGAATCCTCCAGGCGCGAGAAGCACAAGGCGCTCAATCCGGCTTGGCTCCAACAGCGCCATGAGCGAAGCCACAGCCCCGCCCATGGAGTGACCGACCACCACAGCCTTGTCGATGCTGCGCGCTTTCATTTCAGCAAGAACCGCTTCCGCGGCCCGTTTCGGCGGGCCAAAACCGGGATAGTTCATGCTTTCACCGTGGCCGGGCAGATCAAACGCCAGTGTGGGTGCATGGGTGGACAAGCGCAGTTGAAGCGGTCGCCATTGGGCCGCAAAGCCACCAAAGCCGTGAAGCAGGATGATGGGGATCGCCTTTGCATCGGTGTCCTTGCGGTTCTCCATGGTCTGGACGCCCAGGCGCCCAGTTTCAAAGGTGTCCTCAACCGACGCCATTAGATGTCACCGGCCAGGGCACGGTTCGCCGCGGAAACCAAGGCTTCCAATGAGGCGGCAACAATATTTCCGTTGATCCCCGCACCAAACCAACGCTGGCCCGTGTTGGTGTCCTCCACCTCCATATAGCAAATCGCGGTCGCGTCGCTGCCCTGCTGGAGGGAGTGCTCCGAATAATCAGCAACTGTGATCGAAAGTCCAAACGACTCGTTCAAGGCTGCTGTAAACCCGTCAATGGGACCATTGCCGCGCCCTTGGAGCAGTGTGCGGACGCCTCGATCCATCACCGAAACTTCGACCTTGCGGCCACCGGTTTCCGGGTCGGTCAAGGTTGCGTGGTCGACATATTTCACGCGCCCTTCCGGCTGTTCGACGTAACGTTCCATAAATCGCTCGTGGATGCGGGCGGACGGCAGCTCAACGCCTTCGGTGTCGGCGATGCGCTGAACTTCCTCGCGCATTTCCACCTGCAAATTGCGGGGCAGTTTCAAACCGTAGTCTGTCTCCATGACATAGGCGATGCCGCCTTTGCCGGACTGGGAGTTGATGCGGATGATCGCCTCATAGGAGCGACCCACATCCTGTGGATCGATGGGCAGGTAGGGTACTTCCCAGACATCTGAATTGGCTTTCTCAATCGCCTTCATACCCTTGTTAATGGCATCCTGGTGGGAGCCCGAAAAAGCCGTATAAACCAGTTCGCCCACATAGGGGTGACGCTCGGGGATGCGCAGCTGGTTGCAATACTCATAAACGCCCTTGATGCGTTCGATATCCGACACGTCGAGCTTTGGATCGACGCCCTGCGTCATCATATTGAGCGCGAGCGTGACGATATCGACATTGCCTGTACGTTCGCCATTGCCAAACAACGTACCTTCCACACGGTCGGCGCCCGCCATCAGGCCTAATTCGGTGGCCGCGATGCCAGTTCCCCGGTCGTTATGGGGATGAAGTGACAGGATAATCGCTTCCCGGCGGTCGAGATTGCGGCTCATCCATTCCATCTGGTCGGCGTGAATGTTGGGCGTGGACATTTCCACGGTCGCTGGCAAGTTGAGGATCAATTTGTGATCTTCGGATGGGTCGATGACTTCGGTTACGGCGTTGCAAATCTCCAGAGCGAATTCCAGCTCGGTGCCGGTGAAACTTTCAGGCGAATATTGGAAGCGGAACCCATTTTTGCCTTGGGGCGTGTCGGCGGCCATGTCGACGATCATTTTGGCGGCATCGGTGGCGATCTGTTTGATGCCCGCGCGGTCCTGATTGAACACCACCCGACGCTGCAATTCGCTGGTGGAATTATAGAAATGCACGATGGGCGTGTTGGCACCTTCCAGGCTTTCGAAGGTGCGGGTGATCAACTCGCGCCGGCACTGCACGAGCACTTGCAGATCAACATCATCTGGAACATTCCCCTCCTCCACACACCAGCGCGCAAAGTCGAAATCCGTTTGCGAAGCAGAGGGAAATCCGATCTCGATTTCTTTAAACTGCATGTCGAGCAGCAGGGCGAACATGCGCGCTTTGCGCTCGTGCCCCATGGGATCAATGAGCGCTTGGTTGCCGTCGCGCAGGTCTACGGAGCACCATGTCGGGGCTTCAGCAATGGTCTTGGATGGCCAGGTTCGGTCCGGCAGATCAACCTGAGGATAAGGGGTGTAGCGTTTCGAGGCTTCCATCAACACGGGTCTTTATTCCTTGCATTTGTGCGTTCGTTCGCACCGTCACCGCAGCTGTTGAGTTCAACAGGCCAAGGGTGCATTTCGCGGCAGCGTTAGCGTGAATTTTCAGCCTCGGCTAGCGATCAAAACGGTGGTTTTGCTGGGCCGTTGAGTTGGCAAATATCGCCCTATACCGGCGCACTGGTGTTCCGATTAATTTATGAAAAAGGGGCTTTGGGAGCGCTTTGACCATACAAGGCGATCCTCTCATCGACCGCCGACCGCCCCTTTTAGCAAGGCATCCATCGACGGCCGCTTCTAAGCAGAAGCGCGCAGGTCGATAGGAGAAGGAGGCGACATGTAATCATTTGGGAAGACGCTAGCGAAAGCGCTAACCCTGCGCAAGCCGGAATTGCGACCATACGACCGCTCGATTTCGATGGTATGGCGATTGAATGTCCGCGCGGAGTGGGCGTTAACCAATCGTAAAGATTTGAATTCGGATCACGCTCGTCCGTGTTAACGTTAAGGCGGGGGCAGTTGATGCAGCCCTGTACGATCAGGCGCGTTTGCGCCGCTCACGCCCGTATTTTGGCACATTGACCGAACCCAAGCCTGAGTAACGGGCTGGAAGAGTACGAAGGGGACAGACACATGAAACATATTCTTTTCGGCACAGCCGCCGCCATCCTGATGATGTCGACATCGGCACTGTCACAGGAATTGCCACCGGCAAACGCAAAGCCCGGAACCTGCTGGGCTAAGGTTTTGATCCCGGCCACATATCAAAACATCCCCGAAGAGGTGATGGTTCAACCGGCAAGCTCCAGCTTCACTAAAAAACCGGCCGTGTTTCGCGAGGTGAGCAAGCAGATTGTCGTTCAAGAAGAGAGCTACGAACTCATCGCTGTTCCACCGGTCTACGAAACGGTGACAGAAACAATTCTAGTCCAGCCGGAGCAAGTTGTTAAAACGGTTGTGCCCGCCACTTACCGCACCGAAACCAAGCGGGTTCTGGTGTCCGAAGCGCGAACCGAATGGAAAGTTGGTCGTGGTGCCCACGAGCGCATCGATGAAGCTACCGGCGAAATCATGTGCCTGGTGGAAATTCCTGCGGTCTACAAAAACGTCGAGCAACAAGTGCTCGACCGCGCACCAGAAACCAAAGAAGAGGTTGTGCCGGCGCAATACGCCACCGTCGAACGCCGTGTCATGAAAACGCCGCCGACCACGACGCGCAAAGTCATCCCGGCCCAATTCCGCACGATCACAGTCAAAGAGTTGGTGGAACCGGAAACATTCCAGGTGGTCGAAACTCCGGCCCGGTTTGCAACGATCCAAAAGCGCAAACTGCTTCAACCCGAGGCCGTAAAATGGCGCGAGATCCTGTGCGAAACCAACACGACGCCCGCTGTGGTGCGCCGCATTCAAAATGCGCTGATCGCTGCGGGTTACACGCTTGGCTTTGAGCCCGACGGCAAGCTTGGCCCGGGCACCAATGCTGTCATCAAACGGTTCCAGGAAGACAACCAGCTTCCAACGGGCGGGCTGACCATCAGCACCATAGAAAAGCTCGGCGTGCGCCTGTAGGTCTAAACTGCGCTGGGGCCGGGCCGTCCCGTCTCCAGCGCTTATGCACGCTCGCGTAAACGCAGTGCACTAGTCTTCTCCCTCATCCTGAGGCGTGGCCAACGGCAGCGTCTCGAAGGGCGAGAGCGGGATGCGGTGCCAAGACAACCCTCGCCCTTCGAGACGCCATTTGCGATGGCTCCTCAGGATGAGGGTTGTTTGTGGGTGCTCTCCTGGTGGCTGGACTAGGAGTGCACCTGAGGGCTATTTCGGGTGGCCGGTGTGGATAAGACGAGCAACTGTCATCGGTTTTGAAATGAACGAAGCCAGCTCTCCAAGACAAGCAACTCAGAACGCCAAATCCAGCCCTCATCCTGAGGAGCTGCCAACGGCAGCGTCTCGAAGGGCGAGGGCGGGCTTCGGTGCTAGGACTGCCCCTGCCCTACGCCAGCTCTGCATCGACCATAAATGCCTTGATGATCTCAACCAGCATTTCGGGTTGTTCTACGCAGGGGATGTGGCCGCAGTTTTTGAGCATTTCGTAGCGGCAATCCGGGATGAGCTTGGCGGTGCTGAGAACCACTTCGTGGGGGACGGAGCCATCCTGATCGCCTGAGATCGCAATGGCAGGAACTTTGATATCGAGCGCCTTTTGCCGCAAATCTGTATCTCGGATCGCCATCGACGTGCCGATATAGCCGTCCACCGGAATGCGGGCGACCATGTTTCGGTATCCCGCGGTGTCCGTTGCTCTTTCACTGCGGAAATGTGGCGTGAACCATTTTTCCATCACACCATCGGTGATGGCGTCCATACCGCCCTCCTCCACCTGTGCAATCCGTTCGTTCCACATCGCGTCGGTACCAAGCTTGGCGGCCGTGTTGCATAGGATCAGCGCGCGAATGAGGTCTGGGCGGTCGTGCAGAACAGTTTGGGCGATCAACCCGCCCACGGACAGGCCGCAGACGATGGCGTCGGACAGACCCAAATGATCCATCAAGCCGATCAGATCATCGGCATGGTCCTGCATCGTGTAGGGCGCGGGTGGCGCATCGGACAGGCCGTGGCCGCGTTTGTCATACAGAACAAGGGAGCACTCGCCGACAAAACGAACAATCACATCGCGCCAAATGCGAAAGTCCGTCCCAAGGGAGTTGGAAAACACCAGTGTTGGCTTGTCGTCCGGCGCGCTGATGACTTGATAGTGAAGTGTGATGCCGTTGATGTTTGCAAATTGCATGGGACGTGTCCGCGGGTGTTCACTTTTGGTGAGCGCCTTATCACCGCTCTTGGCCTAAGACAAAGAATGGAGGAGACAAAGTGTGCAAGCGGTGAAGTGCGAAAAGGGGCACAGGGTGGGTGTCCACGCGATGCTGTGCTCCAAGCGGAACGGCCTATGCGCCCGGCGTCGCCAATTGCGTTGCCACCACCGCACCCCCTTCCAAAGTCCGGTGAACGGGGCACTTGTCGGCGATCTCTAGGAGCTTTGCGGACAATCCTTCCGGCACACCGCCTTCAACGGAAATGGTGCGGACGAAACGGTCAATCCGCCCTCCGGCCTCGCGCTGTTCGTCCGTGCAATCAAGACAGTCCTTGGCGTGAATTTTGGCGTGGGACACACCGACGGTGACCCACCCTAAGTCGAGACTTTTGTGATCAGCATACATGCGCAGGGTCATGGATGTGCAAGTCGCGAGGGCCGTCGCGAGAAAATCATAGGGCGACGGTCCGGTGTCCAAGCCGCCGACGCTTTGCGGTTCGTCGGCAAACAAGCGATGCCGACCTGTGAGCACCGTGTTTTGAAACTTGCCGACTCCGGTTTCTGCAACCGTGACCTGCTCATGCGGCGGTTCTTCTAACCCTGTCCCTGTTCCTGTTCCTGTTCTTGTCCCGGGCTGTTGTTCTTGCTCAACGGGAAGATAGCGTTCCGCCCAACCAGCGATGACGTTGGCGGCGTATTCAGCATCCTGCGTGCGGGTCAACAAATGGTCGGCGTCGTCCAGCGAGACAAAGCTCTTGGGGTGTTTGGCGGCGGAAAATATTCCAGTGGCGTTTTCAATCCCGACTGTCGAATCCAATGGCGCATGGAGCACCAGCAGCGGCTTCTTCAGCTTGGCGACCGCGTTTTCAAGCCTGGCTTGACGTGCATCCTCGATGAATTGTTTTTCGATCGTAAAGGCACGGCCTTGCAGGGAAACCGTCGCGCGCCCGTTTTGATCAATCGCGTCCAGATCGGCTGCAAAATTGTGCAGCACATGGCTTACGTCGGCGGGTGCGCCGATGGTGGCGACGCCCTTCACTTCAGGAATGTCGCTTGCCGCCATCAAGACCGCTGCACCGCCCAAGGAGTGGCCAATGAGTAAAGCCGGCGCCTGGAAGTGAGCCCGCATGAAACCTGCCGCCGCCACAAGATCTTCGATGTTGGATGAGAAATTCGTGGACGCGAACTCTCCTTCTGACGAACCCAAACCGGTAAAATCAAACCGCAAAACTGCAATACCCGTGCGCGCCAAATGGGCGGCGATCCGTTTGGCCGCCATGATGTCCTTGGAGCAGGTGAAGCAATGGGCAAACAGCGCATAGGCCCGGACCGGTCCGGCAGGCACATCGAGCCGCGCGGCCAGCGTGTTGCCGCCGTGGCCGGGAAAGGTGAGGCGTTGGGTGGTGATGGAGGGCATGGCTGTTCTCAAATGTTGTGGGCTGTGATGGCTTTGGTTGCAGGCTTAAAGGCGTAAGGTGGCTGGCAAAGTCTTGTCAGCACCCTATGACCCGGAGCTTTGTTGACACACGTTGGGTCGACAACTCCGGGCCAATTGGCGATGCGGTTTGTGGCAGGCCGCTGCGCGGCCCTCAAACCCGTTCAAGCCGATAGTGAGCGAAGGCTGCCACGATCAGGCCAAATACGATGTGACCCCAAAGTGCCACCCAGGTGATTCCGCCCCAGCCCAGGAAGGGTGGGTTGCCGGCCACCAAATGCGCCATGACGTACAGGGCGAATACAAAGAGCACGACACCGTAGGCGGTTCCGGTGACCCACCATGGCAGGGGGGCAACCGCATTGGAAATGGGCCGCGCCAACAGCAGGTAACCGAGGGGATAAAGCAGCAGGCCGGTCAAAACATGCATGGCATGACCCAAACCAATGGAGGAAATCGCACGCCCCTTCACGTCCAACAGGACGGCCAGGGACTGGTTGGCCAGGCCAACCGGGGCGAGCTTTGCCCCCAAGTAAGGGCTGGCAACGCTTTTCAACAACGGCGAAACGAATTGGCCGAACAGGTCAAAACCGATGGTGGCAAATGCGCCTCCGACTAAAGCCGTCGTGAGCAAAGCGCCGTTCATTTGAGGCAGGGCAAATCGGGACATGATAATCTCTTTTCATGGAATTGAGGTTGGTGGCGCGCTGTGCGCGCCTTTTTGTTGCAAGGGTTGACTTAGGAGAGCCGGGCGCTGCCCAGCGGAATGGAGAACCGGCTGCACCAGACGGTGAACGTGTTGTAGGCCGACGCTTTAATGCCCTTGGGAAGCACGTAGACTTGGCGGCCTTTCAGGCGTTTGAGTTTTGCAAACTGGGTCTTCACATCGAACTTCTTGCCGTTTGAAAAGCCCAGGGTCGGCGTTGGCGCGCCATCGAGGCTAAAATCTTTTCCCAGCACCACCAGGACGCGGTCGCCGTCACGCTCCAGGGTGACCGTGCCCGAGGTGACGTGCTGGCTTTGCCCAAAGAACTTTCCGGTTTTGAGAACCTCTCCTGCCGATGCCAAGTCGGTGGCCGCAAACATCAAGCCTAGGGCGACAAGTGCCGATGCCAAAGGGCCCGCCTTACGCATGATATTGATGCGCGACTGTGACTTCGCCACCAAGCGTTGCGTGACAGGAGAAGGATCGCGCGGAGCGTTGGCCGTCGTGGTGGGTGCAGTTGAAGCATGGATGTTGAAAATGGTCATGGTGGTTATCCTTTTACTGAGAGAGTTTTGAGTGACGTTGGTTCGGTGTTGGTTTGGCCTGATGGTTTGGCCTGATCGTTGGGCGGATTGCTGAGGCTGCTGCGACCCGCCTCCAGACAATGGCAGTAAGGAACCAATTGGTCTAATAAACACACGATCACAAAATTGGGAGTTGTAAACCAATTGGTTTCTAATATATGGGTGTGCGTCTGCCGGTCGCAAAAGACCGTCGGCTTTCTCAAATTCACGCCTCCGTTCACCCGATCGTTCACCCAGAAGGATGCCCGTAATGGCTCGCCCCCGCGCTTTTGATATTGACGAAGCTATTGAAAAGGCGATGAATCTTTTCTGGCGCATGGGTTACAACGCCACCAATTTGCCCGAACTTTTGGATGCCATGGAGATTTCCCGCGGCAGCTTTTATAAAGCCTTCGGCAGCAAGAAAGACGTGTTTCTGCGTGCCCTTGCTCTTTACGAGCGCACCTATGTAGAGCCCGGCATCGCGGTCCTGGAAAATGCCGATATGCCGGGGGAGCAGGCCATTGCTGCGGTTTTCGAAGCGGCAAAGCAGGGCCAAAGCGATGGAGTACAAGCGAGCCTTGGGGCCAATCTTGGGGCGGGACAGGAAGCCAAACGGACCTATGGCTGTCTGTTGTGCAGCGCCGCAGCTGAAACTGCCTATCACGACGCAGACATCGCCGACGCGATCAACGCCCAACTGGCACGGCTGATCCGGGCCTTCGGCGCCGCTTTAGCCCGGCAAACGCAGGATGACGCGGAGCCCACGACGCACGGGCCACGGGCCGCCGAACGACTGGCACAAAGCTATGTTGGTTTCCGCATTCTCCAACGAAGCGGGCTCAGCGCCTGACGGCAGACACTGCGTCTTTCCTTTCGTCTACCGCCATGTTGGTGCCCGTGACTGCTGCCAAAACTGTCAGCATGGTGACATCATGGCCCTTTCATCACCGTGACGACCGCCCCATATTAAGCGCATGGCCGAGTCTTCAAAAAAACCCGCAGCGCGACCCGATGGATTCGGAGAGGCGCCCCAAGCGCCCTTCGAAGGGCAGCCGCTTTCCGGTGATATTTCTTCTTGGGCCGATGAGATCGCCAAGGAAAGCGAAGCCACGGTCCCCAAGGGTGTAACCGAAAGCGCCATCGCAAAGCGCACCACCACCACCGGCAAGGCGCGGGCGAGCAACGAAAAGCCCGAATTTGAAGGCCCTGCCCCGCCGTCCAAAAAGCCCAAGCCGAAAGCCAAGGCCAAAGCGCCAAAGCGCAAGGACAGCGACTTCACTTCCAGTGCCGGACGATCTTTGCCGTCAGACCGCCGTGCCAACCAGGTGGGTGACAAACGCACCGGCGGCGGAACGATGATTGGCGGCTCTAACGATCCCTTGGAACGGGTCGCAGCAGGCTTGAACCCGGTCGCTGGCCTGGCGGTGTCTGCGGAAGAAGCCGTTGAACTGACGTCGACCTCTGGCGTCACGGCAACCGTTCAGGCGCTGTCCGATCTCATCGAGCACGGGCGTGAAGAGCTTAAGGGTGATGTCTGGGTGCCCCACCGCCCGGTGCGGCCAGAAAAAGACCCCGACCAGAAACCGTTCAAGGTGGTCAGTGAGTTTCAACCCAAAGGCGACCAGCCTCAGGCGATTGCCGATTTGGTGGAAGGCCTGCGCGGTGTGGATTTCAGCCAAAGTGCTTCGGGAGATGCTTTGGGCGCTCCTCAGGATGAGGGCGTGTTAGCGGTAGAGCCAAGTTTTGGGGCCAATCGTGGGGAGCAAACGCAGGTTCTACTCGGCGTCACCGGCTCCGGCAAAACGTTCACCATGGCGAAGGTGATTGAGGAAACGCAGCGGCCTGCGCTGATCCTTGCACCAAACAAGACCCTTGCGGCGCAGCTCTACGGGGAGATGAAGGGCTTCTTTCCCGACAATGCGGTCGAGTATTTCGTATCCTATTACGACTATTACCAGCCGGAGGCTTACGTTCCCCGGTCGGACACGTTCATCGAGAAAGAATCCTCGGTGAATGAACAGATCGACCGGATGCGCCACTCCGCAACCCGGTCGCTTCTGGAGCGGGACGACGTCATCATCGTTGCGTCCGTATCCTGCATTTACGGTATCGGCTCGGTGGAAACCTACACCGCCATGACGTTCCAGATGAAAATCGGCGACCGTCTCGACCAACGGCAATTGCTGGCCGACCTTGTCGCGCAGCAGTACAAACGCCGAGATGCGGACTTTCAGCGCGGCTCCTTTCGGGTTCGCGGCGACACCATTGAAATTTTCCCGGCCCACCTGGAAGACCGGGCGTGGCGCATCAGCCTGTTTGGCGATGAAATTGAAACCATCACCGAGTTTGACCCGCTGACCGGCAAGAAGACCGATCAGCTCAAGTCCGTCAAAATTTACGCCAACAGCCACTACGTGACCCCGCGTCCTACGCTGCAACAGGCGGTGAAGGAGATTAAGACTGAGCTGGGCTGGCGGCTGGAAGAACTGACCCGCGCGGGCCGTCTTCTGGAAGCGCAACGGCTCGAACAGCGCACCAAATTCGACATCGAAATGATCGAGGCGACCGGTGCCTGTGCGGGCATTGAGAACTATTCGCGTTATCTCACCGGCCGCAAACCGGGGGAGCCGCCACCCACGCTGTTTGAATACATGCCCGACAATTCCATCGTGTTTGCCGATGAAAGCCACGTTACCATTCCGCAGATCGGCGGCATGTATCGGGGTGACTTCCGGCGCAAAGCCACGCTGGCGGAGTATGGTTTCCGCCTGCCCTCCTGCATGGACAACCGCCCCCTGCGGTTTGAGGAATGGGATGCCATGCGGCCCCAAACCATTGCCGTGTCGGCCACACCGGGCGGCTGGGAGATGGAGCAGTCGGGCGGTGTGTTTGCTGAGCAGGTCATTCGCCCCACGGGTTTGATCGATCCACCGGTGGAAATTCGGACCGCAAAAACGCAGGTCGACGATGTTGTCGATGAGATCAAACAGGTCTCCGCCAACGGCTATCGCACACTGGTCACCGTGCTCACGAAGCGCATGGCCGAAGACTTGACCGAATATATGCATGAGCAGGGCATTCGGGTCCGATACATGCACAGCGACATCGATACGCTGGAGCGCATCGAGATCATTCGCGACCTGCGTCTCGGCGCATTTGACGTCCTTATCGGCATCAACCTGCTGCGAGAAGGCCTCGACATTCCAGAGTGCGGGCTTGTGGCCATCCTAGACGCCGACAAGGAAGGTTTTCTGCGGTCTGAGACGTCGCTGGTGCAGACCATTGGTCGCGCGGCGCGGAATGTCGACGGTTGGGTCATCCTCTATGCC
>JBCBCT010000091.1:0-12137 GCA_038530365.1 Pseudomonadota bacterium | reverse complement strand
ACGTTGTGCGCGGCGACGGCATGGGATGCCGTTTGACAATTCCGCCATGGCGCACTTGCCTGCTCGGCCTCAAGGCGAAGGCTGGAGCGGACAGAACCGCCTTTGCGAAAGCCGACTTCGTGAGACAACAGTCTGGGCACAGCTGGTCGTGCTGGTGCTCTTGGTTGTGGTTATCGGTGAGGCAAAGCACCGGTACCGAGCCGTCCGGCAATTGGTAGGCGGCTGCGTATTGCGACCCACCGCCACCGCCACCGCCGACGTGATCGGTGTTTGCTGCGGACGCATGGGCGATGCCGGCTAGGCATAGGGCCAACGCCAGACACAACCGACCTATAATGGACCGCAGCTCCCCTGTCATGGCGCGGGTGTGCCATCGCTTGGGCAGGTGTTCAAGCGTAAAGCGGATGGGACCGTTTGCCCCAAGACATCCGCTTAGTCCCGCGACTTGGTTGGCTCTTTTGATTTGCCGCGTTGGGTTGCGCAGCGCTTTGAACAATAGCGGACGTGTTCCCAGTCCCGCTCCCATTTTTTGCGCCAGCTGAACGGACGGCCACAGGTGGCGCACAGCTTGCTGGGAAGGTTGGGCTTTTTATGCGCCATGGCGAAGAAGTGGGGTTACTTGCCCGCCGATTGCAGGGCGCGAATGCGGTCCGCTAAGGTGTTGACCTCAGCCACCGCCTCGTCAACCGCGCTATCGGAGCGGGGGGCTGGCATGGTCCTGGCAACTGTCTTTTTGCCGGCAATGGGTTCTTTCGACAGCGCACTGTGAATAGGGGAGTCGCTGCCTTCAATTTCTGCCGTCAGGGCGGTGACGCGGGCGGCGAGGTCGTTGATGCGCTCACGTACAATCGCGTTTTCCCGGCGTTCCAGTGCCCAATCATCGCCGCTGGCCATCTCAACCGCTGAGAGTTGGCGTTTGAGATCATCACGCTCGGCTTCAAGGGTTGAAATGCGCAGGTGCAGTTCGTCCTGCTGGCCCTCGAAGCTCGACAGGGCGTTTTCCACATTCTCGCTGGATGCGTCCCGCAGCAGAGTATCCATGCGCAGCATGGTTTCTGAAACTTGCGCTTGCAGCGAAAAATTTTCCGATGTGACGGCGTCCAGTTGCTGTTCCAGTTCCGCTACGCGGACGCCGTCGCTACCATCTTTGCTGCGCAGGCGTTTGAGATCTTTGTCCCGCCGTTCCAGCCTCGCTTCCAGATCGCTCAGGCCCGTTTGCTGCTTAGCGAGCTTCTCATCGAGCTGTTTGGTGCGGCCCTTTTCCTTTGTGAGGGCCGACCGGGCGACCCGCAATTCGCTTTTAAGCTGATCAATCTGATTTTGAAGTTCCGCGGCCTGTTTTTTGGTTTCACGGGCGCTCTCTTCAACAGAATCGAGTTTGGTTTCGCGGGCCACGCGCTCGATTTTTTGGCTGTCGAGATCATCGAGAACGGCGTTATATTTTTCCTGCAAATCGCTCAGGCTGAGGGTGCGGTCTTCGAGTGTTGCCTCAAGCTCGACGGAACGGGTTGTCAGTCGGGACAGTTTGTCCTCTTTGTCTTTCATTTCTGCGCGCAATTCGGACCCCTGGGCTTCCAGATCGGCGATGCGGTTGGTTTTTTCGTCCCGCTCTTTTTCCAGTTGGGCGAGCTCTTCGCGCCTGCGGTTGACTTCGACGATTTGCTCGGCGGCCCGCTTCTTGAGGTTTTCCAGGTTCACCTCAAGGCGGCGGGTGCTCATGGCAAACTCTGCGCGCAGTTGATCTTTGTCGGCCTGAATTTCGTTAAGCGTGAGAGGAACCGAGCTTTCAATGCGCTGGCGCGTGAGGACAACGGCCCGGCGCCAAATCGCCGGTGCCACCATGAGCGCTAAAAGGGCTGAGCACAAAAAACCCAGCGCAAAAAAAAGACCACTTTCCAGCACAGTTCCGTCCCGTCTTCACCCAGCGCCGCCGCAGCAGTGCTCCAACAGTGCCCCGGCCAGCAGTTTCGCAGCAAGCTGTGGCCGTGTCGCCATCGCTCTGCATCGGACTGTGACACACAGCAGCGCAAAATCCCATCGCGCCCATGGTTTAGCGTAAACGGGTTAACCGGGCGCAGGGATTTTTCGGCTTGCGTAAATGCGGTGTTGGCAATGTGCCCGTGTAGCGAACGAAACCTTAAGGCCCTGAAGAACGATAACGGCGTGAAGAGCCCGTGTGACCCGAACGGTTGAACCAACCTAGAAGGGGTTCCAAGTCGCGTAGGGGCGCAGCTTCAAGTAGCCGACATTGACACCCAAACGCGCGCCAACGCCTGTGCGCACGGGGACGAGAACCGTATCACCGTGTTTCATGACGGTCATGCCCAAGCCGCCCACCAAATAGGCTGAACCGGACACGCCCAGAAAGCGGCGGTAGATTTTTTGCGTCGCTGTGAGGTTGTAGACCAGCATCATACTGCGGTTGCCGTCTCCGCCGAAATCCCAGCCGATGGAGGGTCCTTGCCAAAACACTTTGTGATCACCGGCGTTTTTGGTGAAGAGCGTGCCTTCGCCATAGCGCAGGCCGCCCACGAGGGCTGCGGATCCCTCTTCGCCAAGGATATAGCCATTGGGCAGGCCAAAACGCCGGACGGCGCGCTCGATCAATGTTGCAAGGCCCGATGATGTGGTGCCGAAAAAGTGGTGACCGGTGTTGATCAGATCATTTTGGCTGTATTTTTCCTGCGCGGCGGCCGTGCTCACGCCACTGATGGGTGAGGTTGGGGCGAAAGCGGTGGCGGCGACCGCGATGGCAAGAGCTGCAAAGCCTGCGCGACAGCTGCGTTTCAGCGCGGCGAAAGTGATTTTCATCATGGGTTTGTTCCTCATTTACGCGGGACCAGAAGTGGAACTCGAAGTCATCGTCGTGACATTGAGCCTCAAGGGTTCCGCCCAAGGCTTCGATTTCAGGACGCGGGCATTTTCCAAAACCGGGTTGGACTGGAAATGCGGCCGTTGCCCGGATGGTGGATGAAAAGTTTTTCGATTGGGTAAACCCTTCCTTACTTCGCCAGGATTTTTCACGATCCTCTCGGTCCCTCCCATGAACGCTTTTCGCAGGTTGGGCAGGCTGGGGCCTTGGCTATCGGTTTGTGGCCGTACACAAGAGACGAGTACAGCGCGGCCTATGCCGTTGATGCGGACATGAAACGGGTTCGGGAACAGCCAAGGGTGCTTGTGAAAAGGCGCACGGGCTGTGTACTTTGGTAAGCGGTGCGCAGTGTGTGATTCGAGTGATGCGGCCAACATCTCGTTTTGATGCAAGAGGCAGACACATCATGTCGAAACAACCCACACTCAGCGCTATGGACCTTGCTTCGCTTTTGGCCAGTCGCGTGTGCCACGACATCATTTCGCCTGTGGGTGCGATGGCAAATGGCCTGGAAGTTCTGGAGGAAGATCAGGGCGAGGACATGCGGGAATTTGCGATGGATCTCATTGCAAAGTCGGCGAAGTCCGCCTCGGCCAAGCTGAAATTCTCCCGATTGGCTTTCGGTGCATCCGGGTCAGCCGGGGCCTCCATCGACACAGGCGATGCCGAAGAAGTCGCGCAACTTTATATGGCCGGGGAGAAAAGCACTTTGGAGTGGAACGGCATTCGCTCCTTGATTCCTAAAAATCGGGCGAAGCTGATGCTCAATCTGCTGCTCCTCGCTTTAAGCAGCATTCCCCGGGGCGGATCCATCACGATGAATATTCAGGGTGAAGGGGATACCGCTACGTTTCAATTACGCTGCGTGGGCACAAAAGCGCGGGTGCCGCCTGAGTTTGTTGAAATGCTGAACGGTGCTTTTACCGGTGATCTGACAGCGCACGAAATCCAACCTTACTATACGATCCTTCTGGCTCAGGAGGCGGGCTTAGGAATTACAGCGACGGCCGAAGGCGAAGACATCGTTTTTGCAGTGCGCTGACGTCGTCTTATTTTGAAGTACAGCAGTATATCTGCATCATTACCGTTCATTAACGCAGATTAAATTTTCCTTATCGCGGCGTTTACAGGCTGTTAACCTTAATTTCCGTGGTTAAAAAACACAGTTAATCGTCATTTAACTTATTCCTTCCAGTGTGCGTGAGAGTTTCACGCGGCCTCGGCCATGCCACCGGCATATGTCAGGCGTAGTACAAGAAGGGATGTTGCCATGCGCAGCTCTGTGAAAATGATGAAAGCGATGCCGGCGGCTTTGATCGCAGCCGGTTTGATGACTGGGGCCGCAAGCGCCGCCGATTTGTTGGTTGACCCTCCGGTGATTGAGGCTCCCGAGGTAAAAACCACCAGTGGCTGGTATCTGCGCGGGGACATTTCCTACGACATGTCGAGCATGGATGAGCCCCACTACAGCGTTCCCGGCGCCGGGGGCGTGGTGCAGTTCGACACAGCCGCCCTTGAGGAAAGCTTCAATCTGGGCATCGGCATCGGTTATCAGATCAATGAGTATTTTCGCGTTGATTTGACTGGCGATTATGTATTTGAAGCCGGGTTCCGTGGTTCCACAAGCGGTACATGTCCTGACCCGAACGCCGGCGACGGTCTGCCGGGATCACCCTGCGTGTCGGATGACTCCGCCAGCGTGCACAAGTTCAAAATGCTCGCCAACGCCTATGTTGACCTTGGTCACTTCAATGGTTTCACACCTTACGTTGGTGCCGGTATCGGTGGTGCCTACGTGACCTGGGGTGATTTGACCAACCAGTCCAATTGTACCACTGGCGACCCGCTTGTGTATTCGGCCTGTCCCGATGCACCGGAAGGTTATACGGCCACGGGCACGGGTTCGACCCGCACGGATGTTCACGGCGGCGGCTCCTCCTGGCGCTTCGCCTATGCGCTTCACGCCGGCGCGTCCTACAGCCTGACCAAGAGCACCAAGCTCGATTTCGGCTACACCTATTCAAACATCGCTGGCGGCGACATGTTTGATTGGCTCGATGGTTCCGGCACCCAAGGCTACGACAAAGGCTTTGACGAGCACGTGATCCGTGCCGGCCTGCGTTACCACTTCAACTAAGAAGCGAGACAACCTTGGCGCGCAAAGCAGCGCGCCATAGGCCTCTCCTACGGTTTGATCCAGCGCATCGCTTGTCGCTGCGCTGGTTCCCCAAAAGCGGTTCTCTTCCATGTTTGAGCCTGGATTGTCTCTGGGTTGGGTGGGAACTGCGCGTGTCTGTACCTTGTTTCGAGTTGGCCCCGATGGGCCTTATAAAGGGGAAACCCATGAGACTGCCCGGCTGGAAAAGCGCTGCTGCGACGGCGTTGGCTCTTGTTCTTCACACGGTGCCAATTCACCCACTGCCGGCTGCCTATGCGGCCGATATGCTCCAAGAGCCTGTTGATGTGACGCAGGTCGAATTTGGCACCGGTTGGTATCTGCGCGGCGACATTGGTTACGCAGCCAAGGCGGTCGTCGTTGAAACGGATTTCGGCGGTGTGGCGGGCCAAGATGATTTGGGCCATCCACTGTCTTGGGGTTTGGCTGCCGGTTACAAGCTCGACACTTGGGCCCGTGCAGAGGTGGGCTTCAACCATTTTACCGGGCTGCAATCATCTTCGCGCACATCCCAAAGCTGCGGTAACGAAGACATCGTCGGCCAGGATGCCTTCGGCAACCCGACTGTGACCACCGTGCCGATTACAGGCGACTGTTTTTACGCGTCAAACGCCACCCCATCCGCCCTCTCGCTCATGGCCAATGCTTATGTCGATGGGCCGGAGTTTTGGAATTTCACGCCCTATGTCGGCGCTGGCCTCGGCTTTGCCTACGTCACGTGGAATGATTTTGAAGCGCGTAACATTTGTCTGGGCACCGCGCCTTCCGATTGCGGCGCCAGCGGAACGGCGGGCTACAATGAGTTTTCCAGCGGCACTTTCAACACCGAAGGGGAATTTGCGTTTGCCTATAACCTGATGGTGGGCACCGGCGTAAAACTGACCAAAAATGCGACCCTGGATTTGGGCTACCGTTACACGAACATTGGTGGCGTTGAAATCCTGTCTGCTGCAGCCAACCCCGGTGTCACCGGAGACCGCAGCACTGGGCCGATGGAAATTCACGAGTTCCGCGTCGGTCTGCGCTACGAAATCTGGTAAGGTCCGTCCGCACATGATTGCCTCTCGAAGGTCAGCCCATCGGGCTGGCCTTTTTTTTGGGCCCTTCCAACGGCGCTTCTATCCCCCATCCCTCAAAAGTCGATGGCGCGGACTGTTGACCCCGTGTCGCTTTCAGCATACGAGCCGCGGCGGGACACCTCTCCCCAACGAGAGGCTTGCTATCTGGAAGGATAGATCATGACAGCAAGAACTGATCTTGCGGCGCCACGGGTGCGTCCGCACAATCCCCGCTTTTCCTCTGGTCCTTGTTCTAAGCGCCCTGGCTGGTCGCTGGATGTGCTTGCTGATGCCGCGCTTGGCCGGTCGCACCGCGCAAAAGAGGGCAAGTCCAAACTCGCTGAAGCGATCGATCGCACCCGCGCCGTCCTGCAGGTGCCGGATGATTATCGCATCGGCATTGTTCCCGCCTCTGACACCGGTGCCTATGAGATGGCCATGTGGTCGCTTCTGGGTGCGCGCCCGGTTACGATGGTGGCGTGGGAGAGTTTTGGGGCCGGTTGGGTCACCGATGCGATCAAACAATTGAAACTTGATGATGCCGTCACCGTCACCGCGCCCTATGGTTCGTTGCCGGACATGGCAGCGCTCGATTATGACACGGACGTCTGTTTCACCTGGAATGGGACAACATCGGGCGTGCGGATGCCAAATGGCGATGCGATTCCCGACAATCGGGCTGGCTTGACGCTGTGCGACGCCACGTCGGCAGCGTTTGCGCAGGACATGCCGTTTGAAAAACTCGATGTTGTGACGTTCTCCTGGCAAAAGGTGCTGGGCGGGGAAGCCGCCCACGGGGTTCTCATCCTATCGCCACGGGCCGTGGAACGGCTGGAAACCCACACCCCGCCCTGGCCGCTGCCGAAGATTTTTCGCCTGACGAAGGGCGGCAAACTCATCGACGGCATCTTCCGTGGTGAGACCATCAACACGCCCTCCATGCTGTGTGTCGAAGATTATCTGGATGCTCTACGGTGGGCCGAAGGTCTGGGCGGGCTGTCGGGTCTTGTTGGCCGTGCGGATGCGAATTTTAGCGTCCTCGACCGCTGGGTTGCTCGGACGGACTGGATCGATTTTCTGGCCGTTGTTCCCGAAACGCGGTCGAATACCTCGGTGTGTTTGAAAATCGTTGATCCCGCTGTGGCAGCACTGCCTGACGATGCCCAAAAGGCGTTCGTGAAGGCCATGACAAATCTTTTGGACGCCGAAGGTGTCGCTTTGGACATCGGCGGCTATCGCGATGCGCCCCCCGGTCTGCGAATTTGGACTGGCGCAACGGTGGAAGCCTCTGATCTGGAAGCGCTCACACCGTGGCTCGACTATGCCTTTGAAGCTGCGAAAGCTGATTTGGCAAAAGCCGCCTAAGGCCTCGATGTCCGTCAACGGTGTCTTGGGGCTTTCTCCAAGATGCGCTGTACCCTCTTCTTTTCTTTTCAATTGAGCGCCCTTTTCGGTCTTTACCGTCGCACGGCGCTCATTCCTCTCTTCGGATATGACCCATGATTACTGACAGAAAACCCCGCGTCCTGGTGTCGGACGCATTGTCCCCCACCGCGGTAGCTATTTTTGAAGACAATGGTTGCGAGGTCGATTTTCAGCCCACCCTCGGCAAAGACAAAGACGCGCTGCTGGCGGCCATCGCGGACTATGATGGTCTGGCCATTCGCTCCGCCACAAAGGCGACGGAGAAACTGATCGACGCTGCCACCAATCTTAAAGTGATCGGGCGGGCTGGGATCGGCGTCGACAATGTTGATCTGAAAGCCGCCTCACGCCGCGGCATCATCGTGATGAACACCCCGTTTGGAAACTCCATCACCACCGCGGAGCACGCGATGGCCATGATGATGGCCGTCTCCCGCCAGATCCCCTCCGCAGATATTTCCACCCAGGCCGGCAAATGGGAAAAATCGAAATTCATGGGCGTCGAGATCACCGGTAAGACCTTGGGTCTCATTGGGGCCGGGAATATCGGCTCCATCGTTGCGGACCGGGCCATTGGTATGAAAATGCGAGTGATCGCCTATGACCCCTTCTTGAGCGAAGAGCGGGCGACCCGCATGGGTGTCGAGAAAGTCGATCTCGACACCTTGCTGGCACGGGCCGATTTCATAACGTTGCACACGCCACTGACCGACAAGACCCGCAACATCATCGATGCCGATGCGATTGCTAAAATGAAGACGGGCGTGCGGATCATAAACTGTGCCCGCGGTGGTTTGATCGTGGAAGCGGCGCTCGCCGAAGCGCTCACCGAGGGCAAAGTGGCCGGAGCAGCCATCGATGTGTTTGAGGTGGAGCCTGCAACCGACAGTCCGCTTTTTGGCCTGCCCAATGTGGTGTGCACGCCGCACCTTGGCGCGGCCACCAGCGAAGCGCAGGAAAATGTTGCCTTGCAAGTCGCCGAACAGATGTCGGCCTATTTGACCCGAGGCGCGGTGACAAATGCCCTCAACATGCCATCGATTAGCGCGGAAGAAGCGCCACTGCTGACGCCTTTCGTGAAACTGGCCGATACGTTGGGGAGCTTTGCCGGGCAGGTTACGCAATCCTCCATCGAGCAGGTCGATATTCTCTATGATGGGCATGTTGCGGGCATGAACACCAAGGCGTTGTCATCGGCGGCGCTTGCGGGCCTGCTGCGCTCCCAGGTGGCGGATGTGAACATGGTGTCTGCGCCTGTGATGGCCGGGGAGCGGGGCATTAAACTGGTGGAATCGACCCAACAGAAGTCCGGCGTGTTTGAAGGCTACATCCAGATCACGGTGAAGACCAAAGAGATGACACGCTCGGTGGCGGGCACGGTGTTTTCCGATGGCAAGCCCCGCTTCATCCAAATCAAAGGCATCAATATGGAAGCTGAGGCCGGCCACTTTATGCTGTACACCACCAACCACGATGCCCCCGGCATTATTGGTGAGTTGGGCACGATCTTTGGTGATGCTGATGTGAACATCGCAAACTTTTATTTGGGCCGTGACGAGCCGGGCGGGAATGCAATCGCGCTGCTGCACCTGGATGCGCCGGTGCCGACGGACATTCTTGGAAAGCTGGATGCAAATCCAAAGATTGAACAGGCGGTGCCGTTGGAATTTGCGGTCTAACGGCTCTTCGTGTCCAACGGGCTGGGATCTTTGAGGCCCGGCAGCTTCTAGGCAGACGGCGCTTTGGCGGCGCGTTGGGCCAGCGTTATGCCGCCAACCACGAGGACGAAGGCCACCGCGTGGAAGAAAAACAGCTGTTCGCCGAGGATTGCCACGGCGAGCAGCGCGCCAAAGATTGGGACCAAATTGATATACAGTCCCGCCGCGTTTGCGCCTAACATTTCCACGCCCCGGATGAAAAAGCCCTGGCTGAGCAATGAGGGAAAAATGCCCGCATACAGAGCGACCAAAAGGCCTTGCAGCGTGACGGGAAATTGTGAGGCGCCCGCATAGGCTTCCATGGCAGCGCCGACAATTGCGGCGGGGAAGGCGGCCGCGATCAGCGCGGTTAAGAAACTTTGCCAGTGCATTTTTGGTTTGGCCCGCAGAGCCACCGAATAGCCGCCATAAAACAGCGCGGCGCTCAGCATGAACAGATCACCGATGCTCACGCTTCTGCCGCCGCTGGCCAACAGGCTCATGGGGTCGCCTGCCGACACGGTGACCACAACGCCCACGACGGTGATGAGGTAGCCAACGATTTGCAGGAACCGGACTCGGGTGCGGTAGAGCACGAAATTCAGCAGGAAGATGATGATCGGCATCGCCGATTGTTCCAGCGTCACGTTGATTGCCGAAATGTATTGAAGGGCCGAGTACAGGCAGAAGTTGAACGCCGTGTAGCCGAACGCCCCCATCAAAAAGAGATACAGCCAGTTTTCGCGGATGACCGGCCAGTCTTTTTTTAAATGCGGCCACGCCACCACCACCATGATGGCAAGGGCGATGCCCCAGCGAAACATGGTCAGCATCATGGGGGAGATATGCCCCACAGCGAGTTTCCCGGCGATTGCGTTTCCGCCCCACAAGAGAGCGGTGACGGCGAGCAGAAGATGGGGGTTTTTCAACAGTGCAGGCATGGGAACCGCGCGTGGGGGAAGGGAAGGCGCACCTGTAGACCCCCGCTGGTGGGCCGACAAGGGAGCCGGCCTTTTGTGCCCGGGGCCAGTGCATTTTGAACAGCAGTTGGCATGGGCTTCTGTTCACTTGGACGTCCGTCGTGCTTGCTTTGCGGGCGGTGGACGGGCAAAGGCTTTTTGGCTGAAATCCAACCAAGCAACGGATAAGGGGCTGATCCTTGGCAAATGTAGTGGTTGTCGGGTCGCAATGGGGCGACGAGGGCAAAGGCAAGATCGTGGATTGGCTGTCGGAGCGGGCCGATCTGGTGGTGCGGTTTCAAGGCGGGCACAATGCCGGCCACACCCTCGTCATCGACGGTGTCAGCTACAAACTGAGCCTTCTTCCCTCTGGTGTTGTGCGCCCGGGCAAGGTGGGCGTCATCGGCAACGGCGTGGTTATCGACCCCCATGCGCTGGTGGCGGAAATTGCGCGCCTGAAAGAGCAGGGCGTGATTATTTCCCCGGACAATTTGCGAATTGCTGACAATGCAACGCTCATCCTATCGGTCCACCGTGAGCTGGACGGTATGCGCGAAGATGCAAACTCCGGCACCAAGATCGGCACGACCCGCCGTGGCATTGGTCCGGCCTATGAGGACAAAGTGGGCCGTCGCGCGATCCGTGTTATGGACCTGGCCAATCTGGAGACGTTGCCCGCCAAGATCGACCGTTTGCTTGCCCATCACAACGCGTTGCTGCGCGGATTTGGTCGCGAGGAAATTGCGGCAGACGTCATTTTTGAAGAGTTGCGGTCCGTCGCTGATCAGATTTTGCCGTTCCGCGAAACCGTTTGGAAGATGCTCGACACCGCCCGTCGCGCGGGCCAACGCATCTTGTTTGAAGGCGCGCAAGGCACGCTGCTCGACATAGACCACGGTACCTATCCGTTTGTGACATCTTCAAACACGGTGGCCGGTCAAGCGGCCGCCGGCACGGGTCTGGGACCCGGTGCGATGGGGTTCATTTTGGGGATCACAAAGGCCTACACCACCCGCGTCGGGGAAGGACCGTTCCCAACGGAGCAGGACAATGATGTCGGCCAATTGCTAGGCGAGCGCGGCCATGAATTTGGCACCGTTACAGGCCGCAAGCGCCGATGCGGTTGGTTTGATGCCGCTCTGGTTCGCCAATCGGTGGTGACCAATGGGATTACGGGCATTGCGCTGACCAAGCTCGATGTCCTCGATGGGATGGAGGAATTGAAGGTCTGCGTGGGCTATGAAATTGACGGCGAACGCATCGATCATCTTCCCGCGTCCCAAGGGCAGCAGGCCCGTGTGGTGCCGATATATGAAACCATGGAAGGGTGGACGGAGCCCACGGTGGGCGCGCGCAGTTGGGCTGATCTTCCTGCCCAAGCGATCAAATATGTCCGCCGGGTTGAGGAGTTGATCGGTGCACCGGTGGCGCTATTGTCCACCAGTCCGGAGCGCGACGACACAATACTTGTTGAAGACCCTTTTCATGACTAGTTTCGCGCGTACGGGTCGTGCGCAATCCGCTTAGCGCTCTGTTTGTGCGGCGTAGTGCATGTTTTTGGGTGACGGGCTGAGAGTTTATGGCTGACTATTATGCGGTGCTGAAACGGACCTTGTCCGGCTTCTCCGACCCACAACCTCAATTAAGGTCCAAACTCTACGACCGTGCGCGCACCACCATTGAGCGCCAGTTGAAAGGCCGTGTGCCGCCGCTTGATGATGCGATGTTGGCGGCGGAATTAGCGAAGTTGGACGGTGCAATTCAGCAGATTGAAGCGCATTACACATCCGTTGATGATGGCTCGGTGGATGCCCCCGCTGCCAGCGCGCCTGCCGTTTCTCCCCCGGCATCCCACACAGAGAGTGGGGCGATTTCGGAACCCGTATCGCAGCCTGCCGCTGAACCAACGGCTGATACCGTGGATGGGGTGGCAGAAGCCGTTGTACCGGC
>JBCBCT010000090.1:8691-12203 GCA_038530365.1 Pseudomonadota bacterium | reverse complement strand
GAGCACGGTATGCGCATTGATGCCGCCCTCGTTGACACGGTGCCCCTGGGTGTTGATACGCAGGCCGATCTCGATACGGCCCGTCGCGCCTTGGCCGCCCAACCTTAAGGGGAAAGCCCTAACGGCAAGACTTAGAGGCCAAGCCCTGAAGGGTGGGGCGTGATACGCCACCCAGCCTTCGCAGATTGCTAAAAACCCGCCCGCCATCCACTTTGAAAGCCCATATCCATGAATGCCGCAAAAGCTGAATCCGTCCCGTCCGTGAAAGACACGCGCGGGGGCCGCATCGCGTTTCAAGGCGAGCCGGGGGCCAATTCAGACACCGCATGCCGCAATGTGTTCCCCAATATGGACCCAGTGCCGTGCCCGACCTTTGAAGATGCGTTCGAAGCCTTGAAAGGCGGGCAGACGGAACTGGCTATGATCCCAATCGAAAACACCCTAGCGGGACGGGTGGCCGATATTCACCAATTGCTGCCAAATTCCGGCCTGCACATTATCGGCGAGTATTTTTTGCCCATCGATTTTCATTTGATGGCACTGCCAGGTGTTGCACGCGCTGACATCAAAACGGTCTATTCCCACATCCATGCTTTGGGCCAATGCCGCGACATTATTCGCAACAACGGTTGGACAGGTGTTGTCGCGGGGGACACCGCCGGCGCGGCCAAAATGATCGCGGACACCAATGATCGCAAGGCCGCAGCCCTTGCCCCGCGTCTCGCAGCCGGATTGTACGGCCTGGATATCCTGGCGGAAAAAGTTCAGGACGCGGAAAGCAACATCACCCGCTTCGTCATTTTATCACGGGAGCCAGAGGTGCCGGCGATGGAAGAGGGGCCGGCGATTACGACGTTCGTGTTTCGCGTGAAAAACGTGCCGGCTGCGCTTTATAAAGTCATGGGCGGTTTCGCGACCAATGGCGTTAACATGACCAAACTTGAAAGCTACCAGATCGGCGGCAAGTTCACGGCAACGCTGTTTTATGCCGATATCGAAGGGCACCCAGACCAAAAAAACGTGCAATTTGCGCTGCAGGAGATGGGATTTTTTAGCGCGGAGACGCGGATCCTTGGTGTCTATCCCGCCAGCCCGGCACGGGCGGCCCACCAATAAGCCCGGCACGGGCGGCCCACCAATAAGCCCGGCACGGGCCGCCCATCAATAATTGGGTCCGCGCTACCCATCAGGAGGGCAGCGCGGGCCGGGCGTTGTTATGCAGCGATCCGCGCTTTTGCGGTTTCATATTCATGCACCAGGCGGTCCACCAATTCTCGGGTGGACACAACATCCTTGACCGCACCAATGCCCTGGCCGGATCCCCAAATGTCTTTCCAGGCTTTGGTGGTGTTGGATCCAAAGCTCATATTGCTGGGGTCGGATTCAGGCAGATCGTTGGGGTCCATACCGGCGGCTTCGATTGAACCGCGCAGATAGTTTCCATGCACGCCTGTAAACAGATTTGAATAGACGATGTCATCTGCGTTGCTATCGGCGATCATCTGCTTGTAGCTATCGACGGCCCGCGCTTCATGGGTCGCGATGAAAGCGGAACCGATATAGCCCATGTCCGCGCCCATGGCTTGCGCGGCCAACACCGCATCCCCCGTGGCAATGGAGCCGGACAGCAAAAGCGGCCCGTCAAACCATTCGCGAATTTCCTGAATGAGTGCAAACGGCGACAATGTGCCAGCATGGCCGCCCGCCCCGGCGGCCACCGCCACCAAACCGTCGGCCCCTTTTTCAATCGCTTTGTGGGCAAAGCGATTGTTGATGATGTCGTGCAGCACGATCCCGCCATAGGAATGCACAGCCTCGTTCAATTCAGGCCGTGCACCCAGCGAGGTGATCACGATCGGCACTTTATATTTCACGCACATCTCAAGATCGTGGTCGAGGCGGTCGTTTGATTTGTGGACGATCTGGTTCACCGCGTAGGGCGCGGCGGGCTGGTCCGGGTTGGCTTTGTTATGAGCTTCCAACTCCTCCGACATCTGGGCCAGCCATTCATCCAACTGCGATGCGGGCCGGGCGTTCAGGGCCGGGAAGGAGCCGATGACCCCCGCCTTGCACTGCTCCAAAACCAGCGGTGGGTGCGAAATGATGAAAAGGGGGGAGGCGAGGGCGGGAATGCGCAGCCCTTGAGTTAGAATACTGGGAACGGCCATTGAAAAACGAGGTCCTTGACGCAGAGAAAACAGCTTCGCGCACCCTACAAAGTCTTACCAATACGTCAATTAACCACGGGCCGTCTGCGCGCAAAGAACGCGTTGGATGACGTCAGGGGGACCCGGTGTAAGCTGACGTAACGGCAGTTAAACGGCGCGCGATGTTTCCAAACCGGTTTGCAGCCGATACAACGAATCAAGGTCATGTGATGGAGCTTGTGACTTGGCGGGATTTGAAGATCTTCTGCGTTCGGCCTTGGCAAAACAGGATAACCCCTCAGCCAGCGTGCGCCAGCGCATTTACCAATCATCGCGGGACGCGCTGGAACGCATGATCCAGCAGCGCAGCGATATGTCGGCACAAACTGTTGCGGTGCAACGCCAGCAGTTGGAAGCGGCAATTGTTGAGGTTGAATTGTCCCTTGCCGGTGCAGCCCAACCGCCTGTTCAAACCCCGAGCCAGCCGACGGCCGCGGCCCCGGTTAATTCACCATCGCCGAATGCAAATGCACCAACGGGCCTAAGCTCAACACCCGCTCCCAACCCGGTGCCGACTTCAAGCCCAGCTGTTGTGCCGGAAAAAAGAGCAACGCCAACGCCATCGACAGCGGCCGGCGCCCCTGCGGCGATCAATCCTGGCTTGACAGCGCCGCCTGAATTTCAGCGTCAACCGACGCAGAGCCCTGTTCAAAGCCCACTACAAAACCAAATGCCAAGCGGTGGGTCGGTCGCACCCCCATCCGCCGGCGTCGTGCCGCCCATTCCTGGAAACACGCCAACGCTCGAAGAGATTTCACCGGCACCGCCGCAGCGCCGACGGGTCGAGCGCGATTTTGACGGCAGCCCCATGGGCGAGCGCAAACCCTATGCAAAAATGCTGTTTTGGACCATTATCTTATCTGGCATTGGCGTCTCCATTTGGTGGCTGATTACCTTTGGGCCAGGCCTGTTGCTGCCCCAGTCCGATGGCTCAGTTCCCAACCCGCGTCCCACCACAGAAAGCCGTGGTTCCGGCGCGACCAATGAGGCGGACTGGGTCGCCGTGTTTTCCGCCGATACCAACCCTGAAAACATCATCAACCGCAATGAAGGCCAGGTGCAATTGATCCAGTCCGACGGACGCACTTTTGCGCGCATCACGTCGAACCCAGGCACCGACAACCGCATCCGCTTTGTGGTCCCCGCCGGGGTGATGGAACAGATCAAAGGCCGCGCAGCAACCTTTGAAATGACCATGCAGGCCGTCGATGGGCAGCAGCAATTTTCCGTCTATTGCGAATTTGGCGCGATGGGCAGTTGTGGGCGCAAGCGGTTTGAAATCGATGGCCGGATGCAGCCTTTTAT
>JBCBCT010000090.1:0-8591 GCA_038530365.1 Pseudomonadota bacterium | reverse complement strand
ATGCGTTCGATGCGGGCATCACGCCAAATGCGCTCTAATGGCAATTCATCCATAAGCCCCATGCCACCGTGAATTTGGATCGCTTCATCCGCCACCATGGCCAGCACTTCGGAAGCTTTCAGTTTCGCCATCGCCATATCGCTGTCGGTGCACGCTCCGTCGTCGAATTTTGAGCCTGCGTCCCATGTCAAAAGCTCGGCGGCTTTCAACTCCATGGCCATATCGGCCAGTTTGAACGACACGCCCTGAAATTTGCCGATCTGTTGACCGAATTGTTTGCGCTCCGCCGCGAACTGGACGGCAAGGTGAAACGCCCGATCCGCCCGACCAAGGCATGTGGCCGCCACTTGCAGGCGGGTCGCCCCCAGCCAGTCATTGGCAACGTCGAAACCCTTGCCGACCTCGCCCAGGACGTTTTCTGCGGGCACCCTGCAGTCATCAAATTCCAAGATCGCATTGGTGTAGCCGCGGTGGGAGACATTGTTGTAGCCCTCCCGAACGGTGAAACCGGGGGTTCCTTTGTCGACAAAAAACGCGGTGATCTGTGCTTTCGGCCCCCGGGGCGTTTCTTCTTCACCGGTTTTCATGAAGCAGATGGCGAAGCCTGCAATGTCTGCATGGCTGATGAAGTGCTTCGTGCCGTTGAGGATCCAATCGGAATTGCTGCCCGCGCCGTCCGCCTTTGCCGTTGCTTTCATGCCCCGCAGATCGGACCCGGCCCCCGGTTCTGTCATCGCCAGGCAATCCCAGGTCTCCCCTTTCAGACAGGGCTCCAAATATTTTTTGCGCTGCTCCGGCGTACCCGCACACAGGATGTTTGAAGGACGCGCAACGCAGGTCCAATGCAGAGCATAATTGGTACGGCCAAGCTCTTTTTCATAAAGCAGCCACGTCAGCGTATCGAGGCCGCCGCCGCCGAATTCTTCGGGGATGTTGGCCCCGTAAAGCCCCGCTTCCATGGCCTTTTGCTGAAGCTCACCCACCAGATCCATGTCGAGATGCCCGGACCGTTCGATTTCCGCTTCGTGGGGATAAAGCTCGTTTTCAACAAACGACCGTGTGGTTTCGATGATGAGGGTTTGTTCGGCGGTCGGTGTCATGGCGAAGTTTCTTGTTTGTTGAAGAGTTCGGTTCTAGCCCATTCCCTCCCCACGAGGAGGAGGGACGGTGCGCGCTTCCCACGCTCGGCTTTACTTCACCGATCGTTGGCCGCCTTTGCTCTTAAGTGCGCTTCATACCTCCTCACCACATTGCCCGCACCCCAGCCGTTCCCTCGGCGCGCGTTGCGCAGCACGTGCAGGAAACCGACCAGGTTTTCGTCCCGAATGCGCTCCAGATCGCGGATGGACAGATCACCGGCCTGGGCGTCGGACTGATCTGCAATTTTGTCGATCAGTGCGTCATCCAGCTCCGGCACATCCATCAATTTGGTCCAGGGCAGGCTCATCGTCGGACCAAACTGTTCGATGAAATGGCGCATGCCCGCTTCGCCGCCCGCAATGCGGTAGGTTTGAAACAGACCCATTTGCGCCCACCGCAGGCCGAAGGAGTGGGTCATGATGTCGTCGAGTTCTTCCACTGTGCAGACATCGTCCTTGATCAGCCACAGCGCTTCGCGCCACACCGCCTCCAGCAGGCGGTCTCCAACAAACGCATCGATCTCCTTGCGGATGGTGATGGGTTTCATGCCGAGGTGTTCATAGGCCGCATGGGCCCGGCGGACCGTCTCAGCGCTGGTTTGCCCACCGGCCACGATCTCCACCAGCGGCAAGAGGTAAACCGGATTGTAGGGATGGGCGACGAACATGCGCTCCGGGTTCATCATTTTGCATTGGATGTCCGTCGGCAGCAGGCCGGACGTGGAGGACGCGACAAGCGCGCTGTCGGGGGCGGCGGCGTCGATCTGCATGTGGACCTTTTGCTTCAACTCCAAGCGCTCCGGCACAGATTCCTGTACGAGGTCCGCGCCATCCACCGCCTCCTCCAGCGAGCCCGCAAAGGTGAGTGTTCCGGGTCTAGGCTTAGGTGCGTCGGTGAGCCTTTGAAACGCGCGTTCGGCATTGGCCATGACCTCGCCGACGATGCGTTGGGTTTCAGGATGGGGATCGTAGAGCGCGCAGTCGATGCCGTTGAGCACAAACCGCGCCGCCCAGGCGCCACCGATTACGCCCCCACCGATGGCCGCTGTTTTTTGGAGTGTCATATCCACCGGTCTCACATTTGGGGAATTTTTTGGTCGCGCTGTGCGAAGTCCGCGATCTGCGCAAGACGCTTTTTTCGCGTGGCGTCGGTTTTGGCAAGTTTCAGAAACCGCAAGACGTTGCGCCGATAGGAGGGTGCGGCGGCGTCAAAATTCTCTCCCGCCGGGCGATGCGCGTCCAGCGCCTTTTGCAAATCCGGCGGGATGATCAGCGCGTCAACATCATCCATAAAATGCCAAAGTCCGTTGGCTTTGCCCTCTTCGATGGAGGCAAGCCCCGGTGCAGCCATCCTGCCTTCCTCAATCAACCGTGCAGCGCGATCTTTGTAGCTCTTGGCCCAATATTGCGTCCGGCGGCGGCCGATCAGCTGCATCGTGCGCTCCTCGTCCAACACGCGGCGAATGCCGTCGATCCAGCCATGGGCGACCAGTTCATCCAAGACCGCATCGCGTGAGATGTAAAAGGCAGGCGTGGCCTTTTTGTAGGTCACCAGCCAGACGCTTTCTTCCTGGGCGTGGTTTTGCGCCAGCCAGTCGCGCAGAGCCGCCGCTGAGCGAACCTCTATCTGGTCAAAATTTTCGGTTTTTATCCCAGCCATCAGGAAGCCATCAGCGTCCCGGTGCCCGTTTGGTGAGCCCCAACCGCTCCCGCACCGCTTGTGGTCCGATGATGCGGCTTCCCATGTTTTCGATGATTGTCACCGCCCGCTCCACAAGCTGGGCATTGGTGGCCAGCACGCCTTTATCGAGCATGAGATTGTCTTCAAGCCCCACGCGAACATTGCCGCCGGCAAGCACGGAGGCCGCCACATAGGGCATCTGGTTGCGCCCCAAAGCAAACGCGCTCCATGTCCAATCGGTCGGCACATTGTTGACCATGGCCATGAACGTGTTGAGATCATCCGGAGCGCCCCATGGCACCCCCATACACAATTGGACGAGGGCATCGTCCTTCAACACGCCCTCTTTCACGAGTTGTTTGGCAAACCACAGATGGCCGGTGTCGAAGGCCTCAATTTCCGGTTTGACGCCGAGCTCCGTCATCATGCCGCCCATGGCGCGTAACATGCCGGGCGTGTTGGTCATGACGTAGTCGGTTTCGGCAAAATTCATCGTGCCACAATCCAGCGTGCAAATTTCCGGCAGGCAATCGGCGATATGCGCCACCCGCTCTTCGGCGCCGACCATATCGGTTGCACCGGCATTCAGCGGCAGCGGCGCTTCCGTCGGGCCAAACACCATGTCGCCCCCCATGCCCGCGGTGAGGTTCAAAACCACATCAACGTCCGCTGCGCGAATGCGGTCCGTCACGTCGCGGTAGAGATCCAAACGCCGCGACGGGACCCCGGTTTCCGGATCACGCACATGGCAGTGGACCACGGCGGCCCCAGCCTTTGCCGCGTCTATGGCGCTGTTGGCAATTTGCTCCGGTGACCGTGGAACGTGGGGGCTTTTGTCCTGTGTGGAGCCGGAGCCGGTGATGGCGCAGGTGATGAACACATCGCGGTTCTGGGTCAGGGGCATGGTGCACAACTGTTTTTGTCGTTCAAATGTCGCTTCACGTGTGCCGTTTGACGCTGTTTCTTGTCCAGCGCCAAAGTCGCCCTGCGATGTCGAAAGTCACATTTTGGTCCCCAGTTCCGCAACGCAGTGCAAGGGGTGAGATCACGCCAATCCAATGAGCGCGGTTTCTAAAGCATCCACCGCATCGGCCAAGCGGGCATCGATGACGCCCAAAAGTGCGGTCCAATCGGACAGTCCTTCCACCGGTTTTGCGCCATCGGAAATCCCGCGCAATCCGACAAATCGCAGATCGTACATTTGGCACACGCGCAGGATCGCAAAACTCTCCATGTCCACCATGTCTTCGGCCACCGTGTCATAGCCATCTCCGGAGACCACATTCGCCCCGGTGCTGAGGCTAGCCTTAGGAACGCCAAGTATCAGCGTCTCGACGGGAACCAACCGCGGCAAATCGAGAAATGGTGTTGTCCCTTTTTCAAAGCCGAAAGCGCTGGCGTCCATGTCGCGGTAGGAAACGCCGCTCACCTCATAGATCGCGCCTTGGTCCAACCCGCGCGACCCAGCACTGCCCAAGGACACAACCATGTCCGGACGCTCGTTGAGCCCTGCAAGACCAGCCGCCACCTGAGCCGCCGCTTCAACGGGGCCGACGCCACACATAAATGGCGTGATGCGCGCTTTCAGTTTTGCACCAAACTCCGCCTCCGTCGCCATGACGAACAGCACCTTATGGCGACCCATACGTTTGAGGTTGAGTGGTTTGGGAGGATTGGGGGTCAACATGGAACGAGTTTTGGAGGAAGTTTCGGAAGAGTGAGGTGAGATGCGACAGATGAGAACCGGTAATCACCGCATCTATACGCCATGGTTCACTTTGGCTATGGACACGGCTGAGGGTGCCGCATCAATCGAATGTCAATCGGTCAAAACCAAGTGGCCGCGAAGAGGATGAATTGCCGTGACCCGTATGCTTATCGCCTATTTCGCCACGATGGCGGTGTTTTTCATCATAGATTATTTCTGGCTCACCCGCGTTGCTCTCACTTTTTACCGTGAGCAGATTGGCCCGCTTCTGTTGGACGAATTCAAAGTCGGCTACGCGGCGGTGTTTTATCTCTTTTACGGGGCTGGCATCGTGTTTTTCGCGGTCCGTCCGGCACTGGAAGCCAACAGCTTGGCCATGGCGTTTTTCTACGGCGCGGTGCTGGGGGCCCTGTGTTATGGAACCTACGACATGACCAATCTGGCAACGCTCAAAGGATACACGGCGACCGTTGCCTTCACCGACTTGGCATGGGGCACTGTGCTCACCGGCACATCGGCCCTCGGGGGCATGTGGATTACCCGCGCCCTCACGAGTTAAGGTAGGGGCAGAATCATAACTGCGCTCTTGGAAGCCGCTGCTCCACGGTGAAGTCGCCATGCCTAAGCCATCATATTTAGTTGTCTCCGTGACTGCACGTCGATTGCGGGGGCTCGCTAGTTTGTGGGGCGTGCTGGGCGTGCTCGGCGTGATTGTCCTGCTCCTGTCGGCCTTGCCGCTCCAACCGGCCCATGGTCAGACAACGGTGCCCGCCGCCCCCGCTGCGACCCCCTCCACCTCCCCGTCCTCGACGCAAACCCAGCGCGACCAAAATGCCGTCATTGAGCGCGCAACCCAGGATCGGACGGAGGAAGACCAGGCCCTGCAAGCGAAGGTGCGGCAGGTGTTCAACGAGATCGACGCGTTCAAAAACGTGTTTGTCACGGTCAAGGGCGGGGTGGTAACCCTCAAAGGCCGCGTACTCGAACTCGATGATGTCAACCGGGCGGAGGAACTGGCGGCGAAAATTGATGGCGTCGTCACCGTCAACAACCAGATCGACGTTGAAACCTCCGTTGAAAAACGCATCGCGCCGGCGCTGGAGCGGTTCCAGAACCGTTTGTCTCAAGTCCTCGGCTTTTTGCCCATCGCGGCGGTGGGCTTTTTGGCGTTTGGTGTCATCGCGACCCTGGGATTCTTTATCGCGCGGATGAAATATCCGTGGTCTGCCATGGCACCCAATCGGTTTGTCGCAGACTTGATCCGCCAGATCGTACGGTTGGCATTCATCATGCTGGGCGTCGTGATCGCTCTGGACATCATGGGGGCGACGGCGCTATTGGGCACGATCCTCGGCGCCGCCGGTATTTTGGGCTTGGCCATCGGCTTTGCGGTGCGCGACACCGTGGAAAACTATATCGCCTCCGTGCTGTTGAGTTTCCGCCAGCCGTTCAAACCGCAGGACGTCGTGAAGATTGACGGCTATGAAGGCTTTGTGATCGCGCTGACCTCCCGCGCCACGGTGCTTCTCACCTTCGATGGAAACCATGTGCGCATTCCCAATGCGACGGTCTTTAAGGGGATCATCACCAACTACTCCAAAAACCCGGAGCGGCGTTTCGATTTTGAAATCGGGGTGGAAACCGATGACCTCAAACGTGCAGTCGAACTGGGAAAAAGCGTGATCAGCAATCTGAGTTTCGTGCTGAAAGACCCTGCAGCCGACGCTTGGCTGAATTCCGTGGGCGAAAGCTCCATGGTCATTTGGTTTGGTGGTTGGATCAACCAAACCGAAACCAGCCTGGTGAAGGCCCGTGCAGAGGCTATCCGCAAAGTTCGCCAGGCGTTTCTCGCCGAAGGTATTTCGATGCCCGAACCGATCTATCGCCTGCGGTTGGATGGCGATGCGGCCGCGCTCCCGTCAACGCCCACCAAGCCCACCAAGAAAACTGCGGCACAGACGAAACCCGTCGCCGTTGACGACGAACAAGAACAAGACGTCACAGCAGATCACACCCTGGAACAACGGGCCAAAGAAGCCAGCAAAAGCAACACCAATGAAAGCCTGCTCGACGAAGCAGCGCCGCAGGAAGTCACGGGGTAGGTTTGCCCCTCCTTCCGGCAGTTTCTGCGACAAACCGTCCAGCGCCCACACCCTCGTTCATAATCGCGAAACCTTTTTCCAACCGCACCCGTTAACTCCCACATGCTTCGGGCGGAGAGTCTCGGCTCCCTCGCTTTTGCTCCCTTCGCTCTGGGGCATGTTTATTTTCTTTCTCTAACGGGAGGTCTCTATGACCCGCTTGAAAACACTTGTTGCTGCTGCCCTCGCTTCTGTTGCGGTCACTTTCGCTGCCCCGGCTGCCTATGCCGACGGTCATTCTAAAAACATCGTTGAAACCGCTGCCGGTAACGACAACTTCTCCACCCTCGTGGCTGCTGTGACCGCTGCTGGTCTTGGCGACGCGCTTTCCGGTGAAGGTCCGTTCACGGTTTTCGCGCCCACCAACGATGCTTTTGCTGCCTTGCCAGCTGGCACAGTGGAAAACCTGCTGAAGCCCGAAAACAAGGACCAGCTCGTTAAAATCCTGACCTCCCATGTGGTGTCTGGAAACATCACCGCGGAAACCCTCGTTGGTCTGATCAAAAAAGGTCATGGCTATGTCAACGTCACGACGCTGTCCGGCGACGTGATCACGGCCCGTGCCGACGACAAGGGCGTCTACATTTTTGACGAGTCCCAGCGCGTCACCCGCGTGACAACCGTGGACCTCGGCACCTCCAACGGTGTCATCCACGTCATCAACCAGGTGATGTTGCCGAAGTAAGTTCGGTGTCAAAGCGTTTGTGAAAAGCGCTTCACACGCCCCGCCTTGAAGAGAGAGCAGGGCGGGGCGAGCCGCGCGGTGTCTAGAGGTCATTCCTCCACCGCGCGGTTTTTACGTCTATCCCTCAGGTTTTGCCGTACCCACGATCGGCGCAGCCCTGTCGCTGCGGAGCAGAGAACACGGTCCCATCACCGCAAGTTTATTGAAGCACTATGCGAAGTTCACTGCGGCGCGCTAATATAACATAGCGAACGTATCGAAGGATCGGTGATATGACCAAGCCCAAGTTTCAAAAAACGCCAGGAAAAGCGTCTGCCCATAAGACGATGCTGAACCGTCGAACATTTGTTCTTGCCGGCGCCACAGCGCTTGTCGGTGCCAGCGCGTTTGTTGGACGTGGTCCCAGCGCCCAGGCCAGAAAAGGCCCCACCGCCACGGCCACCACCTACGGTCATGATCTTATTAAGGATCCAATCGTCCCCATCGAAAAGACCGAAGAGGAATGGAAGGCTCTTCTCACGCCGGATCAGTTCGCGGTGTTGCGCAAAGAAGCCACAGAGCGCGCCTTCACCAGTCCCCTGAACAATGAAAAGCGCACCGGCACGTTCTCCTGCGCCGGCTGTGATTTGCCGCTCTATCGCTCCGAAACCAAATATGACAGCGGCACCGGCTGGCCGAGTTTCTTTGAGGCTATCAAGGACACGGTGGGCACGAAAGTCGACAACAAGCTTTGGTCGACGCGCATCGAAGTGCACTGCATCCGCTGTAAGGGTCATCAAGGCCACATTTTCAACGATGGCCCTGAGCCCACGGGCAACCGCCACTGCATCAACGGGCTGGCGCTGAAGTTCAAACCCGATCAAGTGACCGGCTAACGGCGCGGTTTCGAAACAGTCCTGCCCCAAAACAGACGACCCGCCATCTGTTCAGACGCGCATTTGGGTGATGGCACGCGCCGTTGAACGTGCTTTAAGGCGAAACCCGGTTTTAGGTTTCGCCGACGAAACGCGCCCATGCCATCTCGCCCCCCGTCTTTAGCGTCCGCCCTGTCTCCAGCGCCCGCTTTGGCCTCTGTGTCACGGATGTTGCGCCCCCGCGCCATTGCCGTCATCGGCGGGCAAGAGTGCGAGCGGGTGATCGAGCAGTGCGACAAACTGGGTGTTGACGGCAACAAAGGCTGCGTCTGGAACACCTGGGCAATCGCCCACCGTTTTGAAACAGAGCCGCCCGGCCATCG
>JBCBCT010000089.1:8615-12786 GCA_038530365.1 Pseudomonadota bacterium | reverse complement strand
CCGCCGTCCCGGCACTGACAGAGCCCGTTCCTGCACTCACAGTTTTGGCAGCAGCACCTGTTGCCAGAGCTGCGCCCCCTGCAACGGCTGCTCCGGTTGCCCCCGCTCCAATGGAGGTTGAGGCTGTCGGCGCGTCGGCTGCACCAAAGAGGCTCCGCAAAAGACAACCGATGACGCATCCCAAAATGAAGGCAATCGCCATCAAAAGGATCGTTTGAATGATAAGGGCAACCATAACGTGTCGTTTCCTATTTTAGTCGGTTGATGCAGGTGGGGTTCGTTTGCAGGCCCCGAATTCTACTTTTGCGCCGTGGATCTGATCAGGCCGTCAAAGTGACAGCCCAATGTTTTCGTCGACATCGGGAGCAATGATCGACACAGGCTGCCTTGGATGGACGCTCCATTTAGGCGCTTTTGCGCTTCTCCGTCGCCCACCACCCCACGATGAGTCCGATGATGAAAGCGATGATCAGGAACCAGATATATTGCTCTGCCAGATACCACATTGTTTTTCGTTCCTTGTTTTCGAGTCCAACTCATCATTTCGCTTGAAAGAGCTGGGGAACGGGTCCGCCACTCTACCAGCAGCGGAACCGAGACTATTTGCTTTCGAGGACCTTGAACTCAATGCGCCGATTTTGGGCCCGTCCGGCCCGATTGGCATTGGTTGCGATGGGAGCAGTCTCTCCATAACCCTTAGAGACCAGGTTTTCCGTGGCGATACCGCGTCCTTTGAAGTAGTCGAGGACGGCTTGGGCCCGGGCCTCGCTCAGCCGCTGGTTATAGCCCGCGCGTCCGATGGAGTCAGTGTGGCCCCCAATCTCAATGCGGGTTCCAGCACACGTCGTCAGCCCTTCTCCAAGGCGATCCAGGAGCCCAAAGGACTCAGGTTTGATTACTGCGCGAGCCGTATCGAAGCGAATTTTTTCGCCGGCGAACAATGCTGCAAAATCCACGTTGCATACAGCCGCCACGGGCTTTGGTGCCGGAGGAGGTGCAGGAAAGCCAATCAGTTCCGTCAGCTGGAAGTTTGACGGCAAAGCGGCACGCAGTTCAGACTTGATCTGATTTGCAGCGCCTTCGCTGTCAGCTTGGCCGCGCACGAAAATCCGTGTGTCTGTGATGCGCCCCTGGCCCGCGTCCAAGGACTTGACGGCCGTTGTCACCGCTTGGGCGGCGGCTGCATAGTTTTCCGGTGCGCCAGATGCCAGCGTTTGTTCATCCGTGATCGTTCCACCGATGGTGGTTTGAGCAAACGCGATGTTGGCAGACTTTGCTGCCTCTGTCGGCGCAACACCTCCCACGATTGTCGCGTCATCCTCTTTGCGCACCGACCAAACGTACGGGAATGCAACCGGCAGCGAAGCTGCGGCTGGCTTTGATACTTCCTTGGGCGGTGGGGGGAAGCTAATCAATTCGGTCAATTGATAATTGCCCGGCAGCGCGGCCTTGAGCGTGGCGCGAACCTGGTCCGCAGACGCTTCGTCTGCCGCTTCGCCCCGGACGAAAACCCGGGTGTCGGTAATGCGCCCTTGGCCCGCTTTCAATTGACTGACCGCGTCGGTCACCGCGCGGGTGGCATTGATGAAGTTGGCTGGCGAGCCTGGAGCCACCGTTTGCTCATCCGTAATCGCGCCACCAACCGTTGCTTGGGCATAATTTGCAACAGCCGATTTCACGCCAGCCGCCGGGGTTAAACCCGAGACAATCGTCGCATCGGTGTCTTTCTGGATAGACCAAACGTAGGGCGAGACCGGCTCCGGCTTGGGCAGCGGATGGGATATGCGAGTGGAGAGGTTGAAATTTTCAGGCTTTGCGGCTTCAAGTTCCGCGGCAATGCGTGTTGCCTCCGTTTCCGAAGCTGCCCGACCTTGAATGGTCAGATTGGTATCGGTGATTTGCGCTGACCCTTTGGTAAGCTGCGAAACACCGGAAATGGCTGTGGCTACCGCGTTGCCGAAATTTTCCGGCTCGCCCACCGCAATCCGCTGTTCATCCGACACGGGCCCAGAAATAACAGAGCGTGTGGCCGCCACGTTGACGTTGCCGGTGCCACGATTGGGCACGAAGCCGGAAACGGTTGTACCGGTGTCGCTCTTTTCCACCGCCCAGGAATACGGCGACACAGTCGCTGGTTCGATGGCTCGGGAGCCCCATGACCCTTCTGTCAGATCGACGGCAAGGGATCTTTGAGCGTCTTCAAATGCGAGAACCGTTTTGGCTTTGCCCTCTACGCTCAACGCATCGCCAGTGAGGGATGTTTCGCCCGATGATACACTGTCGAGAATGGACAAGCCACGCCGGGCGTTGGCCAGGTAGCCGTTGGGTGAGCCACGCATGATGGTCATGCGGTTCACGACCGTCGCACCTGGGTTTAACGCCTTGGCGTGGTCCGCAATGTTTTCACGCGCGATGCGTGTTGGCGCCATGCCGCCAAGGATGACAGACGTGCCGGTTTTGCGAGCACTCCATTGGTAGTCCCCTTCCACCATAGGGGGGAGGATGCGGGCCGTAACACTGGCGGGTTCGCCGGCAAGCGCACCCTTCAGGTAGCGTTCGGCAGACATGTAATCGCCCGAGGTGCGCCCGGTGCCAGTTACGCTCAGGTCGCGGTCGGACAAGGCGATATCGGCTTCGCTGAAACGGGGAAGCACGGTCAACGCGCCACCCACTAAATCTGAAAATCCGTCGGGGGCTCCCGCGGCGACCTGCATGCGATCCACGATTGATGCCCCGGCTGCTCTCGAGGTTGCTTGGGCTACAATGGCGCTGCGGGTTGCTTGGTCTGGAACGTACCCGCCCAAAGTGACCGTAGAGCCATCCGTTTTTGCGCTCCACGTATAGGGCGAAACGCTGGGCGGCACGATGGCGTTTTCGGCGATTGTCATGCCTTCGGGTAGTGTTCCGGCGGCGGAACCCGACGCGCTATCGAAATCAGTCGACGACCCCGCAACCCCGCGAACGGACAGGGCTTTGTCGCTCAAGCCGACAGAACCGTTGGAAAACTTAGGCAACAGGCCGACCGCAAAGCCCGCCATGTCGCCAAATCCTTCAGGCGCACCATCGGCCAGACGCATGTTGTCTTCGACCGCTTTACCGGGCAGCGCGTCTCCGACCGCACCAACGATGGCCTGTCGCTGTTCGTCGGAAGGCACAAAACCGCTGAGGGCCACGCGCTCACCATCATAGTCCGCGTTCCAAGCATATGGGGAAACGGTTGGTGCGGATATGTCCCGCGTGCCGATGGTTAAACCTTCGGGCGGGGATGCCAAAGCAGCGCCAACCGCGTCAAAACTGTCCGGCGTGCGGGCTTTGCCCGTGACGCCGAGGGCTGAGTCCCTCAAAAAGGCTTGCCCGGAAACGAGGCTTGGCAATTGCGCCAACGCGTAGGCTGTTTTGTCGGTGAACCCGGCGGGCGCGCCGCCCGCAATTTTCATGTTGTCGTTGACCGTCACACCTGGGAGAGCAACCTTCGTCTGGTCCAGAATTGTGCTTCGGGCATCGGAGGACGGCACGAAACCACCCAACGTGACCGCTCCGGGGGCCAAGTCTGCGGACCATGTGTAGGGGGAAATGTTGGGCGGCACGATGCTGGAGCTTTCCAAGACAAGGCCCGAGCCAAGAGCACCCAAAGCCGTTTGTGCCGCGCTAAATGCGTCGGAACCGGAGGCCACGCCTTCAACCGTCAAGTTGTTATCGTTTAGGGCAACGTAACCGTTGGTGAAGCGGGGCAACTGCGCCAAGGCCTCGTTGGTCTGATCTGTGAAGTTGTCGCCTGCCCCCGCAGCGATCTGCATCAAATCCTCAACCTGAGCAGACGGCAACGCAGCTTTCGTTTGATCCAAGATGGATGTGCGGGCCGCATCGTTGGGCACAAAACCTGACAGAGCCACCTTCGTACCGTTATAGTCGGCACGCCACGTGTAAGGGGCAATCGTTGCCGGCTTGATGTCCGACGCAGCCAAGGCCAGACCTGCCGGCAACGCGCCAGAGACAGCAGCCGTGGCCAGGCGATAATCATTGGCCGTCTTTGCGACACCGGAGACGTTTAAGTTCTGGTCGGTCAGCGAAACCTCGCCGCTCGTGAACCGACTGAGTTGGCGCAAGGCGAAGCTACCACCTTCGCTAAACGCATCTGGGGCACCGCTGGACAAAACCTGTTCATCCGTCA
>JBCBCT010000089.1:0-8515 GCA_038530365.1 Pseudomonadota bacterium | reverse complement strand
TCACTTCTTGGGAAGGAACCGAGCCGGTCAAACGGACCTGGTTGCCATCATAACGGGCACCCCAAGCATAGGGCGTTTGAACCGGTGGTATGATGTTCTTCAAAGCGAGGGTTGCATCGCCGGGCAACGCGCCGTCGAGGGCAGCATTAACGGCATCGTAGGACGCACGATCCGACGCCGTACCCGACACAGAAAGAGCTGAATCTTCCAGGTTCATTTCGCCATTGGTGAGGCCCGACAATTGCGCCAAGCCAAACCCACTGGTCGCTAGCAAGCCCGCAGGAGCGCCTCTTGCCAGCACCGTTTTGTCTTCAATCGTAGCCCCCGGCACAGCCGCCTCAGCCGCCGCTATCACACCCGCGCGCGTTGTCTCGTCGGGAACAAATCCATTGATTTCAATGGTGTTTCCGTCACGCTTGGCGGACAGACGGTAAGGGCTTTGGGACGGAATGAGCGTCGAGGCATCGGCCACGATGCGGACGTCATAGGCACCATCGGCGACTGTCTGCGCTGTTCCTTGTGACGCCTCATTGGGCGCTGCCCCGGACACGGTCGCGTCGCGTCCATCCATCGTGACTGTCGCCCATCCCTGCCCTTGTGCCTGGAGTGCCGCTTCCGCTTTGGCCTTCAGATCCGTTTGGATATCGGCGGCTTTCCACCAGACTGCGAGCGCCGATAGAATGGCTATGGTCAGAAATCCGGGCCAGATCCATTTTTTCCAATGGCACATGGGGCAGCTCCACTTTGATGGTTCCGCGATGTTGGCGCACGGGGCCAACGGCACGAGAATTCAACGATTGTCAGTGGAGTGTTTTTTGGTGGACCGGGCAATTCCATCCACCTGTGCAACCGGCACTCAAATTGTAAGCGCTGCAGCCACATCCCCACGCGACGCTTGAAATTATTACCAAAGTCTTACTTAACGTGAACCAAAGATCAAGCGGTGTTGAAAATTTCAAACCGAAATCTGGCTTCGGAGCGGTATGAACTGTTTTCGGGCCGGGAAAGATCTATCGCCACGCCAGTCTTTCAATTCGAGACCTGTCGAAACAGGTATTGAACAGCTGCCCTTATGGCTTAGTGCCGGGCTTGGCGCGGGGCTTGGTGCGAGCGAAAGCCGTTCACCTCAGCCCAGCCTGCTTGGCTTTCGAACGCAGATCAGAGCGAGAGCGAAATTGGACTGGCCAGAGCGCACTCTAATTTTGGATATAAACACACAAAGCAAAAAGGGCCCGCCGGTTTCCCGGCAGGCCCTCATTTCAGATCAGCTGATGCTGATTAGAAAGAGCGAACCACGCGCAGACGGTAGTCGGTGCGGTCCAGATCGTCGGTGAAGAAGCGAACTTCTGGCTGCACGCGCAGGCCAGTCGCAACGTTCCAGTTCAGACCAACAACGCCGTACTCAGCGCCGGAGGCTGCATCACCGTCGGTGTAACCAGCGTACACAGTCACGTCGTCAAACGTGTAAGACGCGCCAACGCCCCAGCCGTAGTCGCCGAAGTCGACGTACTGAGTCGTACCATCGTCAGCCATGTACCAGGCTTTGACAGTCAGGTTTTCGATCAAGTTCAGCTGAGCTGACACTTTGTATGCCACTTCGTCAGCGGAGTTGTCGTAGATCAAGCTTGCAGCCACAACACCCCAGGAACCGCCGTAAGATGCACCTGCATAGAGGTCAGGAGCGCCAGCGTCGGCACCGGTGCTGTCCTGAACACCGACTGTAGCGGAGAAACCGTTAGCGGAGTAGGTGTAGTCCAGGAAGATGGCTTGGTCGTAGTTGTAGTTACCATCATAGATGGCGACGGGCAGACCGTAGCCGTGCAGAGTGGTGACGTAGGAGTCGGAATAACCGAGACGCAGGCCGCCGAGGCTGATCAATGCGCGGTCGATACCCACCCGAGCATCGCCGAAGGAGTGCGTGTCGCCATTGGAATCGGTGACAGTGTTCAGCGGGCCGGAAGAACCGCCGTTGCCGTCAGCCTGAAGGCGGATCTGCGAGCGCAGTGTCCCGTAATCGGTTTCGTTCCGCGCGTCGAAGTTCAAGCGCGTACGGTAACGCCAGTCGTAAGAGTCCGAACCGTCATTGTCGGTGTAGATGTATTCAACACGAACATAACCGCTGATGCGCAGGCAGGTTTCGGTGCCTGGGATGAAGAAGAAGCCAGCGCCGTAGGTGTCGCAGACTTTAACGAATTCCATTGGCTCCGGCTCGGCAACAACAGCGTCGGCAGCTTGTGCGCCGGACACTGCGATCATTGCAGCTGCGGAACCCAAAAGAAGAGCTTTGAGTTTCATTTGGTTGATCTCCAGTAAGAACCATTTGAGATAGGGCTTAGCCCGTTGATGGGTTCAGACACATCCGCGCCCTATCCCTGAGCAGAACCTACTCGTGGCCACCGGGAACGCAATGCTGCTGAAAGGCATTTGCTGGGCTGTGCAGGCTTCCAAAAATGCTTGTTGCATAAAAACCACGTTTTTGGCTCACGCGGGCCGTTCACTTGTTAACAATCCGTAAATTGGCGTGAGCATTCGGTCCAATATCTGGGTTTGACGGCAGAATCGGCTCGGCAAACGCAGGGAATTGTCGATTCTCTATCGATACTGCTGATGAAAGGCTTTTTGGCTTTCGCGCTTTTTTGCCGGAGTAAGAACACCGTAGCCGCGACGCGATCGCTTCAAGGCAGATCAACCGGACATGGTCACGGCAATTTTGCCCATGTGGGCTTTTTCAATGAAAGCGCGCTGAGCTTGGGGCCATTGATGGGGAGGGTATGTGGCGGCCAAAAGTAGTTTCACACTGTCCTCTTCTATATAGGCCACCAGATCGGGAACCACGTTGGCTCAAACACCGAGCAGCCCTGTAAGGTAAAATCGCGCTGCTACGGCGTGCGCAAATCGAGATAGAAGAGCGAAGCGAATGGTGTGGCATCGGAAATGGTGAAGGATTTCTTCGTCACTCCAAACTCGAGCCAGAGCGAGCGAAAAGCGAGCCGGTCTAGCAGACCGCCCCATCGGAGGCCTGAGCGAAGCGAATGCCGTGAGATCGAAAGCGTAAGATCAAAAATGGCGGACAGGAAGGGATTCGAACCCTCGAGACGGTTCCCCGCCTACGCCCTTAGCAGGGGCGCGCCTTCGACCACTCGGCCACCTGTCCGCCGCCGTGGATATTGGAAAAGGATTGTGCGATCAAGCACTATCGCTTTCTCATTTTCACGGCGCATGGCCGCTTCTCGCCGCATGCCTATTTGGAACCGTTTCGATGATCCTTCTACACCATCTCAACAACTCCCGTTCCCAGCGCATTCTTTGGCTGCTGGAGGAATTGGGCGTGGCGTACACCATCGAGCACCACCAGCGGGACGCCAAAACGAGCCTTGCGCCCCCTGCCCTGAAAGCAGCGCACCCCCTGGGCAAATCTCCCATGGTGGAAGTGGACGGGCGCTTGATCAGCGAATCTGCGGCAATCGTCGAGGTTCTCTGCGGCCGCTATGCCCCCAATATGATCCCCGACAGCCAGAGCGAAGCGCACATCACCCATCTGGAGCTGATGCATTTTGCAGAGGGGTCCGCGATGACGCCGATCCTGCTTGGGCTTTACACCGGACGCTTGGGCGAGGCTGGTGCGCCGCTTCAGCCGCGGATTCAGGAACAGCTTGCCAGCCACTTCTCTTATATGGAGACGATGATACGCCCGTCCGGGCACTTTGTTCTCGATGATTTGTCAGCGGCGGACATTATGATGTCCTTTCCGGCGGAAATCGCGATGCGGCAAAAACGAGGAGCCGAACTTCCCAAGCTCGCGGCATTTGTGGAGTGGGTGCACGCCCGTCCGGCTTATCAACGGGGTTTGGAGCGCGGGGGCAGCTACGCTTACGCCTAAGGACCCCCGGCTACTTTAGACTTATCTGGGCCACGCCGGAGAATGTGCGCTTTCGCACACTGATTTCAAAAATGAACAAAACCTGAAGGACCGTTTCAGACGCCGTTCAAGCGCGCCCGGCCATAGTCTCCTCACAGCCGACGACATCCCATTCCCCACACCGTCGGTTCAACTTGCACAGTCCAGCACCCTGAGGAGACCGATCATGACGACTTTCAAAACACTTACCGCCGCTGCCTTTGCCGCTGTCACGCTTGCCAACGCTGCACCGGCGGAAGCCGGTGGCCACAGCCAATGCGGCTACTATGCGTTTGGCGGGGCCTATCAAAATTATTCGAACGCCAAAGCCCAGGCCGTTCGCCTTGGGGCCGCCATTCGCGACCTCGACCGCTCCAACAGCCCTAATGCCGGCCAAGGATATTGGGTTGTGTCCTACGGCCCGGTGAACCGCTGGGCAGCAAAGAGCGCAGCGAACAACTGGCGCTGGCAAGGTGTTCACGATGCCTACGTTGCCAAACGTTGTTTCTTCTAAGCTTCTCGGCAGCTTAGTCTTTTCAACAGGGAACGGTTCATTTGGGGCTGAGATATCTCCCCAATCGAGCCCCATTAGAGCCTCGCCCAAGCCCCGTCCGACCATGGGTCGCGATGGGGCTCTTCTTTATTGAGCAACTTTTTGATGCTGGGCGCCACGAAGATTTAGCGCCTTGTGCCAGACCGCACAGTTGCCTTGCGGGCTTTGTGGCACAACACTGTCAACGCCAGCACGCTGGTACCGACCGATCAGGAATGAGGGATACCCAATGACCAAACTTGCAAACACAATCGCCAAAACCTCCGCCGCCGCAGCCTTTGCTGTGCTGATTTTCGGTGCGGCCTTCACGACAACATCTGCCGTGACTTCAACGCCTGCGGAAGCCGCATCAAGCTGCGGCTGGTTCGCCTTTGCCGGTGCTTATAAAAGCCGCAGCACCGCGCAGCGACGCGCCAACCGTTTGGGAGGCTTTGCTTGGAGTGTAGACGCCTCTAACAGCCCAAACGCCGGCCAAGGCTGGTGGGCCGTCGGCACCGGCCCCGGCACGCGCTCGCAAGCCAACCGTTGGAAACGCCAATATCAAAACCGCGGTGCCTCTTCTTACGTGGCCAACCGCTGCTTTTACGGCGAATAAGCCTTTCAACACAAATTTGCATCCCCAGACGCCCCGCCATTCGGTGGGGCGTTTTTCTTTGCCGTTTGAAAATGCGTGAAAGCGCTGTGCCGTGTTGAGCGCTACAGAGTGTCATTGCGTGTGATGGGGAATCACTGCCTTTCATGGGGTGTCATGGACCTGACACAGGAATCCCGGACTGACGACCGGTTGCATCCAACTGGACAAAGGTTCGTCCGTCCCATGTCTTCTTCCAAAACCGCCGTTCGTGAACAGCTTGGCCAAGCCGTTCATCAAAACAAGGCGCTCAGCCGAGCCGGATTTGTTGAGCGGCTGTTTTCCTCGGCGTTTACCGGGATGGTCTATCCGCAAATCTGGGAAGATCCGGTGGCTGATCTTGCAGGGCTTGAGATCAAGTCGGGGGACACCATGGTGTGCATCGCTTCTGGCGGCTGCAATGTGATGTCATATCTCACGGCGGATCCCGGACGCATTTTGGCCGTTGATCTTTCACCGGCCCACATCGCACTGCTGGAACTGAAAAAAGCCGCGAGCCAACGGCTCAAAGACCACGCTGCGTTTTATCAAGTGTTTGGGGCTGCCAATGCTGCGGGCACAGCGGCGCTGTTGCGCTCTTCCGTGTTGCCGCACATCGATGCGGGTCATCGTCGCTATTGGGAAGCCCGCAAGGGCACGACCGCGTGGCTCATCGGAAGGCGGCGCATCGACCTCTTTGAACGGGGATTTTACCGATACGGCTTACTGGGCTGGTTCATCGGCAGCGCACACCGGCTGGCTCGGCTGTTTGGGGTGCGCATAGAAGATATCATGGACGCAAAAACGCTTGAGGATCAAAAGGCGTTTTTTGACAATCAGATCGCGCCTTTGATCGACCGCAAAATCGTTCGCAAGATCATCAACAACCGCGCCTCGCTCGTCGGATTGGGGATCCCGCCCCAGCAATATGAAGCGCTTGCGGGCGCAGCGGACGGTGACATGCAGGCAGTGCTGCGGGAGCGGTTGCGCAAGCTGATGTGCGATTTTCGGCTGAGCGACAATTACTTCGCCTGGCAGGCTTTCGCGCGCCGCTACGAAGGGCCCAAGGGTTCGTTGCCGCCATATCTCATGGCGCAACATTTCGACACCATCAAAGCGCGGGCGGATCGGATCACCACCCTCAACCGATCACTCACAGACGTTCTTGCTGAACAGCCGGCAGGCAGTGTCGATCATTTCGTGCTGCTGGATGCGCAGGACTGGATGGACGATGGGCAATTGAACGCGCTTTGGGCACAGGTCACCCGCGCGGCGAGCCCCAACGCAAAGGTTTTGTTTCGCACTGCCGGTCTCGACACAATCTTGCCCGGACGCGTGGACGCCAGCCTGTTGAACCGTTGGACGTATCGGGACGAGCGATCACGGACACTGACGGCCATGGACCGGTCGGCGATTTACGGGGCGACCCATCTTTACACCTTGAACGCTTGAGGTGAGACGCTGTGAAACCACCATCCTCCGGCCAGATCTCCCAAGCAGCAGCGCCAAACAACACGCAAGTCGAACCGCATGGCGCGTTGATGGATGGCGTGTACCGCAAGCAGCGCCACATCTACGATTTAACGCGGAAATACTATCTCCTCGGGCGTGATCGTCTGCTCACAGACCTTGCCCCTCAGCCTGGCGAGACGGTGCTGGAAATCGCCTGCGGCACGGGCCGAAATCTTGCGCGGGCCCGTGGGCTTTACCCCCAAGTAAAAATGGCGGGCCTCGATATTTCCGCAGAGATGCTAAAATCAGCGGAACAGACCCTGGCACAGGACATCGCGACCGGTCACGTCAGCCTTCGACTGGGGGACGCCTGCCGCTTCGACCCGGTGATGTTGTTTGACCAACAGTCCTTCGACCACATTTTCATCTCCTACGGACTCTCCATGATCCCGGACTGGCGCGGCGCCATTCATCAGGCCGTGGACGTGCTGGCCCCCGGTGGGACACTCCACATCGTGGATTTTGGACAGCAAGAGCAGCTTCCCCGTTGGTTCAGGGCGGGCTTGCACCGGTGGCTTGGCAAGTTTCACGTTACGCCGCGGGTGGAATTGCAAGAAGCCGTCCACGCAGCCTCCGCCAGCGTCGGTGGCACGGCTACGGTGAAGTCGCTTTATCGAGATTACGCTCGACTGGCCAAAATCGAGCGCCCACGGGACGCATAGCGCGCGCTCCCAAGAGCCTCATCGGTTTTGACTGTTTGCTTTGAATAGGATCGTCTTCGTGCAACGCTTGCCCAACGGGCTCGCGCTGCCAGCCCTTGTTGATCGATTTGCTCAAAAAACAAGAAACATCAGACATGGCCGACCCGTCCGCAAACGATGCGATTCTCACCCTCAACGCGGGATCATCGTCGGTAAAATTTGCGCTGTTTACTGCAGAAGCTGCGCCGCGTCCGCTGTTGACCGGACAGTTGGACGGCATTGGCACAGATGCGCACCTCAAGGTCAAACGAGCCGACGGCACGGTGATGACGGACACGGACATCGCGGAAGACGATGCGCCGGACCCTGGCGCGGCGTTAAAAATCATCCTGCGTGCACTCGATGAGACCCGTCCACGCCCAAGCGTCGTGGCAGTGGGCCATCGCATCGTCCATGGGGGCGTTGATTTTGCCGGTCCTGTCATCCTCGATGATACGGCGATGGCTTCGCTCGACGCCCTCACACCCTTTGCCCCGCTGCACCAGCCGCACAATTTAGCCGGGGTTTATGCCGCGCGGGCCATGTTTCCAACGGTGCCGCAAATCGGCTGCTTTGATACCGCTTTCCACCGCACCCATCCGTGGGTGAACGACACATTTGCCCTGCCCCGCAAGCTCTACGATCAAGGTGTGCGCCGCTTTGGGTTTCATGGGCTGTCGTATGAATACATCTCGCAACGCCTCGACCAGATCGCGCCGCTTTATCAAGACGGCAATGTCATCGTGGCGCATCTTGGAAACGGCGCAAGCATGTGTGCGATCCGGGATGGGCAGTCCGTTGGCTCCACCATGGGGTTTTCCGCCCTGGATGGCCTGCCCATGGGCACGCGCTGCGGCCAGCTTGACCCCGGTGTGGTTCTGTATCTGATGGATCAATTGTCCATGGATGCGGCACAAATCGAACAGATGCTCTACCGCGAATCCGGGCTTCTCGGCTTATCTGGCGAAACCAGCGACATGCGCCGCTTGCTCGTTTCCCAAAGCCCCGCCGCCGCAGAAGCCCTGGACTACTATGTTACCCGTATTCGCAGGGAAATCGGAGCCATGACCGCAATTCTGGGTGGTCTGGATGCCGTGGTGTTCACCGGCGGAATTGGTGAAAATGCCTTCCAGATCCGCCAGCGCGTTTGCCAAAACATGACGTTTCTCGGTCTGGAACTCGACGCCACACGCAACCGTCACAACGCTGAAGTCATCAGCAGCGACCGCAGCCGCGTGCGTCTGTTCGTGATCCCAACCAAT
>JBCBCT010000088.1:0-12865 GCA_038530365.1 Pseudomonadota bacterium | reverse complement strand
GCCGGTGTCGAGTGAGGTCTGGATGATGCCACGCCCCCCTTGGTCGACATAGCCGAACACGGCCAAATGGTCCGCGCCCGCGGCTGCCAGAGCGCCGACTTCGGCGGAGTAGTCCGCTTTACCGTCTTCGTGGGCGGCGCTGATTGCGATCTCTCCGCCAACGGCTTTGAACGCGCTGGCGAAGGAATCTGCCAGGCCTTTGCCGTAGTCATTGTTGGTGAAGGTCACAGCGACTTTCATGATGCCGCGCTCTTTCAACACATCAGCCAGCACCTGACCCTGGCGGGCGTCCGACGGTGCGGTGCGGAAGAAGTAGCCCTTGTCTTCGATGGACGTGAGCGCCGGCGATGTTGCGGATGGCGAGATGGACACCACACCGTTTGGCGTTGCGACCTGGTTCACGATAGCGGTGGTGACACCGGAACAGTCAGCGCCAAAAATTGCGGCCACTTTGTCGGTGTTGACCAAGCGCTCAGCGGCGGTGACGGCTGCGCCGGAATCGGTGCAGGTGGAGTCGCCGCGGACGGGAACAATGGTCTTACCCTCAAACAGCTTGCCGGAATCGGAGGCTTCTTTCATGGCCAGTTCAGCGGCGGCGGCCATGTTGGGGGTGAGCGATTCAATGGGTCCGGTGAAGCCGAGGATCACGCCCATTTTCACTTCGTGACCATCTGCAAAAGCAGCGCCGGTCAAGCCAGCCAGCATGGTGGAAGCGAGAAGCAGTTTTTTCATATTAGTCTCCCGAGATTTTTTTGAATTTTGAACCCGCCGAGGCGCACCCCGTACCGTTCGTCGTCAATTCTTCGTCGCAGCTTTAGCGACCGCATGTTGCGCTTATCTACCCCTGCGAAGTGACCGCAAATTGCTCTTTTTTCAAGGTGGAGGCAACCGATACTCGCCAAAAACGGCACAAAACAGCCAGAAACGCCAACGTGCCTAACGGGGTTTCGGCGCCCGTTCCGGCAATATCCCGCCAGGACTGAAACGCATGACCAGAAGCATAACGGCTCCCATGATGACAAGGCGCATGTGCTGGGCGCTGTTCATGAGATGACGGCGGATTTCGCTGCTTTCATCAAAGCCGGATGTGAGCACAGCCATGAGCCAATTTCCCGCCGGTTCCGCTTGCGTCCAGATAAACCAAACGATGAAAGCGCCCAGTACAGCACCCAGATTGTTCCCTGCGCCGCCGACGATCACCATAACCCAGATGAGGAAGGTAAAGCGCAGCGGCTGGTAGGATGTGGGCGTGAACAGACCATCGAGGGTGGTCAGCATCGCCCCGGCGATGCCGACGACGGCAGAACCTAGAATGAAAATTTGCAGGTGGCGGCGGGTCACGTCTTTGCCCATGGCGGCGGCCGACACTTCGTTGTCGCGGATGGCGCGCACCATCCGACCCCAGGGGGATGCAAGGGCCAAAACACACAACAGCAAGATCGTGATCAAGACGGCTGAAAACAAACCAGCGTAGCAGAGCTTTACGAATATAGAGGAGCCGGTGACCACAAATTCCCGCAGAGCGTCCGCCCGCGCCTCTCCGCTCAAGGGGGCCAAGGCGCTGGAATAGAACCATTCCACCCAAGCGATGAAGTTTGGCGAGTCCTGCAGTTGCAATTCAAACGGAACTGGCCTTGGCAGTGCCGTCACGTTTTTGACGCCGCGGGTGAGCCAATCCTCGTTCTTCATGATGGCGATGACGATTTCTGCGATGCCCAGGGTGGCGATGGCGAGATAGTCTGAGCGCAGGCCGAGGGCGACCTTGCCGATCAACCAGGCTGCAAGCGCTGCGAAGACGCCACCAACGGCCCATGAAAAAATGATCGGGAGCCCTGCCCCGCCGAGATAGCCCGTGGCCGCCGGGTCTACCGCCTCAATGGCTTGGACGGCAGGGTCGTAGAAGGCGCGGACAGCAAAGTAGCCGCCGATGACCACAACAACGAGAAGAAGACTGCGCAGGCGACTTTTCACCATGGCGCGCAGGAGCAAAAGCACAGCCCCCACCACCAAAACAGCAACCAGCAGCGCGCCCAACAGATTAAAACCGCCAGCGGCCCACGCGTCCCCAACGGGTGCCTTGGATGTCAGAACAGCGGCGGCCCCGCCAAGGGCAGCAAAGCCCATGATCCCGACGTTAAAGAGGCCCGCATAACCCCACTGGATGTTCACACCCAGCGCCATGACTGCGGAGATGAGGCAGAGGTTCAGGATCGACAGGGCGACGTTCCACGAAAACACGAAGCCGACCAGCGCGATCATGGCGAAGAAGACGAAGAAACCGATGGTAGCGCGGGAGGTGTTCGACATGCCATCTATGGCCAATCCTGAGGTGGGGCTTGAAGCAGGGTTGGGAGCGGATACGGTCACAGCACTTTCCCCTTCAATATGCCGGTGGGCCGCACCAGGAGCACCACAACCAGGATGATGAACGACACGGCAAATTTATAATCTGTCGACAAAAGCTGCATCAGGCCGGACGGTTCAAAGCCTTCCGGCGCGAGATATGTGATGAACTTGCGGTAGGCGTAGGTGACCGTGACTTCAGAAAACGCCACCACAAACCCGCCCAGGATTGCGCCCACCGGGTGCCCCACCCCGCCGACAATGGCGGCGGCGAACATCGGCAGCAGCAGCTGGAAATAGGTGAAGGGCTTGAAACTCTTATCGAGGCCGTAAAGCACCCCCGCCATGGTGGCGAGGCCAGCTGCGATGATCCACGTCACGGTCACGATTTTTGCTGGCGAAATGCCCGATAGGAGGGCCAGATCTTCGTTGTCGGAAAATGCCCGCATGGATTTTCCGGTTCGGGTGCGGTTCAAAAACCAAAACAGTGCGGCCACCAGCAAGACTGCGATCACCACCGTCAGCACCTGAGACGAGCGAATGGCCAGCCCTTCATCGAGCCCGGTCATCTCTTTGAATTCGCGAGCGCGGATGAGAAAGCGTTCGCCATCGGCAAAGCGCTGGTCGTCGGGGCCAATGATGAAACGCACCAGCCCGTTCATGATGAACATCACGCCCACCGAAGCCATGACCAGACGAATGGGCACAGCCTTGATCTGACGGTAATGGGCGTAGACCAATTTGTCCGTGCCGATCACCAAAAGGGCAGTCGCTGCGATGCCGAAGGGTACGGCGAGAAGCGCGGTGGGCAGCGGGCCGAGATTGACGCCCCAGGATTGGAACAGCCAGGTGATCAAGATGACCACCATCGTTCCAAAGGCCATGGTGTCGCCGTGGGCGAAGTTTGCAAACCGCAAAATGCCGTAGATCAATGTGATGCCCAGCGCGCCCAAGGCCAGTTGCGCGCCATAGGCGAGGCCCGGCACAAAGACGAAGTTTGCAAACAGAACCAGGGCGTTCAGAACATCCATGATCTTTTCCTAACCACCCAAGAAGGAACGGCGCACGTCGGGGTCCGCAAGCAGCGCTTCGCCAGTGTCGGTGTATCGGTTTTCGCCCGTCACCAGAACGTAGCCCCGGTCGGCAATTTCCAAGGCTTGTCGGGCGTTTTGTTCCACCATGAGAACCGCGACGCCGGTTTCACGAATTTCGAGGATCCGGTCGAACAATTCATCCATGACGATGGGGGACACGCCGGCGGTGGGTTCGTCCAGCATCAAGACGTCGGGCTTGGTCATCATGGCGCGGCCCACGGCCACTTGTTGGCGTTGGCCACCGGAAAGTTCGCCAGCAAGTTGCCGGCGCTTTTCTCCCAAAATCGGGAAGAGGCCGTAGATTTCGTCGATGGTTTTGGAAAAATCATCGGTGCGCAGAAAGGCCCCCATTTCGAGGTTTTCTTCCACGGTCATACCGGTAAACACGTTTTGAGTTTGGGGCACAAAGGCGATGCCCTTCGCAATGCGCGCTTGGGGCGACAGCTGGGTGATGTCTTTGCCGCCGAGGGTCACGGACCCTTCGCGGATGGTCAACATGCCCAAGAGGGCTTTCATGGCCGTGGATTTTCCGGCCCCGTTCGGGCCAACGATCACCGCGATTTCGCCCTTTTCAACGCCCAGCGAGCAGGCGCGCAAAATGTCTGCGCCGCCGTAACCACCGGTCAGATTGCTTGCCTCCAGATACATCAGGCGTCTTCTTTTTGAGCTGGCTTGCGGTTTTTCAGACCCCGTCCGAGATAGGCTTCGATAACAGCCTCATCACTGCGAATGTCTGCCGCCGTACCCGTGGCCAACACGCTGCCCTCCGCCATGACAATAACCGGATCGCAGAGGCGGGCGATGAAATCCATGTCGTGTTCGATCATGCAAAATGTGTAGCCGCGCTCTTCGTTCAAACGCAGGATTGCGTCACCGATCTCGCCCAACAAGGTGCGGTTGACGCCCGCCCCGACCTCATCAAGGAGCACGACCTTTGCATCCACCATCATGGTGCGGCCGAGCTCCAACAGCTTCTTTTGGCCACCGGACAGGTTGCCCGCCCGTTCGTGGGCAAGATGGCCGAGTTTCAGGAACGAAATGACGTCATCGGCACGGTCGCGGACTTCGGCCTCCTGGCGCGCAACAGCACCGCGGCGAAACCAGGTGTTGATCAGCCTCTCGCCCAACTGCCCATCGGGCACCATCATGAGGTTCTCGCGGACCGTGAGGGATGAAAACTCATGGGCAATCTGGAAGGTGCGCAACAGGCCTTTGGTGAAAAGCTGGTGCGGTGGAAGGCCGGTGATGTCCTCACCGTCGAGGAGGATTTTGCCGTCGGTTGGCGCAAACAGTCCGGCGATCATGTTGAAAAGCGTAGTCTTGCCCGCGCCGTTGGGGCCCACGAGGCCGGTAATGCTGCCGGTTTTTACCTCCAGCGTCGCGTGATCAACGGCGCGCAAACCCCCAAAACTCTTTGAGACGTTCTCAACCCGGATCATGCCACGCTGCCTGCTCAAAACCCAACACTGGTGGCCGGTTGCGCGGCCAATCGACGGGTCGTTAAAGCAAGGGGCTTTGGTCCGCAAGGGGTGTGCTGGAAAGGTGCGTGGGCGGGCGATGCGGTGACGGTCTGTGCGAAAGAAGGGGCCCCGGCGGTTTCCTTGCACCACGTTCGTTTGCTGAGGACAAACGAACTCCCATACCGCCGGGGCCTTTATGCATGTGTTCCGCTCCCCAGCAAAACACATGCGATCTTTGTAGGTTTATTAGTCCGCGCTGTTCACCTCCGTCGGCAACGGCAGCACCAAGGCTGAAGACGCCGGGCCCTTTGGTGACGCGGAGTTCGACGCGGGCGCCTTGGGGCGTGTCAGCGCGGAAACCTTGGGAACAGACGGCACGGTGTTCGCGGTCGCTTGATGCGCTTTTTCTCGCGGGTGGCTGCCGATGCGTGGTTCGGTGGACGCAGCCGCGTGGCCTGCGGCCCTTGGCAACACGATCAAGCTGGTCTCTGGCGGTGCGACAGCTGGTACCGCAGGCACCGTGGCAGAGATCGACGCGGCCACGCCACCCGGCACGGGCAGTGCAGATGCGGTGGTTGGTGGTCCCGCCTTTGCGGCCAAGGATTTGATGCTCGCGGCCTGCGTCGGCGTTGGTACGGCCACAGCACGGCGTCTCACCTGGCGAACCGCAGGCTTTCTCACCTTACGCACCACCCGAGGCTTTCGCGCCGTTGTGCGTGTTTGACTGCGCGCGGGCTTCCGCACTACAGGCTTTGCCCTTTTTGCAGGCGTTGCGATTGGTTCCACTTTCCGCTGCACAAGCCCTTCGGGCTGATAGGACATCACCGACTTTTCAGAAATATAGCCCTGGCGGCTTACGCCGGTCAGCGCGTGCACGTCCTGGCCCCGCCCAGCGCGCCATGAAACCGCGCTGGGTTGCGTAATGCGTGCCGGATCAGCATCGATGCGCAATTGGCGCATAAACGCCACCAACTGTCGGTCGGTCACATCGCTGCGGCACAGGCGAACGCGCACCGAAAGTTCCGGTCGCCGCGAGCGTTTGGTAAAAATGCCCCAGGGTTCGCGACCTTTACCGGCCACATTTTGCCAGCCGTAAAGGCAGCGCACACCACTCGACGTGCGGCCAAGTGCGTAACCAAACGGCCCGTAGGGGTTGGTCGAAAGCACGCTTGAAATCCCCATGGTGATGCCGGGAAACTCAGAGCGCATATTGGCCCGCAGGGCTGCCAATTTGGTGCTGTGAACACCCATGTCGTCTTTGCGCACCTTGGGCCAAATGCGGTGAGAGACCATGCGCACATCGACCATGTTCTGGCCCGGGGTGCGGGTGTCACCCTTTAAGACGATGCGTTGCTTTATGCCGTTGCCGGATCGCCCCTGGATCACTTCTAAAGTCGTTCCGGCACTTTGGGGCAACTGCACCATCGCCTCCTCCACCGGACGGCGTTCGGCCAGCACGTGTTTATACGCGGCCGATGTGTTGGCTGCGAACACCGAATTGGTGGTGGTGAAATCCGGCAGGCCTGCCTGATTGCAACCGGCAAGAATGAGCAATCCGCTAAGAGCGGCGGCGTTTGGAAGAGCCTTGATCATACTAGTCGTCTTTCGCGGAAGGGTTATAGGCAAGTCGCCGGTTGGCCGTGGCAAGACCACGCTCGGTTTCGCGGGTGGACAATTGCTGGTCGAGCACGCCAAAAATCGCGCGGGCTCGGCCGTAATCTCCAGCATGGATGTGCGCCCAACCCCGCATGAACGTGAGATCACGGGTTTCACGCGCGAGCTTGGCACGTTCGTTGAGCGCAAAGACGCTGGCCGCATAGTCTCGATTGTTGAAGGCAGCACGGGCGCGCTGGGTCAGCAGTTCAACATTGACCGTTCGGCGTTGTTTGGCCGTGAGCGCGTTCGCCTCCGCAATCGTCAGCGCTGCGTTGGTTTTACCCGAGCGCAGGGCGGCGAGAGCTTGGCCGTAGGCGGCTTCACGCTTTCCTTTACCGCCCAGACGGACGGCAGCTGCAAACGCGCCTTCGGCTTCGGCAGGACGTTTGGCATTTAACAGGCACCAACCGCGCATCTGTTGGTCCTGCCCGGCCAACGGTCCGTAGGCCCGCAGTTTGCGCGACATTTGCAGACATTTTACATACCGTTTGGCGTTGTAGGCCCGCGCAATCTGCCCTCTCAAGCGTCCCCGACTAGAGGCAATGCGCGTGCGACGCTTGATCGGTCGAGCACGCTTGGGAGCGGGCGCTTGGAATTTTAGAGCAGCCACCTTTGCGTATGTCGAACCGTAGCGGGACTGCAGGTATTGGAAGGAGGCTTTGTCCTTTACGGCCATGGCTGCCAGCGTCAGACCGAAAGCTGCCGTTTCAGTTTCTTCCCACTCCAACGCTTTGGAAAACCAAGCCGATGCCACTTTGGGCTGCTTCAAATTATAGGCATACCAGGCCAGAGCCTCCGCCCCTTCACCGCTCGACAAAGCAACGGTTTGGCGCGCGAAAAACGCCAATTCGGCACTCGGCAAAGCCTTGGGCTTTTGTGCTAGGTACAGCGGCGCGTGGGTTGAAATGTAGAGCGCTGCAATCTCGTTGGACGCGTTGGCATTGGCCCGCGCGAGTTTGGCCGCTTCATTGGCTTTGCCCAAACGCATGGTGGCCATGATCCGGCCTTCCAGTGCCTTCGCCATGGCAACGGGTTCGGTATTCGACGCCCGGCCAAAGGCAAGCGCGCGGTCAAACCAAGCCTCCGCCCCGGCCCAATCCCTTTGGCCGAAATGGGACCATGCAAACAACACACTGTCGCCAAAGGACTTTGCCTCAACCGTGCGGGCTGCAAATTGTTTCAAGCGCTCGCTTAGGCTTGTGGGCAAGGCGTGGCCCAGCTGCGCGCTGCGGGCCAGCGCGCCGCGCATGATGGCATCCCCCGCCTCGCCTTTGGTCTTGGCGTCAGACCCTAAATCAGGGTTGCTGTCCATCAGGCGCAGGCTCGCCTCCGTTGACAACAACTGCGCAGCTTTGGCGATGGTGGACTTGCGTTCTTGGGGCGTTTTGGAGACGGCAAGGGCCGCGGCAAACGCATCATATGCATCGTTTGGGCGCTCTTTTTGGGCGTAGGCTTCCCCGACGAACCAGATCACCTCCACGTCATCGCCAAGGAGAAGGTCCGGGTTGGCGTTGGCCATGGCGATGACGGTGTCCCAGTCCTTGGCGGTCCAGGCTTTGGCGAGGTCGCCACGGTTTTCGCGCTGTTCCAGTTTGGTAACCAGATCCATCGAGGGTTCAAAACCGGCCACAGTCTTTCCCAAGGCTTCGATACGCGCTTTGACCTCGTCAAATTTGCCCTTGGCATAAAGGGACCAAAGCTCTTTCTCGACCCCGTCTTCGGCGGCAAAAATATTGGCGGGTTGTTTCCAGCCTGGATAGAGCGCTTTCAAACGCCGAATTTCGGCATTCACCCGGTCCTGCTCGCCCCGAATGGCATAGTAGCGCAACGCAGAGATATCGGGACGCGCCCCATTGGACAGCCCCCCCAACTTAGCGTGGGACGCGTCCAAAGCGGGCGGCGCGACGGACGCCATCGTGCGCGTATTGGCCATGTTTTGGCTGGACGAGAGGTTGCCATCCGACGCGTGGGCTGGGGTCGCGGGGCCAAGCCAGGCCGCGCACGCCACACCACACATCAGTTGTGTCACCCAGCGGGAGGCCGCACCGTGGACGCGGACAGACCGGTTTGTCAGACCGTACACTGATGAGCGATCTACCAGCATTGCGGATACCTTTGTTTGATGGCGATGACCGACAACAGATGCAGGCTCGCGGGGTAGTAGAGGGTGTCGAGTTTTGCACGCAGACGATCCGGGAACCGGGTGCCGGAGAGCGAACAATTCACCAAAGCGGCAATGGCATGGTAGCCACGGTCCTTAAACGTGCCCTTGATGCGATTGCGATCCACATCGATGTGGGCGAGCGAGCGGCTGCGGCCCATCCAATTGGTTCGAAACGTTGCGAGTGTCGACGCGTCACCCTTACCGTTCCACGCCAGATAGAGCGGGATACGAACGGCATTGTAGGAGAAGCGCTTGTCGAAGTTGGGCGCTGTGCCGACCCGACCGGTATGCAGTTTCAGCGCTGACCAATCGGCGGGCAGACCGGCGGCGTTTTGGCTTGCGACCTGGATCAACCGCTCACCGCTTTTCGTAAGCGCGCGCCAGAACGGATCGTTGGTCAACCGCGCGATCCGCTCAAAGGCGGGAAAAACCCAGTAGGACAGGTTGATCACCTCCCGCCCCTTTTGATGTTCGGGAGAAAAACCATAAGCGGCCGGGCGCAGAAACAGACCAAATGCACTGTCGCGGCGAACCAGCTTTTTCAAATCGCGCAAAATGGCGTTGGCTTCCGCCGAATACTGACGACCAAAACCGGCATGGGCCGCTTCCAACAAAGCCCAGGCGATGATGAGATCACCGTCGGTGGCGTTGTTTTTGTCTTTGACCTTAAACAGGCGGTTGGGCTGATACTTCCATGCAAACAGTGCATCTTTGCGCACGCCAAGACGGGTTTTTGTAAAGGTCCACAGCTTGGAAAACGTGGCGGGATCATCGGCGGCCACGGCTGCGATCATGGCAAAGCCCTGGCCTTCCGAATGGCTGATGTTTTTGTTGGCATTATCAACGACGCGCCCGTCCGCCGTTGTAAAGCGGGCCTTATAGCTTTCCCAAAGGGCTGACCCTTTCAGCTGACCGTGGAGCGGGCTCGTTAGGGCGTGGGCTGGCGCAGCGCCAACGACCACAAACACCGCGAGAAAAAGCGTGGTAACAAGGCTGCACATCAAACCTGGAAGGGCATGGTCCCGCTTTGCAATTGCACAAGTTCTAGCCATGGTTGCCTCCCGTCACAGGTGTCGCGTCCCAGTTTTGATCTTTGGCTTGATCCTTGGCGTGATCATGGGCCTGATCCTTGGCCTCATCTCTGGTCTGGGCTTTGCCTTGGCGACCGTTCACGCCGACGCGCTTCAACAGCAGCGAGGAAATGATGCCACCGCCCAATATTCCAAACAGCAGCAAGAGGCTGAAAATGAAGTGGTTGTTGGAAAACCAACCCGCGACGATCAGATGGGCGTTCGACAGCGAAAAGCCGCGCAACTGCACGTAGTTTTGTCCAATCACGGTGGAGGTAACGGTGCGGTCCACGGCGTTGATGGAGGAGCTTTCCCCCGACACCCGGGATGCGATGACCGGGCGAGCGAGAAGCGCGACGCCGCTGCGCAAAGCTTGATCACTCTGGGCCGTCAGCACGGTCCATACGGCGCGGTCACTGCCCGGCGCCATGGATTGCGACAACAGCAGGTCTGACTGGGTGTTGGCGATGATGCTGGTCTTGGGACCGCTTTTGCTCGTTAAGCCCAGCGCGGAGCCGATGAGTTGCGACAACTGATCGCCGATGCCGATACCTTTTTCTTCCGCCGGCTTTGCGGTGCGCCCGCCCTGGGTCCAATTGTCGAAAAGATCGCCCTTCTGCTTGGGCTCTGAAGCGCTCAAGGCGTTGTTGCCGCGGACGGGCAAGGGCTCAGGCGTCAGGGGCGTGGCGACGTTGGACTGGAACTCGCGCTCAGGGTTCGTTTTTGCTTGAGCGACGCTCGCCGTGGTCGTGCGGTCGATGCCGACATCTCTGATGGTGGAGCGGGGCTCGCGGGCAAAGTTGTAGGCTGCAAATGTGCGGCCCACGCCGTCCATCGGACGGTGCCATGCGGTGTGGAACGCGCCCTTGTCGATGCCGCCCAGACGGGACAGTAAGTTTGACGACAGATCGTTATAGGCACCAACAACAATTGCGTTTTTGGCGTCAACGCGCAGCGGGCCGTATTCGAGATCGAACTTCAACGGTGTTTTGGCTTGCACCGCGAGCTGGGTTGAAAAGCCTGCCACTGCGGATAGGCCATCATAGCTGGGCGACGGCACCGACACGGTGGTGGGCTGCGCCACGCCATTGATAACGTATGGAAATCCGGATCCCACCGTACCCGCCAAGTCCGGCAAGCGCGCCAGATGGGCCAGCCTTGGAAAACGGATGGTCGATTTGCCAGAAATGACAAACCGCTTCTTGGAGCGAATTTGCGCCGCCGGATCACAGCTTGCGTCACTGGCTTTGGGCAAACGAGCCTCAAATTCCACCGTATTTGCGCCGGGGCGGAAGGATGACAACGGCAGACGCAGCATTTTATTGCGGTGAACCTGACCGCCTGGTCGGGCCATGGCAAAGCCGGTGACAGTGACACCGTTTACGCGGACGATGAACTTGCTCGACCGGCTCAGGCCTTCGGAGTAGGCGGTCGCCAGGTTCAGTTCGGCCTGGTTGTAATCGGCTGCGAAATAATCTGACGGCAGATCGATCTTGATCCCACGGCGGTAGAGCCGCCCATCGAACTCTTCGCTTTTGAGGCCAAAGCGTTCAAACGCGATGGGCTGTCCCGTTTCGATGGCCACGCCTTTGTCCAATTGGGCCGCACGAAGGCCTTGGCTGCTTCCGCGCAATTGCGACTGGGCAAACATCCGCTCAAGGGCGGTTTCAAACCCCTGGCGGCTGGCCATGCTGGGGTCGCGGAGGACGATCAAAGCGAGGCGCTCGTCGCCATCCCGAGATAGGATTTGCACGCCTGCCACATCCCGAACCGCTTTTGCGTAGTCGGGCGCGATTGACTTTAGCGTTTCAAGATCACCGGTGAAAACGTCGAGGCCGGGACCCGTGCCCCGGTTGGGGGCAACTTCAACATGGGCATTTTCAAAGTTGGCGTGGACGGCCACGTGCTGTGCCAAATGCATAACGCGTTGCACCTGATCGGTGTCGGAAGCGTTGGGGGCGAGCAAACGAAGGCGCACCTGCCCGCCCTTGTTGCGCGCCAGAGCAGGAAGCGAGGACAACGCGTTGAGCACGCTGTTTCCGGCACTAAACACGAAGCCGGTTTTTCCCGGGTCGATGTCGGTCCACAATTCGTGGGTTGCACCGATGGAACAGTCCACACGGTGCCGCTGGCGCGCCATGACGCGCACAGCATTATAGCCAGGCACCAAAACGTGGGGGGGCACCTTGAACTGGAGGGTGCGACTGCGATCCGGCGATTGAATGCTGCGCTTTCCAATCAGGACGCCATTGATTTCGACGGCAATGTTGGACGCCTCCGGCATCACGGAGACGGCGTTTTTGTAGGCCAGACGCAGGGTGATGTCTCCCGACAGGTGTTCCTGCGCGAAAAAGACAGGCCAGCGCAGGCTTGCCGTCTCGCCATGAAGACGCAGGCCCTGTTGGTTTGCCGGAAGGTGATACAGCACGCGGTCTGCGCCATGGGCGCGTACCACGGAACCGGTGACCAACAACGCGTCCGATTTAACCTGCAAGGAACGGGCATGGGAGGGCGTGCGGGCAATGCTGCGCAGCACTTCAAGCGCCGTGTCGCCGTTATCGGCAAGGGCTGGAACGACAAACCCCGAACACCCGACAGAGGTTGCCAATGACATGGCCAAAAGACGGTTCAGGCCGCGCCGCAGTGCGCCACTGCCGGCGGTTTTTGAATTTTCAAGGGGCGTTAAGGCAGTATGCATGGGGCACTCGAAATTCGTCACATCAAAAACAAAAAGGGGATGACAGTCGCAGTTTGGGCGTGTGTGGAGGACGCGCAGATGCGCTACCGCCGTTCGTGCAGGGCTGCCGCCGTCATGACGGGGGAAGACGCAGGCTGGACCGCCGGACCGGAACCGGGGACATGTCTTGGCACGCCGGCCAAATCATCGAGGGCAGGCGCAATAGGGGGTGCCGTTTTGCCGGGGGCGGTCACGCCGTTCGATGGTTTGGTATGGCTGACTTTGCCGCGCAGCGTGTTCAAGCCATAGCCAAACGCGCGCAGCGGCTGAAACAGCGACCATTGCAGAAATTCAAACGTGCCCACCGAGACGCCGCGGCCGGTGTGACGACGCTTGCGCAT
>JBCBCT010000087.1:0-13019 GCA_038530365.1 Pseudomonadota bacterium | reverse complement strand
CCATTTCAGAATCACGTCGGTGAAGCGGACAAACGCATCGTCAATCGCGTCGCAAACACCCTGCAACTCCTCGCGGATATAGGAATAGTGCTGGCGAATATCGTCGGAAAGGCCGGAGATCATCTCGCGGTTGTGGAGCGCGATCACCACCTCCAGCGCCTGCGTTTCGTCGGCCTGCATCTCCTCCACGGTCGGCGCACGGCCCATGTCAGCCAGCAATTGTTTTTTCAGAGCGACGGCGTTTTCTTTTGAAACATCTATCGAGACCAGACGGTTCAAAAACGCCCGCACTTTGGGCCACTTTTTGGCGATCTGCACCAGTCGGTTGCGCAGCGCCTGTTCCCCAAAACGACCGGTGCCTGACACGAGTTTGGTAAGGCAGTAAAACGCGACATGGTGTGTGGGCGGCGGACACCCCGCGCCTTTCAAGCCGCGCAAGCAATAGGAACGGATTTCGGGATCGGCGAAGAGGTCGGCAAAGCCCTTTTCAAACAGGGTTGCGATCAGCTTTTCCACGTCCGGTGGTTCTCCATCGGGCGAACTTACGCTTTCGGGGGGAGTATCAAGTGTCATGGCAGGTGGATCGAACCGGCGTTTCCAAGAAGTAAGAAGAGTGCAACCAACCCCGGAGCCTGGCAATATAAGATTGGTAAAAGTGCCGTTGCCCAATTAAAACCGAAGACCGCTTTGGTGTCTTTCGGCGTAACATTTGTGGCCAGCGGGTTTGCCGGTGTTTATCGCGCTTGTTTGCAGGCAAAAGCGGGCAGTGAGTTTTATTGGGAGATTGGGCATGGGCAACGCGGACACAGAAGTCGCCAAGACAGCCATAGTGACAGGCGCGGCGCGTGGCATTGGCCTGGCCACATCAAAACTTTTGATGGCCGATGGTTTTCGTGTCGCCATGGTGGACAGGGATGGTGACCCGCTTGCGGAGGCCGCAGCGGGCCTCAACAGCGCCATACCCATGGTTTATGACGTCTCAGACCCCGACCAGGTCACCAACATGATGGGCGAAACGCAAGCCGCCCTTGGCGGTCTTGATGCGCTGGTGAACAATGCCGGGGTTGCGGATTTTGGCGTCATTGAAGAGACCGACTTTGCCCGCTGGCGGCGGGTGATGGAAACCAATCTCGACGGCGTTTTCCTCGTCTCCCAAGCCGCTACCCCCATGCTCAAAAGGCGCAAGGGCGCCATCGTGAACATCGCCTCCATCTCCGGCCTGCGCGCTTCCACACTGCGGGTAGCCTATGGCACGTCAAAAGCAGCCGTGATCCAATTGACCGAACAGCAAGCCGTGGAACTCGGCGAACACGGCATTCGGGCCAATTGCGTCGCCCCCGGCCCCGTGCGCACCAAGCTTGCCATGGCGGTTCACACGCAGGAGATCATCGACGCCTACCACGACGCGATCCCCCTCAACCGCTATGGCAGCGAGGAGGAAATCGGCAACGTCATCGCCTTTTTGTGCAGTGAGAAGGCAAGCTACGTCACCGGCCAAACCATAGCGGTTGATGGCGGTTTTCAATCCACCGGCGTCGGCCTGCCCGCCTTGCGGTCATGAAAAAGGCCCGCTTCACATTGCGGCGGGCCTTCGTATAACGCGTTGCGAGGTTTGACTTACTCAGCAGCCTCCGCCGCCTCGATTTTGTCCTGGGTTTTCGTTTCAAAATCGCTCGCGGCATGGCGTTCGCGCAGCTGCTCGGCTGGGTCGCCAAAGGCGCGGTTGACCATGCGGCCACGTTTGTAGGGTTCGCGGGCCATGATCTGTTCGGTCCAGCGTTTCAGGTTTTCATACTCGTGAACGGAGAGGAACGTGGCGGAGTCGCCATAAATCGTGCCCATCACCACCGAGCCGTACCAGGGCGCAATGGCCATATCGGCGATGGTGTATTCGTCCCCCGCCATGAATTCATTGTCCGCCAAATGGGTGTCGAGGACGTGGAGTTGCCGTTTCACCTCCATGGAAAAACGGTCGATGGGGTATTCCATCTTAAAGGGCGCGTAGGCGTAGAAATGGCCAAAGCCGCCGCCGAGATAGGGCGCAGAACCCATCTGCCAGAACAGCCAGTTGAGAGTCTCTGTCCGTGCTTTTCCCTCTGTGGGAAGGAAGGCGCCGAATTTTTCGGCGAGGTAAACGAGGATCGCACCGGATTCAAACACCCGTGTTGGCGTTTCCGTGCTGTGGTCCATCAGAGCCGGGATTTTGGAATTGGGGTTCGCGTCCACAAAGCCCGATGAAAACTGATCCCCTTCGCCGATATTGATCAACCAAGCGTCGTACTCGGCGTCCGCGTGGCCAGCGGCCAGCAGCTCTTCCAACATCACCGTCACCTTCACGCCGTTGGGCGTGGCAAGGGAATAGAGTTGCAGCGGATGCTCACCAACGGGCAGGTCTTTTTCGTGGGTCGCGCCGGAAATGGGGCGGTTGATATTGGCGAACTTGCCGCCGTTTCCCTGATTCCAAACCCACACCTTGGGGGGTGTGTATTCGTCTTTTGTGTCTGCCGTGTCGCTCATAGCCCATGCCTTCATCGGTGATTTACGATGAAGCCTATATGGGGCGGCGATGGCGTATGTCAGCGGTGGTTACAAAAAATAATTTATCCCACGGCTCGCCAACGGTTGAACACGGCCTGGGCTGATGCAAGATCCCGCACGGGGCTTGAATTGCCAAACACATCGGCTTCCGCCCCGGGCAGCCACTGTTTGGGCAGTTTGCGAAACCGCATCCGCATGGGCGTCGACATGCCTTCACCAAAGGCGATGCACTCCCGGTTTGCCAGCGACGAGATAAACGCGATGGTGCTGGCCGATGACGACGAGATCGCCTTGCGGATAATTTCTTGGTCAAAATCGTTGGTGAGGCGCAGGGAAAACACCGTCGAGCACTGGGACAGGATCGTGGGGTCAAGCTCAGAGGGTCGTTGAGAAATAATCGCCATGAAGGATCCGTATTTTCGGCCCTCCTTGGCGATGCGAGCGATGGCGCGGCGGGTCGGTTCAAACGCGTCTTTGCCCGATGGTACGTAGCGGTGGGCCTCTTCACACACGACCAGGATTTTCAGATTGCCCTTGGCTGCAATCGCCAGTTCAAACGCCAAACGACACAGAACAGAGGCAACCGCATTCACCACTTCGGCTGGCATTCCGGCCATCTGAATGATGGTGGTCAGCGTGTTTTGCCCCGGCAGGTTGAAAAATGTGCCCACCACCCATGCGGCAATGTCTTCAATCGTGCGGTGGCGAAACATGAACGCGTAGCGGGCATCGTTGCAATGGGCGTTAATGCGGGCCTTCAGGCTTTTCAAAATGGGCTTATCATACTGCGAGTCCAGCATGCCCATTTCATCATCAATCAGGCCCAGCAAGTCCTGCATGCGGTAGGGCACCGGCGTATCGGCGGTGAACGCACTGGCTACGCTGTCGGCACGGGTGCGCAATTTGTCATCGCCCAAGCGAAATTTGGCTTTTGCCTCCGGAATAAACTCCCGCAGTGCATCCACCTCTTCGTGAACGATGGGTTTTCCGCGGAACAAGCACTCCGTGTACTCTTCCAGTTGCAGCATCCAAAACGGCATATCCAGATTGGATTGCTCGATGGTGTTGGCATCTGGAAACGCGCGCGAATATTCGTTGTGCGGGTCAAGGATGATGGTGCGCAGATCTGGCACCATTTCCTGCGCAGCGTGCAATAGGAGGGAGACAGACGCAGACTTGCCGCAACCCGTGGAGCCGAGGACGGCAAAGTGCTTGGCCAGCATGTCCGGCACATCGACATAGGCGGGGATGGATTCATCCTGACTCAGCGAGCCGATGACCGCATTGGACAAACCGGTGGCGGCATAAATCGCTGACAAATCGCCGGCACGGATCTGGTGCACCACGGAGCCAACGCCGGGGTAGGAGGTGATGCCTTTTTGGAAACTGACCGAGCCGTCATCCTTTTCCTGAACTTCGCCCTGAAGCTCCACTTCAAAGCGCAACATGGATTTGCCTTCGGGGGAGAACTCGCCCTTGGGCATGTCGATGTCACAAATCATGCCAACGATACGGCTTTTGCCCACGACGATGGACAGCATGCGTCCGACAGCCCAGGTGAGGCCGGTCACGGTGTCGATGCAGGATGTGTCCCCCTGCACCACGGCCATGCTGCCATTACAGGCGATGACAAAGGCTTGCGGTCGATCCTCCCGCCGCATGCGCCGTTGGGGCTGTTCGGCGGGCTTCTTTTCTTCCGGCGGCTGGGGTCTAAACGACATCAGGGGTCCAGGTGCATCCGATGCCCCGTGCGGTTGTGCGGGAATAGGCGGCGGACTTGGGGAGGGCGCTTGGGACGCGGGAGGAGTGTGAACCGGCGCTTGCACACCCTGGGCGTACGCGGCGGCAGGTGGGGCGGCCATCGAACCGTGAACAGCGCGTGGCGTTGTCGAAGTCGGTGCCTGTTGCGCGGCGGTTGGCATGGCCAATAGCGGTTTGGGAGTGGCCGACACGTTAGTTTGCATTCCCGGTGGTACGCCCATGGGTCCGCTTTGGAACGCACCGTGTGGCTGACCGTGGGTTGGGCGCGGTGCCGGTGCCATAGGTGCTGCCGGGGATGCCACTTGAGGCGGCACGCCGTGTCGGGGCATAGCCGCGGGCGTCCCGGCCACCGACGTGGCAGCGGGCGCATCCGGGCGCTGCTGAGCCCCCTGAATCCGTTGCATCAACGTCGAATTATCCATGGACCGTCCCCTGCAAAGTTAATGGAAGAGGTACCACCGGGAGCGTTAACGCAACGTGAGCAAAGACCGTCCGCGCAGCCCGGAACGATTGCCTTTGCGTCGCAGGCTTGGCGCGCATAAGCTCTCGTCCAGACCGCGCCCCACGGCGCCCATTTTGTTCCGTGTGATCATGACGGCACCCAAAGCCGAACCTACGGTTTCAGGCCAACAGCAAAACCTCGACGTGCTTCGCGCTGCCCGCGGCGTCCCGGACTATGAAACGGCAGCCCATTGGCTGGGCCAACGGGGTATCGAAGACATCGAATGCATCACGCCGGATATTGCCGGCGTCGCAAGGGGCAAAATGATGCCTTCGTCAAAGTTTTTAAGTGCAAATTCGCTTGCTTTGCCGTCTTCCATTTTCATGCAGACCATCGCCGGGGATTATCCCGAGGAATCGGACACATTTTCCTATCCACCCGCCGATGGCGATCTGAAGCTGGTCCCTGATCTGTCGACGCTGTGCGCGGTGCCATGGGAAAGTGATCCCACCGCACAGGTTATTTGTGACATGCAGGACCACAGCGGTGCACCCATCCCCTATACCCCGCGCAACGTTCTGAGGCGGGTGGTGCAGGCGTACCAAGATGCGGGCCTGAAACCGGTGGTCGCGCCGGAAATTGAGTTTTATCTCGTCAAAACAAATGAAGACCCCGACATTCCCCTCCAACCCCCTATCGGGCGGTCCGGGCGGGCGATAACCGGTGGGAACGGTTATTCGATCTCAGGCGTCAATGAGTTCGATGAGCTTATCGATGAGGTCTACGATTATTCATCCGGCCAGGGCCTTGAAATTGAAACGCTCATCCATGAGGAGGGCGCGGCGCAACTGGAGATCAACCTCAACCACGGAGACCCCATTGAACTTGCCGATCAGACGTTTCTGTTCAAACGCACCATCCGCGAAGTGGCTTTGAAGCACGGCATGTATGCCACCTTTATGGCCAAGCCCATCGAAGGCCAGCCCGGGTCCGCCATGCACATCCACCAATCGGTGCTGAGTTTGGAGACGGGTGAGAACATTTTTTCCGATGAGAACGGCGAAGAATCCGCTGCCTTTCGCGCCTTTATCGGCGGCATGCAGCACTACATCCCCAAGGTGCTGGTGATGATGGCGCCTTATGTGAATTCCTACCGTCGTCTCACCACCCACACTTCGGCCCCGGTCAACGTCCACTGGGGCTATGACAATCGCACCACGGGCCTGCGCATACCCCAGTCCAATGCCGCCGGGCGACGGGTGGAAAATCGCCTGCCATCGTCGGACGCCAACCCCTATCTGGCCATGGCCGCATCGCTTGCGTGTGGCTTACTTGGCCTGAAGCACGGCTTGGTTCCCGGTTCCGCCACCGCCACAACGGCCAACGAGGGCGATAATGATTTGCCGCGCGGTTTGCTGGATGCGCTGTCGCTATTTGAGGGCAATGAAGACGTCATCGCTACGCTGGGTGCAGAATTTGTTGGTGTTTATGCGGCGATCAAGCGGGAAGAGTTTGAAACGTTTATGAAGGTGATTTCGCCCTGGGAGCGGGAGCACCTGCTGCTCAATGTCTGACGTGTTGTCTCTTGGTGCGACAACGCCCGGCGCTACATCAGAAAGTGCCACAACGCCCCAGGCCACAACTCAAAGCGCCATATCGCCCGGCTTGTCTTGGTATGAAACAAGCTGCGGCCCACGTCCGGCCTATCCAAAACTGTCCGGCTCCCGTCGCTGCGATGTCGTTGTCGTTGGTGGAGGGTTTTGCGGCTTGTCGGCTGCGCTTCATCTCGCGAAGGCCGGGGTCGATGTCGTGCTTTTGGAGGCTGAACGGTTTGGTGACGGCGCATCGGGCCGCAATGGCGGGCAGATGGGGTCTGGCCAGCGCGCCGGCGTGTTGGAACTCGAAGAGGACTTGGGGTTTGAACACGCCAAGGCGCTTTGGGACATGGCGGAGGATGCCAAACGAACCCTGCTCGACACCGCGCGCGCGTATGGGTTTGACGTTGATTACATCCCCGGCCAACTCACACCGCTCCATCGCAAGCGCTATGAAAAAGAGGCTCACGACGAAATCGAGGCCTTACAAACGCGCTATGGCTATGGCGCCATTTCATATCTAAGCCGAAATGATATGGCGCAGGCCTTGGGAAGCGACCATTATTTCGGCGGCTCCCACGATATGGGCACGGGCCACATTCACCCCATGAAGCTGGTGATCGGTCTGGCAAAAGCAGCTGCGCATGAGGGCGCACAGCTTTTTGAATGCACGAAAGTTCAGGGCATCCAGCGTCGGGCCGGGGCGTTTCACGTGAATACGCATACCGGGACGATCACCGCGGAGCGCTGTCTTCTGGCCCTCAACGCTCACCACGGAGATCTACGCCCGGAGCTGGCGAGCCGGGTCCTGCCGATCCAAAGCTTCATCGGTGCAACCGAGCCCCTCGACGCTTTTCCCGATATCTTGCCCGGCCACGAGGCCGTGGACGATAGCCGTTTCGTGGTGCGCTATTTTCGTAAGTCAAAGGACAATCGCTTGCTCTTTGGTGGCCGCGAAGCCTATGGCCGCGCCACGCCGGGGGACATTCGGCGCGCCATTGGAAAGCAGATCGCTGAAATCTATCCGCAGCTAAAAGACGTCCCGCTCACCCATGCCTGGGGTGGCAATGTCGGCATCACCATGCCCCGCATGCCCTATGTGCGCGAACTTGAACCCGGTCTGTGGACCGCAGGCGGTTTCTCAGGCCACGGTGTCATGTTGTCTGGCCATACAGGCAAAATGATCGCCGAGACGTTCCTTGGCAAAAACGACCACATCAAACTCTACCAAGACTTGGATATTCCCACATTCCCCGGCGGCACCTGGTTCCGGGAACCCCTCAAGGTCCTGGCGCTGACGTGGTATGCGATGCTGGACCGGCTGTAAGCGCGCTGGCGTGTCAGGCTTCCAGACTAAGTGCCCGTGTTGACCTTGTCCAAATCGCCACCCGCCCATGCCATCACCTTGGGGTTCATGACTTTGAACCAAAGCGGTGGAATCATCGCTAAAACGAATGAGCCTGGATAGCCCGAAGGAAGACGAGGCAGTTCGTCGAAATTGCGCAGCGCTTGGTAGGGCCGCATGGGGTTGGCGTGGTGGTCGCTGTGGCGCTGGAGATGAAACAGCATCAGGTTGGAAACGATATGGTTCGTATTCCAGGAATGATGCGGCTGTACCGGCTCATAGCGTCCGTTGTCGCGTTTGGCTCGTTTAAGCCCATAGTGCTCCACGTAATTGGCAAACGTCAGCATGTGCCAACCGGCAGCGTGGTGAAGCAAGATAAACGGCACCATAATCCAGCCAAAGACCCAGATGAGCGTGACTGTGGCCACAAAAGTGACTCCGTAACCCTGTAAAATCTCATTGCGCCAATGCCAGACCGGCAGGTCTTTGCGCGTAAGCCGTTCCTTTTCATGAAGCCATCCACGCATGAACGCGCCGGGGATCTCCCGACGTGAGAAGGCGTAAACGCTCTCGTTGAATCGCGCCGAGGCAAGATCTTCCGGGGTGGCCACCCATGTGTGGTGTCCCTTGTTGTGCTCAATGCAAAAATGACCGTAGCCGGTGACCGCGTTGACCAGCATGGCGGAAAAACGGTCCAAACGGCTGTGTTTATGGCCTAACTCATGGCCAACCGTCAGCCCAGTTCCCGCGGCAAAGCCTGCGCTGATCGTGATGAAAAGGAACGCCCACCACGACAGATCCTGCGTGCCCACTAGCCAGGCTGTGGTGAGGAAAGACAACCAAAATAAGGGAACCGAAGCGTGCAGAAGCCATCGGTAGTAGCTGTCATTGGACATCTCTTCCACGACTTCCGAGGGCGGGTTGGCCGTGTCCTCGCCGAAGATATAGTCCATCAACGGAATGAAGGCGTAGAAGTAAAACGCAGGTAAAACCAGCAGCCACTCCTGCTTGCCCAGCCAAAGGTAGAGGGCAATGGACACCACCGGCACCAAAGGCACGGTTAGAGAAAGCAGCCACAGATAGCGCTTCGTGTCCTTATACCGAATGATTTCGCCGGATTTTGTTTCCGCAACGAAGATCATGGCTTTGGCTCCCTCCCCGCATAGCCTGATGACGTGTCAGGCGTTTTACAGCTTTCTGACGATGACATTACCCACTGAATAGCCCGCACCAAAGGAGCATATTATCGCAAGGTCCCCCGAATCGAGACCGTCCTGGTGCTTGGAAAACGCGATGATCGACCCGGCTGAGGACGTGTTGGCGTAGTCCTGCAAAATGTTGGGCTGTTCCACTGGGTTAGGCGCACGCCCCAGGACCTTCCGTCCGATGAAATCATTCATCGATTTGTTCGCTTGGTGCAGCCACATGCGCTTCAAAGCGCTGGGTTCGATATTTTCATCCGCCAGATGCGCCAACACCATGTCGGAAACGATGGGCACCACCTGTTTGAACACTTGCCGCCCGTTTTGCATAAACTGCATGTCGCGCTGGTCCGTTAGGCCCGCAGGAAGCGACCGGCGCAGAAAACCATTGTTGTTGCGGATGTTGTTGGAAAACTGTGTCAGACAGCGCGTTGAGATAATCTCGAACTGGCTGTCGGAGGTGGCATCCTCCGCATTTTCCAGCAGCACCGCCGTGCACACGTCACCAAAGATGAAGTGACAATCCCGGTCCCGCCATTCCAGATGGCCGGAACAGATTTCGGGGTTCACCATCAAGATGCGGCGCGCCGAGCCGGACCGGATCATATCCGCCGCCGCTTGAATTCCAAAGGTGGCGGACGAGCATGCAACGTTCATGTCAAACCCGAAACCGGAGATGCCCAACAGCTCCTGAACTTCAATAGCAATCGCGGGATAGGCTCGTTCATGGTTGGAGGCGGCGCAGATCACCGCATCGACGTCGCTGGCCTCCCGTCCCGCATCGGCAAGGGCTTTTTTGGCGGCATCAAGCGCCATTTCTGCCATAATGCCGGGGTCGGTATCGCCGCGCTTGGGCAGGCGGGGATACATGGTTTCAGGGTCCAGAACGCCCTCTTTGTCGACCACATAGCGGTTTTCAATGCCGGACGCTTTGACGATGAACGCTTCGCTGGAATGTTCCATCGCAGCCACCTCTCCGGCGGCAATCGCGTCGGCATTATCGACGTTGAAGCGGTCAGCATAGGCGTTAAATGCGCCCACCAATTCAGCGTTGGTGATGGCCTGTTGCGGCGTAAAAACACCGGTTCCGCTGATGACAACTGTGTTCATACCTGCCTTACTCACCCTCAACATGCGACCGGGGCATGCTGCGCGCGACGCTCGCGCACGGCCTGCCTTACAAAAAACCGTCGGACAAACGCCCCTGTTGCGCGCCGATCTATCCCATTTTGGCTCTCGTTTCGGCCCAATGGGGGTCGTGAGGATGTAAAGGCAGAACCATGGCTTCACAAGCATCACTTCTGAGGAAACGGAGCAAGCGTAGCGCCGAAACCGGCGTTTGGGCCGCCGCTTTGATCGGATTCGTGTTTATATGTGCAACGCTTGTGCCGGCCTTTGCCCAAAGCTCCCCGCCTTTTGAAGGGCCTTGGACGGCACCGCATTTTCGCGACCATCCTTTAGTGGGTCGCGTCTTTCAAGGGTCCGGCCAACCGGTGGCTTGGGAGAAGGTTACAATATCGATCCAGTCCGCTGACCTTGTGGTCGTCGGCGAAACCCATGACAACACGGACCACCACGCCGTTCAGGCCCTCGTGGCGCAGGTTCTGCGAGATCGGGCAAAACTTCACACCGTTGTTTGGGAAATGGTGTCGCTGCGCCTGCAACCGGCCTTGGACCAGTTTGCCAAAGGCACCATCGATAGCGAAGACCTTGAGGCGGCGCTGGAATGGGAAAAGCGCGGTTGGGGCGCATTCGATACGCGGTTGCCACTCTTCAAATTGGCAAAAGAAGATGGGGCCTTCCTGCTATCGGGCAATGCCAACAGGGACACCGTCCGTGCTATCGGGCGAAATGGGCGCGCAGCGTTGCCGGACAGACTGGCCAAATCGGCGGGTTTTGCCTTTCCGTTTGACGATCAGCAGCAAAAAACCCTGCTTGCAGACATGGCGACATCCCATTGCAACATGTTACCGGAAAAGCTGCTGCCCAATCTAGCGCTGGTTCAGCGATTGCGGGACGGTTTGATGGCGCGGCAGGCCATCGATTCCATCATGGATGGCACCAACAACAGTGCCGGCCTGGTCATCACCGGCAACGGCCATGCTCGCAAGGACCGCGGTGTTCCCTATTTTGCCAAACAGATCAATTCTGGCGCCTTTCAAACGGTCATCGGCCTGATTGATGTTGCCAAAGGTAAAAACGCGTTTGCCGACTACCCATTAACCGACGAAAACGGCGCGCCGCTTTACGATTTTGTTCTGTTCACCCCTGCTGCATCCGTGGGCGATCCGTGCGAAGAGATGCGCAAGATGATGAAGCAACGCAAAAATTAGCGCTGCTCATCACATTCAGCCATCGCCGAAACGTCCCATGACCGACTCCAAAATTCCTGACTATCAGACGACGCCTTCTGGCCCAAAACGCGCCAACGCACAGGCTTTGGCAACGCTGTTTGCCCAAGCCGACAGTGCAATCGATCCGCAAACCGGTGGCATCGTGCCCCCCATCCAATCCGCAACGACCTTCGTGCGGGACGAAAATTATGTGCCCCTGTCGTCGGGACATCTCTATTCCCGGGACGACAACGATCTCGTGCGCTTGGCGGAACGTATTCTGGCGGCATCCGAGGGCGCCGACGATGCGCTTCTCTTTCCCTCTGGCATGGCGGCGGTGGCCGCCGTCATGCGCACGGTTCCCAACGGGGGACGAATCATCCTGCAATCGGGCATTTATTGGGGCACAACAAAATGGGTGCGGGATTTTTGCGCCCGCCGCGCCGTTAAGCTTGTGGAATGCGATCTTTCAAACGGTGAGGAACGGGGGAGCATCACCGGCCCCGCCGATCTGATCTGGGTGGAAACGCCCTCAAACCCCTATCTCAAGACCGTCGATATCGCAGCCTGCGCGAACCTCGCGGCGGCCAGTGGAGCGCTTTTGGTTGTGGATTCGACCGCTGCCACGCCGGTCCTCTCTAACCCCCTGGCGCTAGGCGCCGACATGGTCATGCATTCGGCAACCAAAGGCATCAACGGCCACAGCGATGTGCTGGCCGGCGTGCTGGCGGTGAAGAATGCCGGATCCAGAGTTTGGACGGAGATCGCAACTGATCGCCACGATGCTGGAGCGGTGATTGGCTCGTTTGAAGCCTGGCTGCTTATTCGCGGCATGCGCACCCTGCCATTGCGCGTCGAACGCATGTGCGACAACGCCCTCGCGGTGGCGCGGTTTCTTGATGAGCACCCTGCCGTTGAAGCCGTGCTCTACCCCGGTCTGCCCACGGATCCGGGCCATGACACGGCCAAGCGACAAATGTCGGGCGGTTTTGGAAGTCTGCTGTCCGTTCAGGTGAAGGGCGGCAGACCGGCAGCCCTCGTCGTGGCCGGGCGGCTTCAGCATTTCAAACGCGCCACCTCCCTTGGTGGGGTGGAAAGCCTGGTGGAGCACCGCCATTCCATTGAAGACACGGTGCCGGAAAACCTGCTGCGCCTCTCGTTGGGCATTGAAAGCCAAGCCGATCTGATTGCCGATTTGGAGCAAGCCTTGGTGTCTACCCAAACCCCTTAAACGCAGCGCCCGCCATCGACCTCCAGGGCCACGCCGGTGATAAAGTCGGCCTCATCGGAACACAAATAAAGCGCGGCGTTTGCCATGTCTCGGGGTTGGCTAAACCGGCCAAGGGGAATGACGCTCTTGAACCGTTCGCGGATTTCCGGCGTGTCTTCCCCCATGAAATCCGACAGCATCGCCGTCTCCCCCGCCACGGGGCACAGGCTGTTGACGCGGATGTTTTGCGGGGCCAATTCCACGGCCATGCATTTGCACGCGTTGATCACCCAGGCTTTGGACGCGTTGTACCAAACCAGACCCGGACGGGGCCGCAGACCGGCGGTGGACGCGGTGGCCAAAATTGAACCGCCGCCCCGGGCGGTCATGGCCGGAACAACGGTTTTCGACGCGTAGAACAACGCCTTCATATTCACGCCGGTGATGCGGTCAAAATCCGCGTCGGACACGTCGAGAAGCCCCATGTTTTTGTGGGTGGTGCCCGCGTTCAAAACAAAGATATCAAGCCCACCAAAGGTTTCGGTGGCGGCTTGCACCATTGCGGCATTGTCCTGCGCTTTTGCCACATCCAC
>JBCBCT010000086.1:0-13071 GCA_038530365.1 Pseudomonadota bacterium | reverse complement strand
CGAAACAAGGGTGATGAGCCCAGCGTCCACCATGAGTTTGGACACCTCTGCCACGCGCCGCACGTTCTCCACCCGGTCTTCTTCGGTGAAGCCCAGGTCGCGGTTAAGGCCATGGCGGACATTGTCTCCATCCAGGCTGTACGTGTGATGCCCTCGGGCTGTGAGGCGCTGTTCCAGCAGGTTGGCGATCGTGGATTTTCCAGACCCGGACAGGCCGGTAAACCAGAGCACGGCTGACTTCTGCTTCTTGATTTCCGACCGTGTTTGTTTGTTCACAGCCATATCCTGGCGGTGAATATTGCTCGCCCGGCGCAGCGGGAAGCGCATCATGCCTGCGGCAATGGTCGCGTTGGACGTGCGGTCCACGATGATGAAACTGCCGGTGCCCGCGCAATCGTCATAGGCGTCGAAGGGCATTTCCTCTGAAAGGGAAATGTTCACGAAGCCGATTTCGTTTTGTTCCAAACTGTTGGCTGACGCCTGTGCGCGGGTGTTCACGTCCAGGCGGTGTTTCAGCGTTGTTACCGTCGCCGATGATTGGAAACACTGGCTGCGCAACAAATAAGAGCGCCCCGGGATCATGGGTTTGTCGTCAAACCATACGATGTGAGCGGCGAACTGATCGGCCACGTGGGGCCTGGCCTGTGGCGGTACCAACATGTTGCCGCGGGCGAGTTCCACCTCATCGGCCAGCACCAACGTGACAGAATCACCGTTTCGGGCGCTTTGAACATCCTCAAAGCCATTGATGATGCGGGTAACCTTGGTGGAGCGCCCCGAGCGGGCGACGGTGACGGCATCGCCGACTGTCACAACACCTTGGGCGACCGTTCCGCAAAAGCCGCGGAAGTCGAGATTGGGACGGTTTACATATTGCACCGGGAAACGCAGCGGACCTTGGTTTTCTTCCAATTCGTCCCGCGTGGCGACGGTTTCCAAATGATCCAGCAAAGGCGGGCCGTCATACCAGGCCATGGCCTTTGAATTTTCGACGACATTGTCGCCAAACCGGGCCGACATCGGGATGGCCACCGTCGACGTGAAATTGAGTTCGTCGGCAAAGCCGTGGAAGTCCGTACAAATTTCATCAAACACGGCTTTGTCGTGGCCCACCAAGTCCATTTTGTTGACGGCCAGAACCACCTGACGAATGCCCAGCAGACTTACAATGTGGGCATGACGCCGGGTTTGCTGCAGCACGCCGCGGCGTGCATCGATGAGCAAAATGGCGAGATCTGCCGTGGAAGCGCCGGTGGCCATGTTGCGCGTGTATTGCTCGTGGCCCGGACAATCGGCCACCACGAAGCGACGCTTGGGCGTTGAAAAGAAGCGGTAAGCGACATCAATGGTGATGCCTTGCTCGCGTTCGGCCTCCAACCCGTCCACCAGAAGCGCGAAATCTGTATCGCCGGCGGCATTGCCCTGCCGCTTGGAATCGGCCTGTAGCTTTTGGAGCTGATCTTCAAAGATCTGTTTTGAATCGTAGAGCAGACGGCCGATGAGCGTGGATTTGCCATCATCCACCGAACCGCAGGTCAAAAAGCGCAGCATGCTCGTCTGAGGCGCTTGCGGCAAAGCAGGTGTGTGGTCGGTTTGCGTGTTGGCCATGGCTTAGAAATACCCCTCGCGCTTTTTGCGCTCCATGGAGGCTTGCTCGTCTTTGTCGATCATGCGGCCCTCGCGCTCGGATGTGCGGGAGACGAACATCTCGTTGACGATGCCCTCAAGGGTGGAGGCGCTGGACTCCACACCGCCGGTGAGCGGGTAACAGCCCAGGGTGCGGAAGCGCACCATGCGCATCTCCACCTTTTCGCCGGGCAACAATTCCATGCGGTCATCGTCTTGCATAATGATCATGCCGTCGCGCTCTACCACCGGGCGCTCTTTGGCCAGATATAAGGGAACGATTTCGATATTTTCGCGCAGGATGTATTGCCAGATGTCGAGCTCGGTCCAATTGGACAGGGGGAAAACCCGCATGGATTCCCCAGCTGACACGCGGGTGTTGTAGATGTTCCACATTTCCGGACGCTGGTTCTTTGGGTCCCACACGTGGTTTGCGCTGCGGAAGGAAAAAATGCGTTCCTTCGCGCGGGACGCTTCTTCGTCGCGCCGGGCTCCACCGAACGCTGCATCGTATTTGTGGGTGTCGAGGGCCTGCCGCAGGGCAACCGTTTTCATCACATGGGTATGGTGGGATGAGCCATGGGAGAAGGGGCCGATGCCCTCCTTCACGCCGTCTTGGTTGATGTGCACGATGAGGTCGAGATCAAGCTCTTTTGCGAGACGGTCCCGAAACGCCGTCATCTCCCGGAACTTCCACGTTGTGTCGACGTGCAACAGCGGGAAGGGAAGTTTTGCCGGGTGAAATGCCTTCAGCGCCAAATGGAGAAGAACGGAAGAATCCTTGCCGATGGAATACAGCATCACCGGTTTTGAGCAGGTGGCCACCACTTCGCGCATGATGTGGATGGCCTCCGCCTCAAGACGGTCAAGATGTCGAGATGTGCTCTCTTTACTCATTATTTGGAAACTCCGGCTCCGTGCCGCTGCTGAAATAGACCGATCGCAAAACAATGGGGTGGTTGATAAGACCCTATTGGCTGCCAAGCCACTGGCAAACGGCGGTCTTTGCAGGCCCATGCTCTTCTTAGCCCGCCGCGACTTGTTAAGGCGGAGAATCGGTGCCAAGGCAAGAGCCCTGTTCGGAAATCGGTGTGAAGATAGGGCCTTTCGTCGGCGGTTGCCGGGCACTCCTTTAGGCCGCCCCCAGGCTTGCCGGTCGCCCGTGGGTCGCACTAAGAACGCTGACAGAACACGCTTGGGGATGAGAGCATGACGGGCACCAATGTTGTTTGCATAAAATGGGGCACAAAATATCCGTCAATCTATGTGAACCGCTTGTTTCGAGGTGTCCAACGCACGTTGGAACGGGACTTTCGCTTTGTGTGTTTCACCGACGACGCGGATGGTATCCTGCCTGGCGTTGAAACCCATCCGCTGCCCGTGGAACCTTTTGAAGATGCACTGCAGGCGGGCATGACACGCACCGGCCGAAAAGGGGCATGGCGCAAGGTTTCGCTGTTTCGCCCCGGCCTGGTGGGCCTGTCCGGGCCGCGGTTGATCCTCGATCTCGACGTGATCATCACCGGCGGGTTGGACGCCATCTTCGATGCCGCCCCCGATCACGTGGCGATGCGGCGGGAATGGCGCTATGAGGTCAAAGGGCAGGACGGCGGGCATGGGTCGGTTTGCTGTTTTGATCCGGACATTCATCCGTTTTTGTACGAAGATTTCGCCGCTGACCCGATGGGCATGATCGATACCTATAAAAATAGCGAGCAGTTCTACACATCCATGCGCTCGGCGCATTATGGCAAGTTGGCTTATCTTCCCGGAGACTTGGTTTGCAGTTTTAAGCGCAATGCAATTCCAACATTCCCGCTCAACCTGTTCCGTGCGCCGCGCTTGCCGGACAATTGTCGCGTGATGTGTTTTCACGGGGTTCCAACGGTGGAAGATGCGGTTGCCGCCACCACGCCCAGCCTGCGGCGGCGCACGCTGCCCGCCGCCTGGTTGACCGAGAATTGGCGGGACTAGGCCATGGCGATCGTCAGCTGCAACGGTCGCACCGTGCTGTTCATCCATGTGCCCAAGAACGGCGGCACCAGCGTGACAAACATGTTGCGCGGTTTTGGCGATCCACGGTTCGATATGCCGATGCAGATGTACGGTCGCGGCCTGCGGCCCCGCCATCTTCACGGCGAGGCGCTGGAAAAGATCTTTGCCCCGGCCATGGTCGACTATGCGTTCATGGTGGTGCGTTCTCCGGTGGAGCGGATGGTGAGCGAATACCGCTATCAGGCACGCAAAGGCGGTTTTCGCTGGCAAAAAGCCCTTGGGTTCGACCGCTGGCTGAGCTTTTGTCTGGCGCGGGCGCAGGCCAACCCCTGGTTTCGTGAAAACCACTTCCGACCTCAGGTTGAGTTTGAGTGCTTTGACTGTTCGGTTTTCAAAATCGAGGATGGAATGGCCCGCGTTGCGCAGGCCCTTGCCGATGCCACGGGTCTTGATGTGCCGCCGACCGTCGAACAGCTAAACGCAACCAAAAGGGGTTCCGTTGAGAGCCTGTCGGTGCGTATGTCGAAGCAGAGCTTTCAGCGAATCTGCGAACGCTATCAAAGCGACATGGAGCGGTACGGCTATTCATCCGATCCCGCCGACTACGCACGCTATCTTCGCTGACAGTTTCCTATCCGGCCTGGCTTAAACGCCAGATTTGTTTATCCCGGCGTTTCAGGTCGTGGAGTGTCAGGGATGCGAGGCGCTAATGTCAGGCGATGAGGCTAAAGCCTGTGGTTGTGTTTTCTGCGCAACACACGTCATCAATCGTCTTTTACAACCGCTTACATCGGATTCGCTGCCGATCTGTAGAAAAGTTTTGACTCTTTTTTTTGTTTAATTTCAGATATTTAAGAGCATTAAAGAATTGTCAACCAAGTTGCCGCAGGCAGGCTGTTAAGATTGTGTTAAGGAATTTGCAACTATAGGTTGTTGTTAGGTTATAGACGCACAACTCGTTGCGAATATCTCAAAAAGGCTTGCAATGTCTGACAAAAAAGCTGGCGTGCCACACCCGATCAACGTTGCCAAGGGTGCTTCCAAGACGGACGCTGAAGAAGCGCACTTTCAGGACACAGACGGTCTGGGTGGTATTGTTTCGGGCACTGATGAGAGCGGTTTGTTGGCCCTGGAACCGCGCATTCTGTTGGATGCAGCTGGTGCTGAAACCGGCGCCGATGTGGTCGACATGGCACACGAGGCCAAAGTTGATGCGGTGGTGGATGAAGCGTTTTCAAATGGCGCGGCTGCACCCTGGCAATACCAAGAAGCAAGCCCTGCGCTTTTTTCTGATGCAGCGTCGGAACCGGCCCTAACGCAAATCGCGTTTGTGGATGTTGGCGTCGAAGGCCATGAGACGATCATTGAGGCTTTTGGCCCCGATACGGAAATCGTGCTGATCGATGCGAGCACCGATGGTGTGGAGCAGATGGCCGCCACGCTGGATGGCCGTGCCGACATCGATGCCGTCCACATCGTGTCCCACGGTCGCTCAGGCACCCTTGATTTAGGGTCAACAAAGCTGACCGAGGCATCCATGAACGGTAAGCACGCCGATCACATGGTGATCATTGCCTCGGCGCTCTCTGAAAACGCGGACATTCTTCTTTATGGTTGTGATTTTGGAGCCCATGCGCGGGGTGCGTCCGCTGTTCAGGCCCTGTCAGACCTAACCGGGGCAGACATTGCTGCCTCCGAAGATTTGACCGGAAATACAACCTGGGGTGGTAATTGGGACCTCGAGGTTGAAGTTGGGACGATCGAAGCGGCGGCTTTGGTTGCAACAGAATTTGAAGGCACCCTTGCCAAGACCGTGATAAACAGCGGTGGTGGAAATTTGGCCGATGGCTCTGACGGTCTGGCGATCCATGTGATCGCAAACGGGCAGCTTCAGGTGGAATTCAAGGGCGCCACGCAGACCTACCACCCCAGTGTTCTTGATGACAGCGCGACACTGTTCAACGGGGTCTATCTGGCGGTTGGAAACACTGTCACGGGTGGTTTCGCCGACTCCTCTTTGTCCGGCGGATTTTACAACGGGCCCGCCAATGGCCCGGGTATCTCATCTACCGATGTGACGTTTGTGGAGGAAGGCCAGAGCGTCTCGGGTACCGGCACGGGAACCGATCCTATCGTTGTGACCACGACAATGTTCTATGATGCCGGCGGTGCCTCGGGGGCTTACAATCCAGCCACTGACTTTCAGGTGGAAATTACAACAACTTATGTCGTCCCCAACCCATATTTCACGCAGAGCGTGACGATAACGCCGCCCGCCTCAAACTCTGATCCCGTGAAGTTTTATCATGCGCTCGACACCTTTTTGAATATCAATGTTCCGCCGGGTGACAATCCGGATGAAGGCCCAGCGTTCACCCTGGCGCAGTCTCCGGGCAATCTGTCTGTGGTTGGCGTTGCCCGTGATGCCAATGGTGATGGTTCGATTGATTCCTTCACGGCATTTGCGGAAGTGCAGGGGGGTGAAGAGTTCGACCAACATTACTCCGCCCAATATGATGGAGCGGGTCTCTATTCCAACGGGATCAACAATGGCGGCGATATCGTCAACACCATAGACACGGATCCGGGCACCGATAATGGTCTGGGTATCCAATTCAATCTCGACCAACCCAACGTTGCCCAGACTTTTGAATACCATGTCGCCTTCCGCGGTGAGGCAACAATTGATCTTGATGGAGATGATTCATCGGGGGCGGTGGGGTCCGGCTTTAATACGAGTTATTTCGTCGGATCTGGGGCTACAATTCCTATTGTGGACAGTGACGTTGCCATTCAAAACGTAGTGGGCGACATTCAAGAAGTCCGCATTACCCTCATCAATCCGCTGGCGGGCGACGGCCTTTCCGTCAACATTGGCGCTTTGCCTGCCAACGTTGGTGTCCAGTCGCAATCGCCGAACGAGATTGTCTTGGAGACGACCGGTGGTTTCGCCTTGCCCGAGGCAGCCTTTGATCTGGCGCTCCAGCAATTGGGATTTTCGACCACCAGCACGGATTTGGCCAGTCGCACCGTTGATGTGGCGATTACCAATGAGATTGGTGAGGAAGGTCTGGCCAGCGCTGGCACCATCGCTCTTGTGTTGCCCCCCAATGAGTTACCGACTTCAGCCGGGTCCACGGTCAATGGCGCAGAGGATACGCCCTACGCCTTTTCCGTTTCGGACTTCAATTTTGCGGATGTTGATCCGGGCGATGCACTTGCTTCCGTTCGCATCGACAGTTTGCCGAGCGATGGCACTTTGCTGTTGGGCGGTGCTCCAGTGTCAGCAAATGATGTTATTGTGGCAGCAAGTCTGCCGAATTTGACCTTTGTGCCGGCGCTCAATGCAAGCGGCATCAGCTATGCCAGTTTCACTTATTCGGTGAATGATGGAACCGCGTTTGCGGTTTCGCCGGCCACGATGACGGTGAATATCACGGCCTCAAACGACGCGCCCATTCCTGTGATCAATCCGGCAATCGAGGGGGACAGGTTTGCTTATGCGGGGGGCACAGTTGAAAGGCCGCTCTTGGTTGTCAACACTGCTGATCGTTTGAATCCGCCAACGCTCACAGTGGCACAGCTCATCGCTGATCTTGGCATTTCGGACATTGAAGACAGCGCATTCGGCATTGGCGTTACCCGTGCGCAGGAAGGCGGAGGTTTCTGGCAGTATCAACGGTTGGACATCGTCAATCACCCCTGGACGGACTTTGAGCCCGGCGACCCTGGCAATATATCGGACAACTCGGTGCCTTCCGGTGACGTGCTTTTGTTGAACGGTCAAACGCAAATTCGGTTCATCGCCGATGATGGTTTCACCGGTTTGGTGGAGCTTGAATACCGCGTGTGGGACCAAACCGCGGGAACGGCATCCAACCCGCCATCGACCCTCGCGGATGATTCTGGATCTGGTGGCGCTGACGATAACTCGTCGCTCTCCGCTGACAGTATTCTTGTGGCCGCCATGTTGATCGACAACGATACGGATGGCGATAGCATTATAGACGCCGAAGACATTGATGATGACAATGACGGCATTTTGGACTCCGTGGAGTGCGCCTCATTCGACATCACGGTCAATCCGCTTAACCCATCGCTTTACACCACCGAAACGGATCTGTCCGGCAACCTGCCGTTGACGGGACTGGCGCCAATTGATGGCAATGCGTTGACCTTTGACGCCACACTCAACGGCACCGCAGAATGGAATGCTGGGGTTGAAATTACCACGGGCTTTGGGCTGAGCGAGATCGTTTCGGTCCAGCCTGAAACCACAGATTTTCAAAACGGCGACACCGCAGTCTATACCTTGAGCTTTGATGAAGACGTCACCGATTTCTCAATGGTGTTTGGTGGCATCAATAATGACGACACGGCGCTGTTTCAGGCGTTCCGTGATGGCGTTGAAGTGCCTCTCACCTCGGCCAATTTTGTCAACATAGATCCCAATTTGGTGGAGGTGGAGCCGAATACTTATTCTACCAATGCGAGCAATGGCGGTATTGATCCAACGGTCAACGACCTGCAGCTGATCGTGGCGGGACCCATCGACGAAGTGCGCGTGACAACGGGCAAGTATGACAACTCTGCAGGACGCGTGACGCTAGGCTTCCACTCACTCGCTTATACCAACTTCACCGACACGGACGGTGATGGCATTTCTGATCATCTCGACATCGATTCCGACAATGACGGCATCACTGACAATGTGGAGGCGCAAACAACGGCTGGCTATATAGCGCCATCGGGGACCGGCGCTTTGATGGGTGACCAAGACCAGGACGGTCTGGATGATGCCTATGACCTTACGCCCAATGGCACGGCAGATGGCGCTGGTTCCGTTGGCTTGGTGCCTGTCAACACCGATAGCGCTGCCCCTGGCGGTGGCGATACTTTGGCGGATTATCGTGATCTAGACTCCGACGATGACGGTATTGCCGATGCCGCTGAGCGCGGCGATGGCGGTCCGACCACTGCTGGCTCCGGCTTATCGACCTTGGCCAATGATGCAGACGGTGACGGCCTCTACAATGTGTTTGAGGGGAGCAATGCCAGCGATGGTTTTGATGTCAACGATGAGAACCGAGATGCCACCAGCTTGAATTTGGCCGCTGCAGCCGACGTCAATGCTGATGGGACAAATGCGGTTCCGTTTACAGCCGATCTTATGTTCCGCGATACGCCCGATGGGCCGTCCATGAGCCTTGATCCGAACAATGACAGCGGCACACCCGGCGACGCGAGTGATGATGGTGCTGATGATGATGGTTATGAGGCGACTTACCTGGAAAACGCCCCTGGTATTGCCATCGTAGACAGTGATTTCACCATCACCGATCCAGAAGATGACATCGTTGAGTTTGTGGTCACGCTGACCAATGGTCAGATCGGCGACACGTTTAATTTGCCAAGCGTGCTGCCGGGTGGTGTGTCCGTTGCCGTTCTACCGGTGGCGACCTTGACCGCGCCTGGCCCCATGACCGTGACGCTGACCGGCACCAACGCCACCACGGCTGCTGATTGGCAATCGATCATTGGGTCCATTGAACTCACGCCCAGCACAAACGACGTACACAATCCTGATCCCACGCAACGCGTGATCACGATTGAAGCGACCGACACTGAGATGCTGTCGAGTGGTGTGCTGACGAGCCGAATTAACGTTGTGCCTGTCAATGATCCACCGACACTCGACCTGGACGATGATAACTCCAGTTTGATCAACGCAGGCAACTACCGCGGCGCGTTTACCGAGGATGGGCCGGACGCAGCTATCAGCTCCGGCGTGCTGATTTCCGATTTGGACGACACCAATCTGGAAGGCATGACCATCGTTTTGACCAATGGCATGGTGGATGATGTGTTGAATGTCGGCGCACTTCCCCCCGGAATTTCCTTGGTTGGCGCTGCGCCCACCGCCTTGACGGCGGATGGTTCATTGACCGTCCAACTGACAGGGTCTGCCAGCCTATCAGATTATCAGGATGCTGTAGCGGCCATCACGTTCTCCAGTTCATCTCAAAACCCGGACACCGCAGAGCGGGAAATTGAGGTTACGGGTTTTGATGGCGATGACAATTCGCCCACGCGAACGGCTTTCATCGCGATAACGCCTGTCAATGACGCGCCGATACCGATCGATCCAGCGGGTGATCCCACGTCGCCGGCGGATGTGATGCCCAATCAATCCGGTGCAGATTCAAACGCCCTGACCCCGTTCGATGTGGCGCCTTTCTTCAACGACGTGGACGATGACAACCCAACCCTCACATTCTCTCTGGGTGCGAACACACCCCCTTGGATGACGATCAATGGGAGTGGTGAAATTGTGGGCACGCCTCCGTCTGATGCCAGTCAGACCACAAATGTTCTAGGCGGTACCGATGGCGTCTATGACATTACGGTTATCGCCACAGATCCGTCCGGCGCGACCGGCCAAACAACCGTGACCTATACCATCGCGAACCCAGCTCCCGATGCCGTCGATGATGCCTTCTTTGCCTCGGAGGACGGGGCCGACATCGTGGGCGACGTTCTTGCGGCCAATCCTACAACCATAGATAGTGATTCCGATGGTGACACGGTTGTCGTGTCTGAAATCAATGGCAATGCGGCTCTCATAGGGCAATTGGTGGCTGGTGATGCGGGTGGTGCGTTCCGTGTCTTTGGATCCGGTAATTTCCTTTTCACGCAGAACGGCGATTTTGATGATCTGGCCGTTGGTGAAACGCGCGATACCCAGATCACCTACACGCTTTCCGATGGTCAGGGCGGCACCGACACAGCCACTGTTACGGTGACGGTACAAGGCACCAATGATGGACCAACGGTTGCTTCACCGCTTCCCAACCAGGCCTATGTCGATGGTGAAACGCTGACGTTCCAAACCGCAGGCGCGTTTGCCGATGTTGATACCAACGACACGTTGACATACAGCGCAACCAACCTGCCGGCGGGTCTCACAATCAACGCGGCAACGGGTGAGATTTCAGGCACGATAGACAATTCTGCATCGCAATCATCGGGCCAGTCTTCGGTTCAGGGGCGGTACCGGATTTTCGTCACCGCAACAGACCCAAGCGGGGAAACCGCGACCGATCAGGTGACGTTCAACATCACCAACCCCGCTCCCGTTGCATCGGATGATGCAGAAGCGACGGACGAAGATACCATCATTGCGTTCAACGCCATCACCGACGACAACGGGAACGGTGTGGATGCCGATACAGCGCCCGACAGCGATGATCTCATCGTCAGTCGGATTAATGGTGACATCGCCTTTGTCGGTACTGCGGTTCCTGGCAGTGATGGCGGTACGTTCACCGTTAACTCGGACGGATCGACATCCTTCAACCCGGGTGATGATTTTCAGTATCTAGATGATACCGAAAGCCAAACGACCTCGGTGACGTATCAGGTGAGTGATGGTGAGGGTGGCCTAAGTGATGCAACCATTGAGGTTACCGTCTCAGGTTCCAACGATGCGCCGGTCCCCGTTGATCCGACGGATCCCAATGGCCCTGTCGACCCGACTGCCTACATTCCCGGTCAGTCCGGCACGGATGGGCAGGACGTTGCCGATTATGACGTGTCCGGCTTCTTCACCGATCCTGATACGAGCGATCAGCCAAACCTGACCTACTCAATCACAAACCCGGGCGATCTGCCGCCATGGATCACTATCACACCGCAGGGTGTCATCGAGACCACGGGCGTGCCGCAGGATGCCTCACAGGGTGGACCGAACAATGATGGCATCTACCCGATTGATGTGACGGTTACCGATGGGGATGAGACGTTCACGACCACAGTCAATTACGACTTCATCAACTTGCCGCCGGTTGCTGAAAACGATGCTTATGCGCTGGATGAAGACACGCCGCTGACTGTTCCTGTTGCCACAGGCGTTATCGGCTCCAACGACAGCGATGGCGACGGCGACACGGTGACCGTGACGCAGCTCAACGGTGCAGCGCTTGTTTCCGGCACGCCGGTTACCCTTCCTTCCGGCGCGCAACTGACACTGAACGATGACGGTTCCTTCAGCTATGATCCGCTGGAGGCGTTCACCGATCTGGCCGTTGGCGAAACGGCTGCTGACTCCTTTGAGTATCAAATTGGCGACGGCGAGGGTTCGTTTGATACCGCGACGGTGACGTTCACCATCTCGGGCATCAATGATGCGCCAACCGCCGTAAACGATGCGTTTGCTCACACCGAAAACGCTGCGCCAACGACGGGCAACGTCCTCAATCCAAACCCCACGGATGCCGATAGCGACCCGGACACATCGGACGTTCTAACGGTCACCGAGATTAACGGTAGTGCCGCCGGCGTCGGAAGTCCGGTTGCGGGCAACGCCGGAGGTCTGTTCACCATCGACGATCAAGGCGCAATGAGCTTTGACGACAATGGAGCGTTTGAAGACCTCGCCGACGGCGAGACGCGTACAACCACGGTCGATTACACAATTGACGACGGAAATGGTGGCACCGATACGGCGACTGTGACGGTCACCGTCACGGGCACCAATGATACGCCGGTGCCGGTTGATCCGCTCGATCCAAACGGTCCTGCCGATCCTACTGACTATATTCCTGAGCAATCTGGTATAGACGGCACAGCGATCACACCGATTGATCTGACGCCGTACTTTGGTGATCCGGACACAACCGATGCTGTGACCTTGACGATCAACCCGAACGATCTGCCGGATGGGCTCGCCTTTGACGGCACGGAAATTTCCGGCACACCTGGTCCCAATGCCTCCCAAAATGGTGATCCGGGCACACCGGGCACGTATGTGATCCCGGTCACTGCAACCGATGGGCTCGGAGCAACGTTCACCACCAACGTCACGTATGTCATCACAAACCAACCACCGGTCGCGGAAGACGATAGTCTGACCACGGACGAAGACACAGCGATCAACGGTTCGGTTTTTGTCGACAATGGCGGCAATGGCATCGACACCGACGATCCTGATGGTGACGTGATCGTGGTCTCTCAAGTTGCGGGTGTTGCTGCCAATGTGGGTCAGCCCGTTGCGGGCTCCAACGGTGGCACATTCACCATCAATGCCGACGGCACATACGCCTTTGATCCCGGGACAGACTTCAACGGCTTGGCGCTCAGCGAACAGGCGACGACGACCATCGAGTACCGGATCAGCGATGGGCAGGGTGGTTTTGATACCGCTCTCGTCACCGTGGTCCTTGACGGCGTGAACGATGCGCCGGTGATCGTTGATCCGGGCAACCCTGGCGATCCTGAAAACCCGACGCCTGCCGACCCAACCTCGGTGGTGCCGGTCCAGCCGATCACCGATGGCGAAGACTTTGCAACGACGCCGCTCGTTGACCTGACTGATTACACCCAGGACCCCGATCAGACGGAAGATCCGCTGCTGGTCTTCACGGCAACCGATACGCTGCCAACTGGCTTGAC
>JBCBCT010000085.1:6858-13085 GCA_038530365.1 Pseudomonadota bacterium | reverse complement strand
TGTTGGTATTTCGGTGATGAATCGCCGGCAGGAATTTGCCGCTGACACCTTCGCATTGGAAATGCTGAACGCCAGCGGTTATGATCCAGCGGCGACTTTGGGCATTTTGGAATATATCCAGGCCGCGGAAGTTGCTGATAAAAAAGTCAAAAAACGGTATCGTTTGTCGGCAAAATCAATCGAAGGCTTATTCTCCGAAATTGCATTCATCGGTCTGGCGGAGTTGAGCGCGGCGATCACAAAAAGCCACCCGAGCGCAGATCGGCGTTTGAAATCGGCGCGGGCGCATTTGCGAAAAATGCTTGGAGACAAGGACACGCCTGCGGTGCGTACGGCTGCCTTGAACCGAGCCCGGTCGGATCGGCAGTTTCGAAATTTGGCCAGCTTTTTCAATGAGTTTTACAAGCAGCTGAACTCAAATTCACCGCGCTCCCATGCTCGCGTGATCCAGTTGCTCAAAACGCCTTATGGTCGCACAGCTTCCGCGCGTACGCAGGCAGTCACGGCTTTGCTGCAGGTGCGGCCTGAAACGTCATTGAAGCTGTTACAAACCGCAACCATGCAAAGCACGGCTCCCGCAGGCTATTTTGCGATCAGGGCTTCCATTGAGGCCGGCATGAAGAAATCGAGTGATGCAAAACGCACGATCTCTCGGATGGCGGCTCGCTACGGTTGGCGCGCCACATATCAGACGGCATTGAACACCGCCTTCCGCTTGGGTGATGCGGAGTGGACGGCCTCGCTTTTGCAGCGTTGCCGGGCGCGAGGCGACAAGAAACTTGCCCAGGCGTGTGTCACAGCCAGCCGCGGTGTGTCGTCCGACGAGCAACACAAGGTGCCGACAATTTTAACCACTTTGGCCAAGACCGTTGCACCGGGCGGAGCTTACCATGGAGGATTGTCCGCCAATAACGGTGTTCGCGTCAAAGGCGTCGCTCCGGGTCGGGTTTCTGCACCAGTCATCGCGAACAACAACCCGCTTGCAGGTCTCCTAAACGCGGTGGGTGCCAACACCGCTGCCGCATCCACGAATCGCGGACGGATCGTCCGCAACCCAACAACCGGTACAACCCCGGCCAATCCCCTCGGCGCGTTACTCAACACGATTGGATCGGCTGTATCGCAATAAACGAAGGCCATCCTGAGCGGAGCGAGGAAACCCAGTCGGCGGTCCCGCTTCGTTATGGGGGTGTATTGGAAAGCCACCAGGCAATAGGTGAAGTTTATCTTATAACTCGCCGTAAGAAGCAGCGGCTGCATTCAAAGTAGCGCTCAAAGTGATCGCTCAAATGCTGTTCACGCACCATAACATGTGGCCTTTAAGCGTCGTGTGCCGACCAACAATAGCGAAGATTGAGCGCGCCGCTCACACCAAACCCAGGCCCCTCAAGACACTTGGGATTTTCTTTTTAACCTTGAAGAAGCCGGCGGTCGCGTGGGGCCAGATGGCTTTGTCCCAGTCGCGGGCTACCGGTGCAATGCTTGCGCCGTTGGCTTCGATTTTTTGGAGAGCCGGGGCCAACCGGGCACGGGTTTCTCCCGCCGGGACATAGGAGAGTGCAAGTTGCTGCGCGCCGCTGGCGGCAAACCAGTCGAGAAGGGCTTCTTCCGAAGCCAGCGCTGTTGATGTCATGCCAAAATGCGTTTCGGCTCGCTTTCCCGCATCGTTCAAAGCGCCCATTCGATATGCCGCCACCATTTCGCTTTCACCGACGGCGTCAGGGTTGGCGCTGGCTTGAAATGTACCCATAGCCACCAATTGGTCGCCAAATTTCGGAGGAAACAAGCCTTCCTCAACCGCGCAATCTTCACTCGTCATCAAGAGAGCTGTGGGCACATCTGTCTTCGGCGGCATAAAAAAGGGCAGCGGCTCACGTTCGCTGCCCGCATCATCCTCCAGAAAACGCGGCGCGGGGCTGAGTTCCGATGGCGCTGGTCGAAAACGGCGCGCCGTAAATTTTTCGATGTTGTCAGCCCGGGCGAGATAGGTCTTTCCCTTCGTGTGCAGCCCGGCAACCCAGCGCCAAGACAGCGTATTGGAAGCCGCATCGCCATCCAACAGGTAGTGCAGGAAAAACGCGGCCCCCATCGTCCAGGGCAGGCGCAGCGTGTGGATCCAGATGGAGGCGAACCACATGCGGGCGTGGTTGTGCAAATAGCCGGTTGCCACCAACTCCTTCGCCCAGGCATCAAAGCAAGCAATGCCAGTATCCCCCGCCACGGCTCGCTCATAGTCACGCCGCATACCACCATTGCGGTCAATCGCGGCCTGATCCGCTTCCAGGCCAATCAAAAAATCGGTCCAAACGTCCGGGCGATGCTCCAACCAACCTTTCCAATAGGTGCGCCAGATGACTTCCTGAACAAACTTTTCGCTGGCCTGTTCGTTGTGCGTCTCCAGCGCCGTGCGCGCGAGCTCTTCTTCCAAAACCAACCGATGGCGGGTGTAGGGCGACAGAACCGAAACATTTGATCGGGCGTCCGGGGTTGGCTGATCGGGACCAAAATCGAAATTGCGGGACCGCGCATAGGCTGACCCCATGCTGGGGGCAAAGGCGCGCATCCGTTGAAGCCCTGCCCAGCGCTGGGGGGAAAACACGGCTTCATCGTTGGAAAGGGTTGAGGCTTGCGCGGACATGAGGGACCTCGAAAGGAATGCAGATGCCGTGCTTTGGACAAAAGCGGAGCGTTCGGTCCATGCGCCCGGTTGACCCAGCGACGCCGGGCACCGTAAGCGGGACGTGTTTACGCTGGACCGACGCATCGCGGTTATTTGCAAACAAGATGCCTTCTACAAGCCCTCTACCTCGTCCTATGCTCTCACCGCAGTGACCCGATTCAAGTGGCTCAATCCTTGTGACTAGCGAGCTCAAAAAGCCTGTGCCGGTAGACAAGTCGCTTTCGGCAACAGCGACGCCGCAGAGCGTTTCGCGATTGAATAGCGCATGGATGTCCTGGGCGCGGTTTCGCGAGACGGGATCGCTGGTGGTCCGTCGCCTCAAGCGATCATCGGTCGGTCCCGCATATCAAGAAAGAACCATACCGCGGAACCCGTTCTTCGCTTGTCTGATGTTCACCGTATTGCTCGCAATTGCGGTGCTGTTCATCCGCTTTGACCCGGACTTGGCAAGGTTGGCGCGCAGCGCATCGGCGGACCTGCGCGCGGCCTTCGCGGCCATAACCGATTTTGGGAAAAGCGATTGGATTTTGATCCCGACCGGCATCATCGGCCTTGCTCTCGCTGCCCTTAATTTAAGACGATTTGCACGACCCGTCCGCGCGAGGCTGGCCAATTTGCATGGAGACATGTGCTTTATTTTCGTCACCATCGCGGTCACCGGCACATCGATTAGCTTGATCAAAAACACCATCGGTCGAGCGCGTCCCAAACACCTCGACACCTATGGCGCCTATGCCTTCGACGTGGCTGCCTTCACATCGGATTTTGCAAGCTTCCCGTCGGGCCATTCCACAACGTTTGGTGCGCTGTGCGCGTGTCTGTGCTTGCTTGCCCCGCGAATGATGTGGCTTTGGTTGGCTTTTGGGATTTTGGGCGGGGTGAGCCGCATGATGGTCAACGCCCACTACGCGTCGGATGTGCTGGCCGGTCTCACGGCTGGCGCATTGGGCACAATTCTGTTTGCGCGCTGGCTCTCCAATCGCAACATTTTGTTTCGGCCCGTACGTGCCGGCCACGCGTTGATGCCTGTGCGCAAGCGCCCTTGGTTTTAATGTCGGCTGTTTTAGCGGCCCAACAAGACCCTATGAATCATGGGCTTGATCGGTCGTCTCGATGACCTGCCCATGAAAATGTCGTCAAGCCCGGGCGGTCGTAAGCGCCTTTCGCCTTGAGGTATTGCGGCTGCAAAGCCCTTGAAGCAATTGAAAACGCGCCAAATTCATAATTTTAACAGAGCGTGAAAACGACCCTTGACGGTGGGCGCAAATTGTCATGTTATACGTTAGTCAAAGAGGGCAAGCGCCCGATTTCGATGGTGAACGGTAACGTCAGCCCCGGTAACGCGGCTCCGTCGAATTGGCATCAAGGGGGAGGGTCGTGGCGAGCGTACGCTTGCTGCCGACCCTTTATTTTGTTGCAGTGCGCATGCGGCTTCTTTGCAAACGAACATTCGTTTCTGATCATGGAAATCCAGAAAGGCTGCTTCCCCATGAAAACAAAACTCCTGACACTTGCACTCGGTGCCGCCGCTCTTGCAACGGCCTCCACCGGTGCGTCAGCTGCCACGCTTGATGACGTGAAAGCAAAAGGCTTTATGCAATGTGGCGTCTCCACAGGTGTTCCCGGCTTTGCGTTCACTGATGACAACGGCGACTGGCAGGGTTTTGACCCGGCAATCTGCCGCGCTGTTGCAGCGGCCATTTTCGGCGACCCGAAAGCTGTTAAGTTTACGCCCACCACCGGTAAGACCCGCTTCACCGCGCTTGCATCCGGCGAAGTTGATATGCTGGCACGCAACACCACCGAAACCTTCAGCCGCGACGTTGACCTGAAGTTCACCTTCGCGCCCGTCAACTACTACGACGGTCAAGGCTTCATGGTGCGCAAGTCCCTGGGCGTGACCTCATCGCTCAACCTGTCCGGCGCAACCATCTGCATCCAGACCGGCACAACCACCGAACTGAACCTGGCTGACTACTTCCGTGCCAACAACATGGAATATGAGCCGGTGCCGATTGAAACGAACGCGGAAGCGCAGGAAAAATACCTCGCAAACGCATGCGACGTATACACCACCGACGCATCGGGCCTCGCCGCTACCCGCGCCGCTTTTGAGAAGCCAGACGAGCACATGATCTTGCCGGAAATCATTTCCAAAGAGCCGCTTGCTCCGCTGACCCGTCACGGTGACGACCAGTGGTCCGACATCGTCAAGTGGGTGCGCAACGCCCTCGTGATCGCTGAAGAAAAAGGCGTGACCGCTGCCAATGCTGATGAAATGGCCAAGTCGTCCAACGATCCGGAAGTCCGCCGCATGCTCGGCGTCGAAGGTGAGTACGGCGCAATGTTGGGCCTCAGCAAGACCTGGGCGCTCGATGCCATCAAAGCAGACGGCAACTACGGTGAAATCTTCGCCAAGTACATCGGCGACAAGACCCCTGTTGGTCTGGCCCGTGGCCTGAACGCTCTGCCAAAAGACGGCGGCATCCTCTACGCAGCGCCGCTGCGCTAAGGGGCATATAAACGAAGGGCGGTGTCCAGCGACATCGCCCTTTTTCTTTGCCGCGCGGTTGGCAGCAAACCCACGAACGTCAAAGCCCAATCAGGCGCTCGTTCTTGATCACCGGACCCTCCATTAGGCTACGGTCTTTGGGTTGGTCGGTAGAACGACATCGAGCGGGGTAGGACAGGCCATTGGCGTCGCGTGCACTCATAATTTCGGTGGAAAGATGCGCGCGGCCCTGCGATTGAGCGGCCAAGTCGGGCAGCTTATCGCCAAAACAACGAACTGGGCAGGCCTGTATGACTGTTGCTGCACCCTATGTGGATGACTACGAACCGTTCCGCCTAAGCATGCTGATCCGCGATAAACGCTATCGCGCTTACACGATCCAAGTGTTTACGATGATTGCGGTGATGTTGGTCGTCGCCTGGCTCGTCAACAACGTGATCCAGAACTTTGAAGCGTTGGGAAAAACCTTCTCCTTCAGCTTCCTGTGGCAGCCCGCATCCTATGACATCAACCAGCGCTTGATCGAGTATACCTCCCGCTCGCCCCATTGGGTGGCGGCAATCGTTGGTATTCTCAACACGCTGGTGATCGCAGTTTTGGGCTGCATTTTGGCCACCGTTTTAGGCGTCGCCATCGGCGTCGCGCGCTTGTCTAAGAACTGGCTGCTGGCGCGAATGATGACCGTCTACATCGAAGGGTTCCGCAACGTCCCGGTGCTGTTGTGGATTTTGTTGGTCAGCACCGTCCTGTCCACAGCGTTGGCCTCACCCCGTCAGGCCCCGGTATTGCTGGGCGGTAATTTGGTGCCGACGAACCGCGGAACCTATATCGCCTCTCCGGTGTTCGAGGCCGGGTCGGGCATTCTGTTCGGCATCTTTGTGTTGTCACTGCTGGCCATCTGGGCGTTTCGGCGTTGGGCGGCAGCACGGCAGCAAGCCACGGGCGAAATTTTGCCCGTGTTTCGAGTTTCGCTGGCTCTGTTTTTCATACCAACCCTCGTCGCTTTTTTTGCCTTGGGTCAGCCGGTGTCGCTGA
>JBCBCT010000085.1:0-6759 GCA_038530365.1 Pseudomonadota bacterium | reverse complement strand
TTGGGCCTGCCGCCCAACCGCACGATGAATTTGGTGATTTTGCCCCAAGCGTTGCGCATCATTATCCCACCGCTGATTTCCCAGTATCTGAACCTGACCAAAAACTCGTCCCTGGCAATCGCCGTGGGCTATATGGATGTCACAGGCACATTGGGAGGGATCACGCTCAACCAGACCGGTCGTGAGATGGAGTGTCTGCTTCTCTTAATGGCCTTCTATCTCATCGTGTCTTTGCTGATTTCAGCAGCCATGAACGTCTACAACGCCTCCGTCGCCCTGAAGGAGCGTTGATCCGATGAAACAGCAATCCATCCATTTCGTCGCAAAAGAAGAACTTCCATCTTTGCCCCCGCCGGTAAACAGCTCGGGTTTGTCCGGCTGGTTGCGCGAGAATCTCTTTTCTACGCCGCTAAACTCTATCATCACTATTATCACCGGCCTCGTGGTGGTGTGGGGCTTGGCGGAGCTTTTACCGTGGTTGATTTTCAACGCGGTTTGGCAAGCCGACAGCATCCGCGAGTGTCGTGAGATTAACCGGGACGGGGCCTGCTTCGCGGTCGTCACGTCGCGCTTCAACCAATTGATCTTCGGCTTTTATCCGAGCGAAAGTTACTGGCGGCCGATCCTTGCATTTATCGGCATGTTCATTGCTTTTGCGCCGTTGCTCCACGAAAATCTGCCTCGTAAACTTCTGTGGTTTTCGGCAGCTTTCCCGGTGCTTGCCTATTGGCTAATTTGGGGCGGCGCCATCTGGGGTGTCCTACTCTTTTTTGCCGCCATCGCTGCGACGGTCGCACTGTTCATCGCCGTCAATCGCCTCGTCAACGGCGGTGTCGCCATCGCGGTGGCCGCGGTTACCCTGGTCCTGTGGTTTTTGTTCGGGCAGGCCCCTGTCGCAACCGGGATGGTGTCGACCTTCGGCTTTGTAGGTCTCGAGCCCGTGGAATCGGCCAAATTGGGCGGCTTCCTGATCACATTCATCATCGGTGTCACCGGCATTGTCGCCTCTTTGCCCATCGGCATCGCTTTGGCTTTGGGCCGCGCGTCCAATATGCCTGCTGTGAAGATGTTGTGCGTGATGTTCATCGAGTTCATCCGAGGCGTTCCACTCATTACGCTTCTTTTCGTGGCTTCAACCCTGCTGAACTACTTCCTGCCGCCCGGGACCAATTTTGACATCGTCTTGCGCGTCATCATCATGGTGACCCTGTTTGCTTCGGCCTACATGGCAGAGGTGGTGCGCGGTGGCTTGGCTGCGCTCCCCAGAGGCCAATACGAGGCGGCTGATGCGCTGGGCCTCAATTATTGGCAGGCCACGCGCCTTATTGTTTTGCCGCAGGCTTTGAAAATTTCGATCCCCGGCATCGTGAACACATTCATCGGCCTGTTTAAGGACACCGTCCTTGTGTCGATCATTGGTTTGCTAGACCCCATCGGCATCATGCAACCCATTCGTTCAACGTCAGAATGGAACGGAATCATTTGGGAACTCCCGATCTTCATCGGTCTCGTGTTCTTTGTGTTCTGTTTCTTGATGTCCCGCTATTCTATGTATTTCGAGCGCAAGCTCGACACCGGTCACAGGAGCTAACGCACCATGTCCACACTTGAAGCCGTTGATACCGTCGATCGCTCAAAAATGTCCGTATCCGATACGGACGTTGCCATCGAAATCACCGATATGAACAAATGGTACGGTGATTTCCATGTCCTCAAGGACATAGATTTGAAGGTGATGCGCGGCGAGCGCATCGTGGTGGCCGGTCCGTCGGGCTCTGGCAAGTCCACGCTCATCCGTTGTGTCAATCGGCTCGAAGAGCACCAGCGTGGGCACATCGTCGTCGATGGTATCGAACTGACGGGCGACGTGAAGAAGATCGACGAAGTGCGTCGTGAAGTGGGCATGGTGTTTCAGCACTTTAACCTGTTTCCGCATCTCACCATTCTGGAAAACTGCACCCTTGCACCGGTCTGGGTTCGTCAAATGCCCAAGAAGGAAGCGGAAGACATCGCGATGCACTTCCTGGAGCGGGTCAAAATTCCCGAGCAGGCGCTGAAATACCCCGGTCAACTTTCCGGCGGTCAGCAACAGCGTGTCGCCATCGCCCGTTCATTGTGCATGAACCCTCGCATCATGCTTTTCGACGAGCCGACATCCGCCCTCGATCCTGAAATGATCAAAGAGGTGCTGGAAACCATGGTGAGCCTCGCGGAAGAGGGCATGACCATGATCTGCGTGACCCACGAAATGGGCTTCGCCCGCCAGGTGGCCAACCGCGTCATCTTCATGGACGCGGGTCAGATCGTTGAACAAAACGAACCGGAAGCCTTCTTCGACAATCCGCAACACGAGCGCCTCAAAGAGTTCTTGAGCCAAATCCTCCACTAAGGCGGCTTCAAGTTTGAATGAGCACCATACGGTCCACCATCCGCCGTGCAGCTTGGCTGTTCGGCGGATTTGTTATGGTGGTGCTGACATATCTGGCCGTCGCGCAATTTGTGGGTGCGCGCGTAGCGGGAGAGAGCGTTGCCATTGAGCAGACGAGCGATGCTCCGAAGCGGCAGGTATTTATGATCACGAGCCTGCTGCACGTCGATATCGCTTTGCCGTTTGATCAAGCGATGAAAGAACGTTTGAGCTTTCTGCGCGGCACCTCTGTCCCGGTCGATCATCCCAACATGCGCTATGTCGTGATTGGCTGGGGATCCCGCGCGTTTTATACCACCGCCGGCACCTATTGGGACATACGGCCCGCCGCAGTTGCGAAAGCGGTGATGGGAGATACGGCGGTCCTGAGATTTGTGGGGACGGGCCCTATTTCAAAGCAGGACGGAATTGTGCCCATGAACATTTCAGAAGCGCAATTGGAAGCGCTCATTGTCAAAATTGAGCAAACGTTCCGTCTGCAAAATGCATCTCCCCGTCATCTTGCCGAAGAATCAATTGGCCCGAACGACGCATTCTTTGAAGCCAAGGGCACGTTCAATATCTTCAATCCCTGCAATCAATGGCTTGGCACAGCGCTTCGACAATCCGGTTTGAAGTTGGGGTTTTGGACGCCAACAACATCGTCTTTGATGGCCTCACTCCGCGCCTTTGGCCATGTGAAGTGAAACAGCTTAGATATTTTTCGTATTTGCGTTCAGATGTCATGCATGGGCAGACGCCTGAATCAAGCCTTCAAAGTGCAGTGGCCTGACACTTCGCACCGTAATGGTCCGAGTTTGCATCCGTCTAGGTTCACCCTGCGCGCCAGCCGTAGAGCCAGTCCATCCGCTTTTCGAAAAATGCTGCGGGTGCGTGGCGCATCACGAGGTTGCGGGCGATCCGCATCGGGCCGCCATGGTGATAAATGCGGCGGTTGGATCGGGACAGCGCCATAATGCGCGCAACCCTGGGTTTCCGAGCTTTGGCGTAGGCGGCGAAGGCTGCGCTGGCGTTATCGGCATGGGCTTCAAACGCATCGGCCAGAACGGCGGCGTCCTCGATGGCGGCGCACCCGCCTTGGGCAGCGTAGGGCACCATCGCATGGGCGGCGTCGCCCACCAGGCCGATGGCACCGGTGTGCCAAGCACCCAACCGACTATGGGCAAAAAGTGGCCAAGCGCCCCACGTGCCCTCGCTGTTGATGATGCTTTGGAACGGTTCCGCCGTACCGTCTGATTTCAAAACCTCACGCACTTCCGGTGGCAGTCGGCGCTCCTTATGCGTCAGCCAGCCCCCGGCCTGAACCGTATTTTCGCCTCCATTCCCTGCGCCTGAAATGTGATGGGGCACCACAACCACCACGTTCACCATGCGACCTTGAAAGAGCGGGTAGTGGACCACGTGGGCGTTTGGCAGCTGCCATAGGCCGGTGGTGGTGTTACGCAGGTTTTGCGGGAAATCGGCCTTGTCGATCAAACCACGCCAAGCGATATGTCCGGTGAAGGCCGCGGCCTCTGACCCGCGCACCCGTCCTGCGACGGCAGACCGAACACCATCGGCACCAACAAGTGCCATAAGTGTGATCTCGCGGGCTTCCAGCGTTCCGCTTTCACCGGCCGCTTCCACCATCACCGTGACGCCATTTTTGTGGTTGGCGGCTTCAACGACGCGCGCGCCGAAGGTGATGTCGATGTTGCTGCGCGCACGACAGGCATTGAGGAGAAGCGCTGCAAGATCGCTGCGTCCCAAAACCAGATAGGGCGCGCCATAGCGGTTGCGAAACGCTTCCCCGAGTTGAAACGCGCCCAAAGGCTTGTCCAAAAGGCCGTCGCGCAGATCAATTCGCTCCGGCGCAAAGCCCACCGATTGCAGCAGAGCACCCAGAGACGAAGCTCCAGCGTCCCGGTTTAGCCCGGCAAGCACGTGAAATGCATTTGGCGATATTTGGATGCCCGCGCCCGTATCCGGCACCGCAGCGCGCCGTTCAAACAACCGGACTTGATACCCTTTGCGCTCCAGCGCCAGCGCCGCGGTGAGACCGGCAATGCCCGCGCCGGCTATACCAATGAGACGCCGCTGGCCGCGTACCCGTGGCCGCCCTGACGCCGGCGCGCGCATTCCTTGTTCGCGCACCTCTGGCTCGCGCACGAATGGGGCCTAAGCTGCGGTTTCCACCAAAAGGCAATTGGGCGGATCGGTCTCGTAAGCGGTCAGGTTGGGATTATAACGATAGAGCGTCGAGCAATAGGGGCAGACTTTTTCACTGTCATCGCCCATATCGAGATAGACATGGGGGTGATCAAACGGTGCGGTGGCTCCCATGCATTTGAACTTTTTGACGCCAATCATGATGACCGGTACGCCATCATTGTTGTGGAAATGGGGAATTGCGCTCTTGGCCACCGTGTCTACCCTCTTATCGATCCTGCGCCTGCGAAACACCAAATGTGAAGTGTGAAAGGCGGCTGTGGTGGGTTTGGTTTAGCCGTCCACCGGCTGTTTGCAAAGGCGCAAGCGCATGATCGAAGGCCGAACCTTGGTCTGAGATGTTGGGCCGTATTGCCCTTGAAATGCGCGCACTTTGTCGAAACAACAGGGCCACTGCCACCCGCTTCCTTTTGAGGGTGAGGATCACAAGGCGAACGTCCAAGGGCCGGCCCCAGAAAGCAAAGAATGACACAGTCGCGATCAAATTCCGATCTTCGCGCCCATTCAAACGGGGATGCCGGGGAGTTGGCATTGGCCTCAGGCCACCGCATGGCGTGGATGGGATTGGGCGATTCGGCCAACCGAACGGTGCTGCTGCTCCACGGTTTTGCCTCCACCGCACGGGTCAATTGGTTTGGTACCGGCTGGGCTGAGACGTTGGTTGACGCTGGTTACCATGTGCTGGCCATCGACCACCGCGGCCACGGCGGCAGCAGCAAATATTACGCGCCAACGGACTATGGCCCCGATATTTTTGCAGCCGACGCCATCGACTGTCTCGATGCGTTTGATCTAACGCGCGTTGCCGTCATCGGATACTCCATGGGCGCGCGGATCACCTCGTGGCTCGCCGCGCATTATCCCGACCGCGTGGCGTGTGCGGTTTTCGGTGGTATGGGCGAGCACATTTATGGCGGCCGCGGCGGCTATGAGGCCATTGCAGACGCGCTGGAGACCGACGATGTGGACGCCATCGCAGATCTTGGCGCAAAATCATTCCGCTTGTTTGCCGACCGCACCAAGAGCGACCGCTTGGCGCTCGCCGCCTGCATCCGGCCATCGACAAAGCAGATCACACCGGACGTTCTCTCCGCCATTCAAGCGCCGGTTTTGGTTGCCGTCGGCGCCGATGATGGGATTGCGGGCAGGGCGGAACCCTTGCTCGATGTGTTGGCGCACGGCGAAGCCATCACCATGCCAGGCTTGGACCACATGCGGGCAACCGGCGCTGCGCCCTTCAAAGAACGGACGTTGACGTTTCTGGCCGAACACTTCCCCGCTTGAAAGCCGCCGACACCACCCAAGACGAGCCTGAGATCAAGGCTTCCAACCCACAAGGATCAATCATGACGGACGCTCAGGGGCCTAACGAACAGATTGTCCGCTTCGCGGGCACGGAGGGCAACAGTCTGGTGGCTTCGTACTATCCCGCAGTGGAATCGTCCGCTGAGGAACACGGCCGCGCGGTCGCATTATTCATGCACGGTGGGGGCCAAACCCGACATTCCTGGCAGGGCGCTGCGCAAAAGCTCGCCGGTCAAGGCGTGGATGCGTTTTCCCTTGATGCGCGGGGCCACGGAGAAAGCGATTGGCTGGAAAGCGGCGCATATCGTCTGGATGATTTCGTCGGCGATCTGGCCGCCGTGGCGAACGCACTGAAACGGCAATATCGGCGCGCACCCATCGTGATTGGCGCGTCTATGGGTGGCCTGTCGGCCATGCGGTTGCATGAAGTTCATGGAACAGACTTGTTTGAAGCTGTGGTTTTGGTGGACATCACCCCGCGTATGGAACGATCGGGGGTGGATCGCATTATCGGTTTTATGGGGGAACGGGTCGCAGATGGATTTGCGAGTGTGGAAGAGGCCGCAGATGCTATTGCCGCCTATTTGCCCGGCCGCGCGCGGCCCAAATCACTCGAAGGATTATCCAAAAACCTACGCCAGCGCGACAATGGGCGCTACTATTGGCATTGGGACCCGGCCTTCGTAACCGGCAAACACAATATCACCCACAAGGGCGAGGACAGCTACGCGCTGCTTGAGGACGCAGTTCGTAAAATTACGGTGCCCACACTGCTGGTGCGCGGCAGCAAGTCAGAATTGGTGTCCGAAGGGGCGGTC
>JBCBCT010000084.1:0-13167 GCA_038530365.1 Pseudomonadota bacterium | reverse complement strand
CGGCATCGATCAGATCACCCATGGAAAGACCGGTCATGGTTTTGAGCGATTCAAAGTCCCGCTTGGCCAGCAGAGGCAGGTTGTCCAGCAGCGTTGCCATGGCCGGGTCGAGGCGGTTCTTGGCGTCAAGCTGGAGTTCAAGACACTGTTTTAGGCTCGTCGCGCCGATGCCCGCCGGATCACAGGATTGAACCAGGCGAAGGGCTCTATGCACAGTCTCTTCGTTGACGCCCAATCGGGCTGCCAAAACGTCAAACGGGGTGTCGAGATAACCATTGTCGTCCAACGAGTGGGCGATGGATTTGGCGACAGCGTGCTCAATCTGGCTGGATGGGCTCAGCGACAATTGGCCGATGAGATGGCTTGCAAGGTCCACCGGTGCGGCGGTGCGTGCGACCAAATCATCGTCTGCACTGGTAAAGCCACCCTGGTTTAGCTCGCGCCCACGGTGGCCTAAATCGGGACTTTCGGTTGTTTCCGGCTTCTGCTTTTGGGCCAGGGCTTCCAGACGTTTGTCATCTTCAAAAGCGTTGTCGAAGTTCGTTCCAAAATCCCGTTCCAGCTGCACGGTGGACAGCTGGTTGTGCATTTGGTCAGACCGTTCCCGCGAGAGCGGTTCATTGTCTTGGTCCGGTGCGGCGGGGCTGGAGGCCCCAGAGACAGAGGCGCCAAGGCCAGGCGCAACCGCTTCTTCCCGTTCGTTGGGACGGCCAGGGTCGTGTTCCAGGAAGGGGTTTTTTTCGAGTTGTTCGTCGACGAAATTGGCCAGTTCCAGATTCGACATCGCAAGGAGCTTGATGGACAAGCTCAATTGCGGCGTCATCACCAGTGACTGACTTTGGCGGACCGCGAGACGTTGGGCCAAGGCCACGTTCAACCCCCTTCCGCAGACACGCTGCGGCGCTACGCATACACCGGTGAAGGGAAGGTTCGCAGACCTTGCACCGGTTACAAGCAATTGTCGTGCCAGAACTAAGCCGATTTTGTGGCAGTGCACAAGGTCGTGTTGGCTAAAGGGTAAATTGATCACCAAGGTAAAGGCGGCGGACGTCTGGATTGGCCACAATATCCTGGGGACGACCGTGGGTGAGGACCTGGCCCGAGGCAATAATGTAAGCGCGATCGATGAGACCGAGTGTTTCGCGCACATTGTGATCGGTGATCAAAACACCGATTCCCCGGCGGGTGAGGTGTCGGACGAGGTCTTGGATATCGCCGACGGCGATAGGATCCACGCCTGCGAACGGTTCGTCGAGCAGCATAAACGCCGGGTCGGAGGCGAGGGCCCGGGCGATTTCGAGGCGACGTCGCTCACCGCCGGATAAAGCGATGGAGGGGGATTTTCTCAACGCTGTGATGCGAAACTCGTCAAGAAGACTGTCCAGTTTGAAGCGCCGCTGTTTGCGGCTTTTCTCCACCACTTCCAACACCGCCAAAATATTGTCTTCAACGGATAGGCCGCGGAAAATCGAAGCCTCCTGGGGAAGATAGCCGATACCCAGCCGCGCCCGCCGATACATCGGCATATTGGTGACGTCATGGCCATCAAGCTCGATTAACCCCGCGTCGGGCCGCACCAGACCGGTGATCATGTAAAAGCAGGTGGTCTTTCCCGCGCCATTGGGCCCCAGCAAACCAACGGCTTCGCCCCGGCGCACGCCAAGGCTAGCCCCATTGACGACGGTGCGCTGTTTGTAGGTTTTTTCAAGGCCGCGGGCGAGGAGAACACCTTCGCGCGATCGGGGCTCCCGCTTGATTTGTTGCACCGATGGTGGCGCTGGGAGGGTGTTGGGTTCTACCTGCGGGCCTGTTCGCTTTGGAGTGAGTGCCGCGCCCCAACGTTTCAACAGTGATTTCATAGGAGTGGCACCCAAAAAGCGACCGCGAGCCGTGCGCGGTGGCTGCGCCACCAGACACTACATGGCATCGGCTAAGAAAAATGAAATGGAAGGCGGTTTGATGATCAAACTCTAATTGCTGTTTGGCGTGAAGACAGATTTCACCCGCCCGCCGCAGCTTTCAAGTCTGGCAACATTTGTTTTGAGGTTGGCACGCAATTTACAGCCCTTGGCGACGCTGGTGCCTTGGCTGATCACGACATTGCCGTTCAACGTGATGTTTTCGTTGGCGACCTCATACACCCCACTGTCGGCGGTGGCGGTGTTGTCTTGGGACGTCACGACAAGTCCGCCGGACAGTTCGAGACGGTCAATGTTTTGCTGGCTGGTGCCGCCCCCGGATTTGTAACGCACAACCAAACGGCTGGTCGTGATGCGGCTGGTGCCTTGCTGCACTTTCACATTGCCCACGAAGATCGCCATGGATTTCCCGTCTTCGACTTCCAGACGGTCCGCCTCAATTTGAATGGGGCTTTTGGAATTTCCACGAAAACCTTCAAACGCCTTGCCGGACACCTGCGCCTGCGCGTCAATTGCCAAAATCAGGCTCAACAGGACAAACACCGTGGATGCGATAAACAGGCGGGCTGTGGGGAATGTGTTCGCCATGGTGGTTGGGTCTTTCTCGTGATGAAGGCAGGCTTGGTTTGGAGGCGGTTGTTCGACCGTGGTGCCTTTACTGGCTCGCGCTGCCGCGCGCCACTGGCTGATTTATGGTCATGCGAACGTTTTCAGTAAAGACGATCTTCGCACCGTTTCGCTCCACCGAGATGGCGTTGGCTGAAATGTCTGTGCGGTCAGATTTTACCGTGACCGGGTTAGAACTGACCATGTTGCCGGTTTTCATGTTGATGCGGGCGTCTTCAAGGCGGATGTCCATGCCACGTGCCCCGTTCAGTTGAACGTTTTCGCGCAGCACCAGTATTTCGTTTTTGTTGTCATATTGGCCGTGGTTGGCCTTTACGTCCGCAAAGGTCTTATCGTCCACCGGCACCTTGGCATCGATCATTTCCAGTTCGACTTGGCTTGGATTGCTGAGGTCGGTGATGGCGCGGGTTGCGGTGAGTTCAAAGGGGCGCTTTTGCCGGTCAACGCCCTTCAAGTGCGGGTTTTTCATGACCACCCGGCCATCTTCAATGAGGCTTGTATCCAGAGCAATTTGAAATTCTGGGATGTAGTTTGCGGCAATGGAGATGCCGATGGAGCCTACGGTTACAACAGCGCACACGGGCAGGGCCCATTTGAGCCCAAATACGATATGTGAGTGCCGTTTTGCGCGACGATGCAGTGCGGATTGCCGTTCTGGGCTGCGGGTTGTTGGCTGATCATCGGGCGCGCCGCGTCGAGGGTTAGCGTGCGTGTCAGGTTGAGAATGGGCTTGATCGCTCGGGTGGTTCTGAGGACCATGCGTTGTGTTGATGGCCTTTGTTGCGCTGTCGGCAGGTTGCGGCATGGGGGGCGCAGCTGCGTTGGCTGGCTGAACAGTCGACGTTCCCTCACCCATGGTGCCCCTCATGGTTTCAAAATCCCTGCCTTGCGACCCGTGGCTAGCCAGGTTTTGCTGTCAAACCATTGCGGTGTTTTTACGGCGCTGGATTTAACACGTCGATCTCGCCCGCCATGTCCCGCCGTGTCAAACAAGCGGGGTCACGCGGTTAGGCGTGGGAAAAGATATCGTGTTCTTCCCAGCCAGCAAGATCGAGTACGGCGCGGTGCGGCAAGAAGTCAAAACAGGCTTGAGCCAAGTGGCCACGGTCATCCCGCAACAAGCGTTGGTCTAAATGGGCCTTTAATTCGTGCAGGTGGAGCACGTCGGATGCGGCATAGGCCTGTTGGGCGTCGGACAGCGTGTCAGCGGCCCAATCGGAGGACTGCTGCTGCTTGGAAATCTCCACCCCCAGCAGGTCGCGGGTCAGATCTTTCAGCCCGTGGCGGTCGGTGTAGGTGCGCGCGAGTTTTGACGCGATCTTGGTGCAGTAGACGTTTGTCGTTAGCGTGCCGAAGGCGTGGTACAGCACCGCTACATCGAAACGGGCGTAGTGAAACAGCGTTTCCACCGCCGGATCGTTTAGCAAGGCCTGGATGTTGGGGGCGCTGGTCTGACCTTTTTGAATTTGCACGATGTCGGCTGAGCCATCGCCGGGGGATAATTGCACCACGCAAAGGCGATCGCGGTGGGGTTTCAAACCCAGGGTTTCTGTATCGACTGCGACGCTCCCACGGTAGTTTGAAAGATCGGGCAAATCGCCCTTGTGCAATCTGATGGTCACGGCGTGTCTCGTTTCGGGTTCGGGCGGTCGATCTTGGTCTTGGCTCTTGAAACGGGGTGGGGGTGGCAAGTCAACTGCCCGCTCGCGACTAAGTGTCTTCGGGCTGTTGTTTGGGCAAGGGATTGGCGGGGCCACGATAATATTGGGTGAGGTGCGGATCCGCCTCTGAGCCATCCTTCATGAAAGGCAGAATGCCCTTTCGAAATGAACGGCCGCGCATGGCTTTGATATCGTCCTCAGACTTGGTCACCCGTTGGGCCAGACGTCGTCCCCATTCGGCAAGATAGCCATACAAACGGTCGATTTCACGGCGGTGGGATTCAATCGCATTCGCTTTGGCCAGATCATGGAATTCTTCCGGATCGTTTTCCAAATCAAACAGCATGGGGCGGAAGCCGCCCTCGGCATGCATGAGTTTGTAGCGACCATCGAACACCATGAAGAGACGGGCGTCCCGCGGTTCCAAACCCAAGCGGACCGCCTGGGGCGTGGCGGAATAATCGTATTCGCTGATGGCATAGCGGCGCGTTTTGGCGGCTTCACCATGCAGGAACGGTTGCAGGCTGCGCCCCTCTAGAATGTGGTCGGCGATGGGGCTGTTAGTGGCATCCACGAATGTCGGGGCAAGGTCGATTGATTCGACGAGGGCATCGCAGGTGGTGCCTCGGGTCGTGTTGGCTTCGTTGCGAGGATCGTAGACGATGAGCGGAATTTTCACGGACTGTTCGTGGAACAGATCTTTTTCGCCCAACCAATGGTCGCCCAGATAGTCGCCATGGTCTGATGTGAGCACGATCATCGTGTCCTGCATGGCGTTCGATTGTTCCAGATAATCGAGCAGGCGGCCCAGTTGATCGTCGCACTGTTTGATAAGCCCCATGTAAGCGGGAATGACCTTGTCGCGCACAGCGTCCTGCTGGAATGCGGCGGCAACCTTGTTTTCCATGTATGCGCCAAACACCGGATGGGGGTCGTCCCGCTCTATAGGGTGGCGGATCGCCGGTGGGACATGCTCTTTGCCGAAAATTGCATGGTAGGGAGCCGGCACGATGTAGGGCCAGTGGGGTTTGATATAGCTGAGATGGGCGCACCACGGACCTTTGTTGGCGGCCTTGGCCCGGTCCATGAAAGCGATGGCTTGATCCGTGAGCCAGGGCGTTTCGCTGTCTTCCTCGCGGATATTGGCGGCCTTATCGGCGTTGTTGAACATCCAACCGGATGCGATCTCGCCGTTTTCGACGCCGGCGTTGGCGTGGTCGGCCCATGGGTTGTCACCGCTGTAGCCTTTGGTTTTCAGATATTCATTGTAGGGCGAACGCTGCTCATCGTAGAAGCCATCGGGGCCTTGGCTCCACAGGCCGTCATCACGAACGAAGACGTCAAAGCCACATTCGGCCTGGCGTGCACCGATTATGCTGTCTGGGGCAAGGCCCAGCCGCTCCATGCCGTCGGCGTCCACTTTCATGTGGGTTTTTCCGATCAGCCAACACTCCATGCCAGCTTTGCGCAGATGATCCCCCATGGTCATTTCACCGACGCGGAGGGGAAAGCCGTTCCATTGTGCACCGTGGGATGATGTGTAGCGCCCGGTGTAAAAGCTCATGCGGCTTGCGCCACAGATCGGGGACTGCACGTAGGCATTGGTGAAGCGCACCCCCATGGCCGCCACCCGGTCGAAATTGGGCGTGTGGAGATGGGGGTGACCTGCGCAGCTGAGATAATCGAAGCGCAGTTGGTCATACATAATGAAAAGGATATTCATGGAGCGTCGCTCGTGCGCTGGGGTGCGGCCTTGGGAAAGGCTATCAATCAACAGCGGGCACGTCGCGCGCAATGTTGTTTTACGAATGAAAGCCGCACGAAGCGGTACGCCAGCTTACCCGCTAAACGGGCTTTGATAGGTGTTCTGCGGTTCTTTTGCGTCAGTTTCCGGTGCGCCTGCCTTTGAGGTGGCGGGTGCGTGGTCGAAGAAGCGCTCCCCTTTTGCAGATGCCGAATGGCCGATGATCAGGAGCGCCAGCGCCAAAGCGCCAAACAGGGACATGCCTATGGCCGGCGTGAGATCGCGCCCGCGTTTTCCTTGCCTGATTGTTTGTTTCATCGGTTTTTGTTCCACGTCCGCCGCCTTCGGTTCTTTTTTGGAACAGACCCTGTGTTTGCGGACTGGGGCAGGGGCTGGGAGAAAATGGGGAGATTCCGTGGCGTTTGGTTACTAGGCCCTTACCTGGCACCCAAAAGACACGGTCCGGGTTCTCAGGTGTTCGCTTCGGGGGCCTAACGTTGGAGCATCGACACAGGGCCAGAAATCCGGCTTGTTTTGCACCGATGGGGTCGCATAGACGACGCGCAAACTTGCTCAGCCAATTTAGGCTCACATAACACTGCAGTTCTGCATCGTTTTGGGGAGAAAACGCATGAAGTCTCAATACCGCGTCGTCGTGATCGGTGGAGGTGTCGTTGGAGCATCTGTCCTCTACCACCTTGCCAAAATGAGCTGGACCGATGTGTGCCTTCTGGAGCGATCTGTGCTGACAGCCGGTTCGTCCTGGCATGCCGCCGGGGGCATTCACGCGCTGAATGCCGACCCGAATATTGCAGCCCTGCAAGCCTATACCATCGATCTTCTGCCTGAGATCGAAAAGGAAAGCGGGCAAAATATCGGCCTGCACATGACCGGTGGTCTGACCCTTGCCGGCACGCCGGAGCGTTGGGAATGGCTTCAGGCGGCTTATCGCGTGTTCCAATCCATCGGCATTGAGGACTGCGCTTTGATGAGCCCGGAGGAAGCCAAGGCGCGCATGCCCATAATGTCCACGGACGGGGTGTTGGGGGCGCTGTGGGCGGACCGCGAAGGCTATGTCGATACAACCGGCACCGTGCAGGCCTATGCGGTGGCGGCGAAAAAGCGGGGCGCTGAATATTACGAACACACCAAGGTGGAAGCGCTAACCCAGACCCACGAGGGTTGGGAAGTTGTGACCGACAAGGGCACGATTCGCTGTGAGCATGTTGTCAACGCCGCCGGCCTTTGGGCCAAGCAGGTGGGGCGTATGGCCGGGATTGAACTACCCGTCTCACCGCTCAAACACCACTATCTGGTGTCCGATACCATCCCCGCATTGGAGGAGATCGACTTTGAAGTGCCGATGACGGTGGACCTCGAAGGGTTCACTTACCTGCGCCAAGACCAAAAGGGTGTGCTTCTGGGCATCTACGAAATCGACCACGAACATTGGGCGATGGACGGTGCGCCGTGGGATTACGGGATGGAGCTTTTTCAAGAGCAGACCGACCGCATTGAAAAAGAATTGATCATGGGTTTTGAGCGTTATCCCGCATTGCAGGATGTGGGTGTGAAAACCTGGGTCAACGGCGCCTTCACCTTCTCGCCGGACGGCAACCCATTGGTGGGCGAAGTGCCCGGCAAGAAAGGCTATTGGTGCGCCTGCGCCGTGATGGCCGGGTTTCTCCAAGGGGGCGGCGTGGGCAAGTCGCTGGCGGAACTGATCATCGAAGGGGAAGCCGAGGCCGACGTCTACGGCATGGACGTGGCGCGCTACGGCGCGTTTGCCGAGAACAAAGAGTATATCCGACAAACGACCGGGCAGTTTTACTCCCGGCGCTTTGTGATGTCCTACCCCAATGAACAATTGCCCGCCGGTCGTCCGTTGAAAATGGCGCCCGCCCATGATGCCATGACGCAGGCGGGATGCCGTTGGGGCGTGTCTTGGGATCTGGAAGTGCCGCTCTATTTTGCACCGTCCAAAGATTTTGAAGAGAACTTGACGCTCAAGCGGTCCAACGCGTTCGACATTGTTGCGGAGGAATGTCGGGCCGTTCGCGAGCGTGTGGGCATGGTGGATATTTCCGGCTTTTCGCGGTTTGAGGTTTCCGGCCCCAATGCGGCAGCCTGGTTAGACCGCATGATGGCGTCCAAATTGCCCAATCCGGGCCGTGCGCGTCTGGCACCCATGCTGGCCGACACCGGTCGTCTGAAGGGTGATCTGACCGTCATGAACTGGGGCGATGGCACCTATTGGATCATGGGGTCGTATTACTTGCGGGCCTGGCACATGCGCTGGTTCCAGGATCACATGCAGCCGGGGGTTACCGTTCGCGATTTGAACGAAGAATTGTGCGGTTTCGCGCTCACCGGGCCGAACAGCCGGGACGTCTTGCAACGGCTTTGCCACCAGGATGTAGGTGCGCTGCCGTTTATGGGGGTTGGGGCGTTTGATGTTGGCCTGTTGCGCACGCGGGTTGCGCGCATGTCGGTCGCTGGCGAGATGGGATTTGAGATCAATTGCCGGATGGGCGACCACATCGCGCTGCGGCGTATGTTGCTCGACGCGGGGGCCGATCTTGGGCTTCGCGAATACGGCTTTAACGCCATGCTTTCTCTACGGCTGGAAAAATCCTTCGGAATTTGGTCCGCCGAATTCACCCAGGGCTACACCCCCGGCATGACGGGTATGGATCGCTGGATCGCGTGGGACAAAGGGGACTTTGTGGGTAAGGCTGCTGCCACCGCAGAGCGGGACGGAAACGGGGCACCTCAGATTTTGGTTACGCTGGAAGTGGACGCGGACGACGCCGATGCCAGCGGTTATGAGCCCATCTGGTCCGGTGGTGAGCGTGTCGGTTTTGTAACTTCCGGCGGCTACGGCCACACGGTGAACAAGTCCCTGGCCATGGGGCTGGTGAACCGCGATGTGGCCGATGTTGGCACCGATCTGTCGGTCCACGTGGTGGGCGTAGAACGGGGCGCGACGGTTATCCCGGCGTCGCCCTATGATCCAGAAGGTCTTGCTATGCGAGGGTAAGTGCGCCGGTGACGGCGGGGCTGAAGACTGGACTTGGCCCTTGCCCCGCACCCCTACTGCAAATCGGAAAACGCTTCGGCCAGTCTGCCCACCGCGTCTTCCACCACCGACCGCGGGCATGCGAAATTGAAGCGTAAGAAGCTCTCGCCACCTTTGCCAAAGGTTGGGCCGTAATTGGTGGCAATGCGCGCCTTGTTTTGCACCCGGTCGGTGAATTCTTCGCGGCTCATACCGGTGCCTGAAAAATCGACCCAGGCCAAATAGGTGGCCTCCAACGGCATCGACGACAGCCCCGGGATCGCGTTTACGCCCGCGTCAAACAGTTTTCGGTTGCCATCAAGATAGTCGATCAGCTGATCCAACCAGGCATCGCCGTGGGTGTAGGCGGCTTCGGTCATGGCAACGCCAAAGCTGTTGGGTGAAATGCCCAGTTCCGCCATTTTCGCCCCAAATGTGGCGCGCAGCGTTTCATCTTCAATGATCACATTGCCAGAGTGGCCGCCCGCCATGTTGAAGGTCTTGGTGGCGGCGGTCATCATCACGAGGCGTGATGTGATGTCCGGTGTGACGTTGGCCATGATCGTGTGGTTGTTTCCTGGATAAACCAGATCGTGGTGGATTTCGTCCGACACCAAAATGAGGTTATGCTTGAGGCAAAACGCGCAGACCGCTTCCAGCTCTTCCCGCGTCCACACCCGGCCGCAGGGATTGTGGGGGGAGCAGAAGATGATCATTTTCTCATCCCCGGTAAGCGAGGCTTCCAACGCCTCCAAATCCATCCTGTAGCGCCCGTTGGTGTTCACGAGGGGGCTTTCCACCAGCCGCCGGTTTGCTGCATGGATGAGCTTTGAAAACACGTGGTAGACCGGCGTGAACAGGATCACCCCGTCGCCGGGTTGGGTGTAGGCCTGCATACACAGTGATGTGCCGTTAACGAGGCCGTGGGTGGTGAAAATCCAATCGGGATCAACGGTCCAGCCGTGGCGGCGGGCCATCCACCCGGTGATGGAGGCCTTGTAGGCCGTTTGGTCGCCATAATAGCCAAAAACGCCGTGTTCATTCATGCCTTCAAGGGCAGTGCGGACGGCCTTGGGCGGCTGAAATTCCATATCAGCGACCCACATAGGGATGCTATCTGTGGGATCGAGATTGTAAATCGAGCTAAGCGCGTCCCATTTCGCGGAGCCTGTTCCGATGCGGTCTATGACATGGTCAAAATTCGGATTTTCCAAAGCGCAAATGCCAGTTTGAGTGTAACAAGAGCGCAAACCATGCCTGAACGCTGACGCTACAACCAGAGTGAAAATTGTCCCGCTCTTCTCAGGCGCGTTGGCGGTTTGCGACGACGTGTGGGATCACATGCGTTCCATCATGTGCGCTGAATGAGACAGGTCTGATGAAGGGTGCGGCAGCGCCCGCAGTGAAGTTTGAAAGACAAGCCAATGGACACGCGCCGTTCCGACATGCCCGACATTTTGCGTTTGATCGCGCTGTTTGGAATCGTCGTTGTCAATGTCATGTTTATAGCGTTTCCAACGACGGGCAGCCCGATCAGTTCTGGTGCATCGACGCCAGCGGATGCCACCGTGAATTGGCTGGTGAATGGACTGGCAACCTTCAAATCCTACGGGCTCTTTTCCTTTATGTTTGGGGTAGGGCTAGGGTTTTTGATGCGGGCGAGCCAAAGCCGCGACCTGCCTTTTGGCGTTGTTTATCGCAACCGTATGCTGGGCCTTGCGGCTTTGGGTTTGATGCACGGCTGCCTGTTTTTTTCAGGCGATATATTGGTGATTTACGCGGTCACCGGATCGTTGCTTTATCTTTGGCGCGGCTGGTCCTCGCAGCGTTTGGTCCGCGTTGGGGTAGTCTTGCTGGTGGTGCAAGTTGTCATCGTCTGCGCCTTGGTCGCCATCGCACCGGACCAAGCGACAGGGAATGCCGACTATGAACGCCTGGTGATGAGCCAAGGTTCGTTCTTCGACGTGATCGCCTATCGGACGGCGGATTTTGCGATTGTTTTGCCGCTCTTTTTGGTGCTGCAGGGCACCGCAGCCTTGGGGTGGTTTTGTCTTGGATTGGCTGCCGTCCAATCGGGCGCGATTGATGATACGGGTAAGCCTGTTTGGCAGCGGGCGCGCATGTGGTGTGTTGCTCCCGGTGTCGTTGGCAGCCTGCTTGCGGCGGCGCTGTGGGAGTGGGGTGAACCACGCTTTGGTTTGATGCTGACCCTCGCTATCGCACCGATTGCGACGCTGGGGTATCTCGGCCTCATTGCTCTTGTCGCGAACCAAAAAGGCGCTTGGATTGCCTCTGTCAAAAGCGCAGGCGCGGCGAGCCTCACCGTTTATCTTGGCCAATCGATCATTTTGAGCACAATCTTTTCCGGCTACGGGCTTGGGCTTTGGGGCGCCGTCAGTCGTGGGGCAGCGGTTGGCATCGCAGTGGGGGTGACGGTGCTTTTGATGGCCTTTGTGATCCTTTGGCAGAACCGGTTCCAGCGTGGTCCGTTTGAGTGGCTGTTGCGGCGGATCACCTATTGGGGTGTGTCCCGCGGGACCCCCCAAAAGGGATGACTGGGCACTAGGCCTTTACATGGTTCCAGACGCTGGAAATGACGACTGACCCTTCGCCTACGCTGGAGGCGACCCGCTTGACCGAGCCGGCGCGCACGTCGCCCACCGCGAATATGCCGTGCTTTGAGGTTTCATAGGTCGAACGTCCGCCGGCCTCTTCGCCGGTGGGGATGAAGCCGCGATCATTGAGCGCAATCACGCCCTTGAGCCAATCGGTGTTGGGGGCTGCCCCCACCATGACAAACACGCCGCGGGCCGGAAGGTCCGCGTTCCCGTCGGGCGTGACAATGCGCGCCGCCTCCAGATGATCATCCCCCAACAAGGCTTCAATCTGGGTGTTGAAATGCAACGTAATGTTGGGGTCCGCTTCCAGGCGGCTCGACAGGTAGTCCGACATGGATGCCGCCAAGGAACCGCTGCGCACCAAGACGTGCACGTGGGCGGCGCTGCGGCTGAGATACATGGCGGCCTGGCCTGCGGAATTGCCGCCGCCGACGACGATGACCGGTTCGCGGGTGCAGTAATTGGCCTCTGTTTGCGTTGCCGCATAATAGACACCCGAGCCCTCAAATTTTTCCAGCCCGTCCCAAGGCAAACGGCGGTATTGGACACCGGTTGCCACGACAACGGCGCCCGTGTCGATTTCCGTTCCATCGTCCAGGGTTGCCAGGAAACGGCCACCAGCCCGTTGTGTCAGCCGCTCAACCCGGCGCGGGCGCACGAAGGCGGTGCCGAATTTCATGGCTTGAATTTCCCCGCGCCACACCAGATCGCCGCCGGAAATGCCCGTCGGGAAGCCTAGGTAGTTTTCGATGCGGGAGGAGGTTCCCGCCTGACCGCCCACCGCGATCTCTTCGACCAACACAGACGTTAACCCTTCAGCACCGGCGTAGACCGCAGCGGCCACGCCCGCGGGCCCACCGCCGACGATCAACACGTCAAAGCTGCAATGGTCAGTTGGCGGTTGGTCAAGGCCGAGGAGACAGGCAACGCTTTCCACAGTTGGTCGGTCCAGCAGCCCTTTGTCGCCAAAGGCCACGCCTGGGCGCGCGTCGCCGCCGCACACACCAGCCGCGTTTGGATCATCAAGCTCGTAGCGTTTGAACGGCACTTTGTTACGGCTCAAAAAACTCTCGATGCGCAGGCACTCTTTATCGCGGTCCGGCGCGACGACGATCAGCGTGCTGTCTTGCTCTTCGATTTGACGGCGGCGGCGGGCTGCAAAGACGGAGAGGATGATATCGCTCATTTCCGGGATTTTGCTCATCAAGCGCAGCACCTCTTTGCGCGGTGCCGCGATCACCCGCGTTTCCTCCCGGGTGCGGATGGCCAAGGAGGCGGCTGAACCGCTCAAAAAAGCGATGTCGCCGGTGAACTGCGTCGGCCCGAGGAAGAAATTGAGATAGGCTTCGCCCGTTGCCGAATTGAAGATTTCCGCGGTCCCCGAGAGGATGTAGATAAACTCCGTCAGCCGTTGGCCCGGCGTTGTGATGACGTGACCGGCCGGAAGAACCCGCTCTTCGCCGACCCCGCGCAGCGCCTCCACATGGCTTTCGGTCAGCGGCGTGCGCTGCATGGTGTTGAGGCTTGGGGCGTAGCTTTC
>JBCBCT010000083.1:0-13398 GCA_038530365.1 Pseudomonadota bacterium | reverse complement strand
ATTGGCCTTATGAATCATCTGGCAAAGGCCGGGTTTCCGTGCCCCCAACCTGTTAGAAACGCCCATGGCGAAGCGCTCTCCACCCTCGCTGACCGCCCCGCTGCTTTAGTGACCTTCCTTGAAGGCATCGACGTCAAAGCCCCGGCGGCGAACCTCTGCCACGCAGCCGGTGTGGCGATGGCCCGCCTCCACCGGTCTGCACAGGGTTTCGATATCCCACGCGCCAATGCCTTAAACCCCGCCGGATGGCCAAGTCTGGTCGCCGATGGTCGTAGCGGGGCCGACACCGTGGAAGCCGGTTTGGAAGCCTTGATTGTCGACGAACTCGCACACCTCCAGACCGTTTGGCCACACGGCATCCCAGACGGCATCATTCATGCGGATATGTTTCCAGACAATGTGTTCTTCTTGGAAGGACGGCTGTCCGGGGTCATCGACTTCTATTTCGCCTGCAATGATTATCTCGCCTACGACATCGCCGTTTCGCTCAACGCCTGGTGCTTCACCGCAGATTTGCAGTTTGATCGCGCTCGGGCGGCAGCTTTCTTGGCAGGGTATCAGTCCCTACGGGCTTTGGAAGCCGACGAGATTGCTGCCTTGCTGATCCTATGCCGAGGCGCTGCGCTGCGCTTTTTGCTGACACGTTTGGTGGATTGGCTAAACGTACCCCCCGGAGCTCTTGTTGTCCCCCATGACCCCAAGGCGTTCAGCGCCCGTCTGCGCTGTTTTCAGGCGATGAATTCCCCATGGGAATTGGGGCTGGACCGCCGATGAAAACGGTAGCGATTTGGACCGATGGTGCCTGCTCCGGAAATCCCGGACCTGGCGGATGGGGGGCAGTCTTGCGCTATGGAGACAATGAAAAGGAATTGTCCGGAGGCGAAGAGCACACCACCAACAACCGGATGGAATTGCTCGCCGCCATCGAAGCGCTGAACGCGCTCAAGCAGCCCTGCACCGTGGAACTGCACACCGACTCGCAATATGTGAAAGGCGGTATGACGGGCTGGATCCAGGGCTGGAAACGCAATGGTTGGAAAACCGCCAACAAAAAACCTGTCAAAAACGCGGAACTCTGGCAGGCCCTTGATGAGGCCGTTGCCCGCCACACCGTCCACTGGCACTGGGTGAAAGGCCACGCGGGCCACCCCGAAAACGAACGGGCCGACGAGCTCGCCCGATCCGGAATGGCCCCATTCAAACTCTCACCGGACGACTGAGCAGGCCCAGCGTTGCAGATTGAGCGCGCATGCTAAAGAGCCCACGCGTTCCAGCCTAAGCCCTCATCCTGAGGAGGCACGCAGTGCCGTCTCGAAGGGCGAGGGCGGGATTAAGAGCGAGGGTGGCCAGTGGCGATCCTTCGAGACGCGGCTTTGCCGCTCCTCAGGATGAGGGCGGGCTGTTTTGCGCTCCTTTTTGAAGAAGCAGCTATTCCCGCGCCTAAGGATGAGGATGGAGAGCGTGATAGCCTTTCAGCGTCATGCCGGGCACCAACACCGGCCGGCCACTAGCTTTCATTCCGAGCACATAAAGGGCCCCACTACGAGCCCGCATCCCAAGCAGGCCTAGCGTTGCGGCCTGAGCGCGCATGTTAAAGAGCCCATGCGTTCCAACCTAAGCCCTCATACTGAGGAGGCACGCAGTGCCGTCTCGAAGGGCGAGGGCGGGATCAAGAACCGCCTCGTGTGCAAAGCATGACGCTAAAGCAGCGCCAGAATGCCGGCGGCGGAACTGATGTCGGCGTGTCCAGGATTGTCTTCGAGGTTCAGCGCGGTCACCTTTCCGTCTTCCACGATCATTGCATAACGCAGAGAGCGGACGCCCATTCCAGCGACATTAAGGTCGATGTCCAGACCAACGGCTTTTGCAAATTCGGCATTGCCGTCAGCAAGGAACGTCACCTTGTCTTTCCCCCCGGACGCTGCCGCCCAAGCGCCCATGACATGTACATCGTTTACGGACGTCACCGCGATTGTGTCGACGCCTTTTTCCATGATCGCATCGGCGTGCTCCACAAATCCGGGCAGGTGATTGGCGTGACAGGTGGGGGTAAAGGCACCGGGAACGGCGACGAGGACCACTTTCTTACCGGTGAAAATATCGGCCACCGAGAGTTTGGCCGGGCCGTCATCGGTCATGGTGGTGAAATCAGCGGAAGGAAGTGTATCTCCAACGGAAATGGGCATGGGATCAATCCAGTGTTTAAAATCGCAACACTGCAGGAGTGGGGATGCAAGGCCAACGACGCAAGCCCAGGGCGAGCCTTTTGAGCCCCACAAAGCGCATTTTCTTCTCAGTAGTTCGGACCGCTATTCCAAAACCACTGTTGTTTGAACGCCAACGTCGCCGTGCTTCAAAACGAAAATCCACTCGCGGCCCAGGTCCCGTGGCTTGAGCGGCTTTTTGAACGTCTTTTGAAACGTCACAATCTGCCCAGAAAGGCTTGCCGCCGGAAGCGGGTCGATGGGCAACAAGGACGGACTGGCCACGAACAGCCTGGCAGTGTCGACCCCGGCGGGCAGGGTCGCCGTAACCGTCAGTTGGCGTTTGTTCGGGGAGAGTTTGGCCCGGACCGTCCCAACACCATCCACCGCAGGTTTCGCAGGTACCTTTCGCTCGGCGTTGCGGAGGGCGCGGGCGAGGGCAGCCGAAGTCGACCGCGTCTCGCCAAGTTGGAGTGTAATGTCAAACGGCACCGGCACGCAGATATCGCGGCAGATGCCGACCATGCCCGAGGCCTTCAGAACCGTGGCTTGTCCGGCAAACAGCGGCGTCACCGAGATGGGGAAAACAACGTCGCCCTTGTAGCCTGCGCTTTTTCCAGACGCATCATCAAACGCCGATGGCACGGGGTAACGCATCGCCGTAGCGGCGATGTTCTTCGACCCCCGAAAGCTAATTTGTGGTGGGAGGCCGGAACTGCCCGGAGAGCGCCAATAGGTTTTCCAGCCATCTTCCAACGCGATGTGAAGACCGGCGCGATAGCCGGTTCCATCGAGCGACGGCTGTGAAATCAACCGAATCTTCGCGCCCATGGCAGACGTCCAAGCGCTCTCCGCCGAAATAGCCGGAACGGGTGGCAGAAGAAGCACCAGCAATGATGCCGACAAAAGCACCCGAAGCGGCGCGATCAAATCTGGCGCAGCGACAGGGGGGCTTGCGATAGCAACGGGGGGGATAAAATACCTGCTCATTTCCAACATATAGCCGCGAACGATGCGTTGAGAGAACACGGTTCGACGCTTTGGCTTCATATCCCTGTGAAACCGTGACGCTGTTGCCTCTCCATGATGCGCTGTTAGGTTTCTCTTATGAACGAACCGGATTCGAAAAAACACCACGGGCGTGGGCCCAGCCGGGCATCGCCCGACTTTTTGGATTTGTGCGGCCATGTGTTGATCGCCATGCCGGGCATGATTGACGACCGGTTTGCCCGTTCCGTGGTGTTGGTGTGCAATCATGATACCGCAGGCAGCATGGGGCTGGTCCTGAACCAGCCCGTTTCTTCCCCTCCCTTTGAGGCGATCCTCACTGAACTGAAATTGGAGAAGTGCAAAACGACGCTTCAAGAGCAGGATCGCACGGTGCCTGTGTTCAGGGGCGGGCCGGTGGAGCAAGGGCGGGGGTTCGTGCTGCACAGCCTGGATTACACAAACTCCAGCTCATCCCGAGTCGGCGATCTTGCCGCTGTTTCGTCCACCCTCGACGCGCTGCGGCGACTGTGCGGATCGCAGCCACCGGAACAGTCGCAGTTTTTGTTGGGCTATGCCGGTTGGGGGCCGGGCCAGTTGGAAAGCGAAATTGCAGACAACGGTTGGCTGTCCGTCAAAGCAACGCCGGACATCATCTTTGGAACGCCCCACGAATCCCAATATGATCGGGCATTGGCAGAAATGGGCGTGTCGGAAGCGAGTTTGTCCGCTTTTTCAGGACGGGCCTAGGGCAACAACACGATCAGGCGCCCCGTGCACCGCCACTCCCATGCTCGCTACAGCCGGTTCATCGCTACACCCGGTCCTGGCGCAGGGCCTGTTCCGCAATTTCAGCACTCATGGGTTGGCCAAACAAAAACCCTTGGGCGTATTCACAACCCATCTGCATGAGTTCAAGGGCGTCGGTTTCATCCTCTGCCCCTTCCGCAACAACCTTCATGCCAAGATCATGGGCGAGGGATACGATGCTGCGCAGAATAATCGGGCGATGACGGCCTTGGGCGGTGGTGACAAACGAGCGGTCGATCTTGATGGTATCAAACGGAAATCGCATCAGGTGGGACAGGGACGAATGGCCGGTGCCAAAATCGTCCAGTGACAGACCCGCGCCCAGTTCGCGAATCCGTTGCAGGACCTGCGTCGATTGTTCGGGGTTTTCCATCACCATGGATTCGGTCAGCTCCAACTTAAGGACACCAGGTTCCAGCTTGTGGCGCATCATCACACCGCGCACATCGTTGATCAGGTCATGGCGCAACAACTGACGGCTTGAGATGTTCACGCTGACAAACGTTGACGCTGCAAAGGCCTTTTCCCGCCAGCTGGCAGCGCGCGCCCCGGCGGTCTCCAGGGCAAAAATGCCAAGTTCTACGATCAGGCCAGATTTTTCTGCCACCGGAATAAACTCCGCCGGTGGTACGAACCCGCGCCGCGGATGACGCCAACGCATGAGGGCTTCAAAGCCCGCAACATTTTTTTCCTGCAAGTCGATGATGGGCTGGTAAGCCAACTCCATTTCACCGCGATCAAGGGCGCCCCGCAATTCCGATTCCATATGGATCGCGGGTGATTGCTGATTGCGGAAACTTGGACGAAACGGCTCAATCCGGTCACCGCCAACGCGCTTGGCCTGAAACGCAGCAAGGTCGGCATCAATCATCATGTCCTGTGCGCTCTCATGATCTTGAAGGAGCGACACAAGGCCAATGGATGCCGTCACCGAAATCTCGGTTTCAGCAAACGCCACCGGTGTTACAATGGCACGATTCACGTTGGCCGCCAATTCGGCGACCTGCGCCGGATCATTTTCCGACAGGATGAGGAGGCCAAATTGGTCCCCGGACAAGCGAGCAAGCGTGTCCTGCGGCTTCAAAATACGGCTCAGCCGACGCGCAAGCGTGGTCAGCAGCGAATCCCCCACAGAAAGACCGAGGCTTTCATTGATCTGCGCAAAGCGGTCGATGTCGATGATCAAAACGCTGGGCCGCACCAATTCATTGGTGCGGGCGAGGCTAATCGCGTTGTTGAGGCGGTCCAGAAACAGTTGGCGGTTTGGCAGGCCTGTCAGATTGTCATGCACCGCATCGTGCAACAGGCGTTCCTTGGAGAGCTTTTCATCGGTGACATCCGTGATCGTTCCAACGCAGCGCAGCACTTCGCCGTCGCTGCCGATAACCGGACGCGCCTTTACCGAAAGCCAGTGGTACTGGCCATTTTGGGCGTGCAGTCGAAACTGCAGCGCGATGCGACCTCGGCGGTGGTCGAGGACAATATCCAAAGTCGCGCGGAAGCGCTCGCGATCGGCTGGATGAAGGCGTGGCAACCAAGACGCGGGTGCCCCGTTGAGGTCGCCGTCTTTCAGGCCCAGCTGCGCTGCAACGCCTGGCCCCACAAAAAGCCGGTCCTTGTCCACGTCCCAGTCCCACACCGAATCACCCGAACCGGTCAACGCCAATGCCTGCTGTTCCGTATCGCTCACCAAGCCCTGAACGAACGCGCTGCCGGCAAACGCGTGCTGCATCACCGTAAAGGAAATGAGAAGGATGATCAGGACGAGGCCGCCGCCCAACGCCAAGGGTACCAGATCATTGTCCAGCCGACCGGTGACCACCAGCGCCGCCGTCACCATCCACAGGCTCATCAAGATCCAGGTCGGGATGATCAAAATGGCGCGGTCGTAGCGGCGCACGCTCAACAGCAACACAACCAACAGGCCAAAAACTGTTCCAACGGCCAACGTGATGCGCGCAATCCCCGCAACCTGTGCGGGAAACACAAGCAGGCCGAAATAAAGCCCAATCAGGCCAACAAACCACAGCGTTACAAAAAAGCTGTAGCTTCGACCCCAGCGGTTGAGATTGAGATAGGCGTACAAGAACAAGACAATCGACCCGCCAAGCGCAATTTCCGTGCCCACACGCCACACCCCAAGGGCGTTTACATCGACGCTCACGATTTTTGATATGAAGCCAAAATCCACGCCGATATAGGCCAGAACCGCCCATGCAAAGGCGGCGGTTGCGGGGAACATGGCCGAGCCTTTGACGACGAACAAAATGGTCAAAAACACCGCCAAAAGGCCAGCGATGCCGATTACGATACCTTTGTACAGTGTGCTGCTGTTCACGGTATCCTTGTAGGTATCCGGATCCCACAAAGTCAGTTGGCGCACATCGCTCCCTGCCAGTTCCGCCACAATCGTGACGACCGTTCCAGGGTTCAGCGTAATGCGGAAGACGTCCGCTTCATCATCCGTTTGACGGTCGAGGGCAAAGCCTTCGCTGGGCGTCATGGCCACGATGCGTTGCCCGCCAAGGTCCGGCCAAAAGAGGCCGGAGCCCACGAGTCGGTAATGGGGGGAGACGATGAGGCGGTCGATCTGCTCGTCGGTGTTGTTGGCCAGGGCAAAGGCGATCCAGCGGCCGGAACTCGTTTCCGTTTCGGAAAAAACTTCAATGCGATTGATCAGGCCATTGGCATCCGGTGCGGTTTCCACCTGAATACGGTTGCCTTCGCCCGAATAGGCTTGGATGGATCGCGTGAGATCCAAAGCAAGATTGCTGCCGCTGACATCAACGGCATCGAGCGCCTGGGCCGGGGAAGCGGCCCAAACTGAACTGAGGGACCACAGGAAGAACAGCCATAGAAAACGAATTGGCCCGCGCATCTGCTGTGTCCGTGGCCCTGAAAGCATCGAAAATACCGCCTGTGAATCAGCGCCTGTGTTACGCCAAACCCATGCCAGCGTAAACGCCGACAGACCGGCGGGCCGCGAAAATTTCCAAGAAGCGGGCGGATCGTAGCCCCCGTCAGGCGATTTCAGGCCGCACCGTATCGGAACAGGACGTTGACCGCGCGTTCACCAGCGGATCAGGGATGGGATCACTGGCCAGGCGGGCAAACAGTCGGTGGTCGCGCCACGTGTCGGCAATTTTTAGATAAGCCCGCGCAATACCTTCTTCTTTAAACCCGCAATGGCGCAAGAGCCGCTGCGAGCGCTCATTTTCAAGCACAGTCGCCGCTTCAAGCCGATTGAGGTTGTGGTGGTCAAACGCGCATTTGCAGACCTCGCACACCGCTTCGCTCATGAAGCCTTGGCCCGCATAGGGTTCTCCCATCCAGTATCCAATAGTGCCGCTGTGGGACACACCGCGGCGAATGTGGCTGATCGTTATGCCGCCCACCAGCGTGTCGCATTGATCACCATCCGCCGCCGGCAAAAACAAAAACCACGGAATGCCGCGGCCCGAGGTGATGTCGCTTTCATGCCGCCGTAACCGGGCTTTGAAGGCGCGTTTGGACAATTCATCCTGCGCCCATGCCGGCTCAAAGGGACGCAAAAAACCCGCACTGCGGCCGCGCAGGCTCGCCCATTGGGAAAAATCATCGGTCTCCGGTCGGCGCAGAAGAAGGCGCTTCGTTTTCAAAACTTGGGGTTCGGTGGAGGGTGTGCCGGAAAACTTCAACAGACGCATCGTTCCACCTTTCGTTCATCACAGTTTCGGTAGTCACCAGACGCTTAGCGGGGACACCGCCCTTGGCGTATCATTCGGCGGCTTTCAGCGGACCGTGACCCAAGCGCGTTTTGATTTCATCGGCGCTGGGCACAGCGCCTACCGGACCGAGCGCTGAGATCGTCGGCACGCCTTCAAGAAACAGGCGACCGGACAAATCTTGCAACCGGTCCACCGTGATTGCATTCAGCCGTTCCATCAACTCATCATTCCCGATCGGCCGACCAAAGAGCAGAATTTGTCGCGCAATCTGCCCTGCGCGGGCCGCGGGACTTTCCTGGCTCATCATCAAACCCGCATGGATCTGCGCCCGCGCGCGGTTGAGCTCATCTTGTCCGATGTGATCGGCAGCCTTTTTCAACTCGTCGATCAGAACTGGCATGAGTTTGGGAACGTCCGCTTCCTCCGTGGCCGCGTGGATGCCGAACACACCGCTGTCGGAAAAACCCCAGTGAAACGCATAAATGGAATAGCAAAGCCCCCGCAGTTCACGCGCTTCCTGAAAGAGCCGTGAAGACATGCCGCCGCCCAAAAGTGTTGCAAGAATTTGCGAGGCATAAAAATCACGAACACCGTAAGCCCGTCCTTCAAATCCCAGGACAATTTGCGCTTCCATCAGATCGCGGGTTTGGCGTTTGTCCCCGCCAACATAGTGCGACCCTTCCGGCGGCCGCGCCGCACTGGAACCGAAAGTTGAAAACCGGGTTTCAGCCATCGCCACGATGGCGTCGTGATCGACATTGCCCGATGCTGCCAGCACCATATTGGGCCCGTGATAATGGTCGGAAAGATAGGTGCGCAAATCATTGGCCTGAAACGATGACACCGTTTGCGCCGTGCCCATGATTGCCCGTCCAAGTGCCTGCCCCTGGAAGCAGGCCTGTTGGAATTCATCAAAAACAACATCCTCAGGGCTGTCCAACGCCGCGCCAATTTCCTGAAGGATAACGTGCTGTTCACGCTCCAGCTCATTGGGGTCGAACAGCGAATTGTTCAAAATATCCGCGAGGATATCGATGGCGAGGGGCACATCGTCTTTCAAAACCCGGGCGTAAAAGGCTGTGGTTTCGGCGCTGGTTGCCGCGTTTACATCGCCACCGACATTTTCAATTTGCGTTGCAATATCTCGGGCGCTGCGATTGGTGGTGCCCTTAAACGCCATGTGTTCCAGAAGATGCGCGATGCCGTGTTCATGGGCGCGCTCGTCGCGGGAACCGGCCTTCACCCAGACCCCAAGCGCTGCGCTCTCGATATGGGCCATGCGATCGGTGATCACCGTCATCCCGTTTTTGAGGACCGTGGTTTGGACGGTGCTGGGCAGATCATAACCCGGGGTAGGTGTTTGTTGCGCCGTTTTTGATGACTGCTTTTGCAGGGGTTGGGGAACAGGGCGCAGCTCAGCTGCAGAACGTTTCATCGGTTGCATCTTGGGCACCTCCTCCAGCGCCGGGTCCGCGTCGTAAAGAAGGTGGGCAAACAAAGCTCGCCGGAACGCGCAGTCCAAAGGCGGACTGTCGGCGGTTTTTAAGGGCCAGTCAAATGTACGATAGGCTTAGGCCGGTTCAACAAGCCGTGCGCGGGTGGCCTGCGAAATATAGGCCTCGACCGCATTGAGCGCATTGGGAAGAACCGTGAATTTCTCCTCACGCGCCATCAGATCGCCACTGCGTGCGGGGAGGGCAGGGCGGATGCCACAGGCGGCTTCAACAGCATAAGGAAATTTGGCCGGATGGGCCGTGGCCAGGATCACCATGGGCGTTTTGGTGTTGGCATGGCGCTCCCCGACATCCAGACCCACCGCTGTGTGGGTGTCGAGCAGATAGCCGGTTTCTGAAAGGGTTTGTGCGATGGTTTTGGCCACCGTGGCATCATCCGCGCGACCGGCACCAAACTCCGCCCTGATCGTGTCCCAGACCGCCTGTCCAAGGGAAAACGAGCCCGACTGTGAAAGCGACGACATGGAACGCTTCACGTAGGCCGCATCCCGTCCGCTGGCTTCAAACAACAGCCGCTCAAAGTTCGAAGACACCTGAATGTCCATGCTGGGCGATGTGGTGACGGACACCGCGTTGGTCTCATACCGACCCGAAGAAAGCGTGCGCGCGAGAATATCGTTTGCGTTAGTTGCAATCAGCAGATCCGCGATGGGAAGCCCCATCTTCTTGGCGACAAAGCCTGCAAAAATATCGCCAAAGTTCCCCGTGGGAACGCTAAATGACACCGCCCGATGCGGCCCGCCCAGCGCCACCGCTGCGGTGAAATAATAAACGATCTGGGCCATGATCCGGCCCCAGTTGATCGAGTTTACGCCCGAAAGCGCATGGCCATCGCGAAAAGCGTGGTGGTTGAACATGGCCTTCACCAGCGCCTGGCAATCGTCGAAATCCCCTTCAATGCACAGCGCATGGATATTGGGATCATACACCCCGGTCATTTGCAGACGCTGAACATCGGACACCCGGTCTTTTGGAAACAAAATGAAAATATCCGAGTGGTCACGGCCCCGAAACGCTTCAATCGCAGCACCGCCAGTATCCCCCGACGTTGCCCCGATGATCGTCACTTTTTGACCGCGCTTTTGCAGGATGTGATCCATCAAGCGGGACAAAAGCTGCATCGCAACATCTTTGAAAGCCAGCGTTGGGCCGTGAAACAGCTCTTGGACGAAGGTGTTATTGCCGGTCTGCACCAAGGGCACGACCGCGGGGTGCGCGAAGGTCGCGTAGGCTTCATCAACGATGGCATCAAATTCGGCATCGGGGATTTCACCCCCAACGAAGGGGCGCAGCACCTGTTTCGCCACGTCGGCATAGGCCATCCCGGCGAAGCCTGCGATGGTGTCTTTGTCCAATTGTGGCCAGCTTTCGGGTACATACAGGCCCCCATCGCGGGCGAGGCCGGCGAGTAGCGTGTCACAAAAGCCAAGGGTGGGCGCGTCCCCCCGCGTGCTGACATATTTCATGATCGATTGACCCCATGACGCAATGGATTGGCAAGGCTGGATTGGCACGTTTTGTGGGACAACGTTTCCGCACAGCACGCCGCGCCCACTTTGCACAGCTAACCCAAAAAACATAGCGCTGGCTATAATCGCATCTTATACGCTTTCGCCGCGCAGGGCCTGTGAAAGCGACGCACCTCGCCAAAGCTTCGGGTGCCTGCTATAGCGCCCGCTGGTGAGGTTGAAAGAACGGATGAGCGACGCCAAAATGACCCGAAGAGCTTGGGAACCTTCGCGCATGAGCGCCGCTGCGGCCTTGATTGCGGCCTCCCTTGCGCTTTCGGCGTGCCAGAGCGCCGGAAGCGGCGGTGTGCTCGGCTCCGTTTTGACCGATGATCAAGAAAAACAACGCCAGGTGGACATCGCAAACCGCGGCACCCAGGGTCAAAATCCAAACGCCCAAACCCGCTTGGTCAACACCCGCAACGCGCTGACGGATTATTGCCCCGCCGTTCGCATCCGGTCAGGTACGGAAAGTTATCGCGTGCTACCGGATGGGGCGCCGAAGGACGATGCTTCCAAGGTCCGCTACCAGGCCACCATCACCAAAGTCGCCCGCGAATGCGCTTATGTTGGCAACAATCTGGAGATCAAAGTGGGGGCCCGTGGCCGTTTGATCACCGGTCCGGTGGGCCGCCCGGGCCAATTTCAAATGCCGATCCGCGTCGCGGTCACCAAGGGGCAGGACACGGTCTACTCCAAACTGCACCGTCCCACCGCCAGCATTGCAGACGGCAATTCAAACGGCAGTTTCTCGTTTGTCGACGACAAGGTCATCATCCCCGCGCCCACTGCCACGAATGTACGCGTCTACATCGGCTTCGACGAAGGCCCCTACAACACGCCCTAAAGCGCGTCAGGCCCGCGCGTTAGGCAGATCAGCCTAAACCGTCCCACGCGCCCATGATGGCGATAAAGGCGGGGAGGTCGGACAATTTACGAATGACGGTCTCTGCCCCCGCATCGGTCAGCGCATCGGCGTGCCCGGGATAGGTGTGCGACGCGCCGGTAAATCCAACAACCCGCATGCCAGCGGCCACCGCGCCCTGAACGCCCGGAACGCTATCTTCCACCACCAAACAGGCCTGTGGTTGAACGCCAAACTCTTTGGCCGCGTAAAGAAAAAGGTCCGGCGCGGGCTTCTGTTCGACGCCGTCCAGGTCTTTTGCCGAAAACACGTAGGGCCGAAACCGATCCCAGAGTTCCGCGCGGCTTAACTCCACCTTCAGTTTTTCCATCGCCGCATTGGAACAAACGCAGCGCGGTTGATCGAAAGCATCGAGCACCCCGTGGGCGCCATCGACAGCCTTCACCTCCCGCCACAGTCGTTCCAGCATCGCTTGATCGACTTTCGTTTTGTGATCATCGGGAAAATGCCGCCCAAGCTCCTCTTCCATCACCGCTTTGACGTGGAAGGATGATGTGCCGGCAAAGCGCTCAATAAATTCCTGCGTCGTCAGCGTTGCCCCGTATTCGCGCAACATGTCGGTCTCGACTTCCGCAGCGATCACTTCGCTGTCCATCAGCGTGCCGTCACAGTCAAAAATCACCAATTCACAGTCGGCCAAGACCCAACACCTTTTCCCAAAGCGCCAAACACCCGCGCATCGTCTTTCGCTTTAAGCAATTTTTCACCGCGTTGGGTAACCTTAACGGCGACCTGAAGTGTTTTGTGTACAGGCTTTTCATGCGCATCCATTCCCCATCTGCCGTCCGCACCAAGGGCGCGGCGGCAAGCTCCATTGTCGAAGACAAAAATCAACCGGTCTGGTTGAACAGCATTCTTCAGGGGGATTGCGTCGCGGCCCTTGAGGCGCTGCCCAGGAACAGTGTGGACATGGTGTTCGCCGACCCGCCCTATAATCTACAATTGCAGGGCGATCTCCAGCGGCCCGACCAATCCAAGGTGGATGCCTGCGACGATCATTGGGATCAGTTCGACACGTTCAGCGCCTATGACGACTTCACCCGCGCTTGGCTTCTGGCCGTTCGGCGGGTCTTGAAACCCAACGGCACGCTGTGGGTGATCGGCTCCTATCACAACATTTTTCGTGTCGGCACCATCCTGCAGGACATGCAGTTTTGGATTTTGAACGACATCGTTTGGCGCAAGACAAACCCGATGCCCAATTTTCGCGGACGCCGGTTTACCAACGCCCATGAAACCATGATCTGGGCGTCGCGCGATCAAAACGCCAAACGTTACACGTTCAATTATGACGCTCTGAAAATGGCCAACGAAGATGTGCAAATGCGGTCAGACTGGGTGTTTCCGATCTGCTCCGGTGCCGAACGGTTGAAGGACGATGAAGGCAAAAAAGTGCATCCCACCCAAAAGCCCGAAGCCTTGCTTCAGCGGGTTTTGATGTCCGCCACAAAGCCAGGGGATGTGGTGCTCGACCCGTTTTTTGGAACCGGCACCACAGGTGCCGTGGCCAAGCGTTTGGGCCGTCACTTTGTCGGCGTGGAGCGTGAAAGCGATTACATCGAAGCGGCCTCCCGCCGCATTGCTGCCGTTGAACCCATGGAGGAAACGGCACTTTCGGTGACGGAGGGAAAGCGGGCTTTGCCCCGCGTGGCCTTCGGCGCGCTGATCGAAGCTGGCTTGTTGAAAGCCGGTGAAACCCTCACCGATACCAAACACCGCTGGCGGCCCACAGTCCGTCTGGAT
>JBCBCT010000082.1:0-14097 GCA_038530365.1 Pseudomonadota bacterium | reverse complement strand
GGCGCGGTGGAACACACGCGTGGCGAAAATTTCCCCCGTGGCGTCGATATCGCGCACGAAGGTCAGATTGCGCTTCAGATCGTCGATTGATGCGGTGAGCCAGAAATTGTCGTAGGGAAGCGCCAAAACCCGCGCGCGGTCGTCTTCGGACCAATCGCCAAAGGCTGCCTTCAGCTGTTCCTTCACATCACCAATGCGCTCCTGGCGCGGAATGCTTGAAAAGCCTCCGTTCAAAATAGGCTCTGCTTCATAGTAAAGCGTGCGCAAAAGCTGCGCTTTCCAACCGTTCCAAACCTCCGGCCCCACCGCTTTGATGTCACAGACGGTGAGGATCAGCAGCAGGCGCATCCGCTCCACGCTTTGCATGGTGGTGGCAAAATCCTGAATCGTTTTGGGGTCGTTCAAGTCCCTGGATTGGGCGATGTTGGACATCAACAAATGATGGGTAATCAACCAGGAGACCAGCTCGGTTTCCTTAGCGCTCATCCCCAAGCGGGGGCATATGCGGCGCGCCACCCGTGCACCGGCAATGGAATGATCCTCGGGCCGCCCCTTGGCAATGTCGTGGAGCAACAGGGCCACGTAAAGCACGCGGCGATATTTAATGTCCTTCATCAATCGGTTGGCGAGGGGATGCTGTTGTTCCATTTCGCCCGCATCAATGGCAGCCAACGCGCCGATGGAGCGCAAGAGATGCTCGTCCACGGTGTAGTGATGGTACATGTTGAACTGCATCATCGCGACGATTTTGCCGAAATCCGGGATGAAACGCCCAAGGACGCCGCACTCGTTCATCTTGCGCAACACCCGCTCGGGGCCGTTGCGCGACGTCAAGACTTTCAAAAAAAGCGCGTTGGCGTCTTCGTCGTTGCGCAGGGTTTTGTCGATCAGCTTGAGGGAACGGGTCGCCAACTGCATCGCGTCGGGGTGAAACAGCAATTTGTGAGCGTCCGCCAAGTGGAACATGCGGATGAGATTGACCGGGTCGGTGTCAAACACCGTTTCATTGGCGATGGTGAGGCGGTTGTTGATCACTAGAAAATCGTTGGTCTCCCCCAGCGTTTTGCTGCGCCGGGTGAAGGCGTTGATCATGCCAGTGATGCCTGTGGCGGTTTTGGCGTGTTGTTCTTCCAGCGCTGCGCATAGAATGCGGGTCAGATCCCCGACATCTTTGGCAATCAAGAAGTAGTGCTTCATGAAGCGTTCCACCGCATGGGCACCGGGCCGGTCGGCGTAGTTGAGGCGCTGGGCCAACATGGGTTGCAAATCAAAGGACAAGCGTTCTTCGGCCCGCCCGGTCAGAAAATGCAGGTGGCACCGCACCGCCCACAGGAAGTCTTGGGCCTTTTTGAACTTGTTGAATTCCGCCACGGAAAACACGCCCGCCTTCCGCAATTCTTGGACGGTTCGGGCACGGTAGAAATATTTTGCAATCCAAAACAGCGTGTGCAGATCGCGCTGGCCGCCTTTGCTTTCCTTCACATTGGGTTCGACCACGTAGCGGGATTGGCCGGCCTTCTTGTGTCGGTTGTCCCGCTCTTCAAGTTTTGCGGCGATGAACTCTTTGGCGGTTTTTCGCACGATGGTTTCATCGAACCGGACCATCAGATCATCAAACAGCGCGCGCTGGCCAAAGAGAAAACGTGCTTCGAGGATCGACGTGCGGATGGTCATGTCCTCCTGGGAAAGGCGCAGGCAATCCTCCATGGAGCGTGTGGCATGGCCCACTTTAAAACCCATGTCCCAGAGCATGTAGAGGATGTATTCAACGATGCTCTCGCCTAAGGCCGTTTGCTTGTAAGGGAGTAAAAACAGCAGGTCGATGTCAGAACCCGGCGCGAGGGTGCCGCGGCCATAGCCCCCAACCGCCAGAACAGCCATGCGCTCGCCGGAGGACAGATTGCTGGCGCGAAAGACATGGGTGATCGCAAAATCATGGATGCAGCCGATGATTTCATCTTGAACGGCACTCAGGCGTTCGGCGCAGGCTTGGCCGGAGCCATCTTTGATCAATAACGCTTCGACCTCCCCCCGTGCCGTTTTCACGACCGCCTTCAAGTGGGCTAAGACCTGCTGGCGCACCTCCATCGGTCCGCCGTCGCCATCGGCCCCCCCGGCCATGGCGGTGAGTTCGGCGCGCAGCGCGGTGCCGTCCACCAAAACGGGCTTAGCGGATCTTTTGCCCGTGGCTTTCGATTTGGATTTGGGGGATGGCACGGTGGACCCGTCCTCGCCTGCGAATTAACGATTGGCCGCCGTTATCGGGATGAACAGCGGCCATGGCAAGGCGGGGTCTTTGACGCTTTAGAAGCACATGAATGGTGCACGCACGGACGCGCCGGACGGGAGACTGGAAAACAAACCTCTACAGGAACGGCAAAGGCACCAGTTTGGCATCATGAAGTTCGGTCAACGATTGAACCACCACACGGTCGCCGGCTTCAGCGTCCGTTCGGCTCACAAGTCCAAAACCGATAGTACGTTTTAGGCGGTACGACCAGGTGACGTTGGTCATGTGGCCTACGCTCAAACCATCCTTAAACACGGTCAGCCAATGGAAGGACGGGTCGAGGCGCTCCTCGCTTTCCAACATGACACCCAGAAGGTGACGCTTTGGCCCTTCCTCTTTGATACGGCGCAGGGCCGCGATCCCAACAACATCATCGTCCACATCAAGATCGACATAAGGTTCCAAGCCAACCTCGAACGGATTGGTCGTGTCATCCGTATCGCCACCCCAAGACAAAAGCCCGCTTTCCACCCGTTCGGTGGCGTTGGGATTGCCAGGGCCGATGTCCCAACGGCGACCGGCTTCTTTGACGATGTTCCACAACTCGGTACCGCGGGTCCCGTCCTGGAGGTAAAGTTCAAACCCACCCTGCTTGGACCACCCCGAACGGGCCACAGTCACGGGTATGCCCTGGACTTCCGTTTCGCGGAACCAGAAATAACGCAGGTCGCGGACCCAATCGCCGAAGATTTCCGAGACCACGTCTTCCGCCAAGGGGCCTTGAACGGCGAGGGGGGAGACGTCCGCCTCCTGCACGTCGACATTAAACTTGCGTTCGCTGGCGATCGCGCGGGCCCAAAACAGAATGTTGCTGTCAGCAATCGAAAGCCAAAAACGCTGCTCGTCCATTTTCAAGACAATGGGATCGTTGATCAGCGTTCCTGCGTGGTTGCAAAGGGCAACATATTTTCCCTGGCCAACTTTGCAGCGGTCCATGCGTCGGGGGCACAAAACCTGCGTCAACCGCGCAGCGTCGGGTCCAGTGATCTGGATCTGACGCTCCACTGCCACATCCCACATGGCAACACCATGGATGAGACGCCAATATTCCGCCTCCGGGTCGCCATAGCCCGTTGGCATAAGCATGTGGTTGTAGGTGGTGAAGTTTTGGACCCCCTCGTCAACCGTTGCGAAATAGAACGGAGACGGGCGTAGCCGCGTCGATGGTGCAATACCAAACATCTGCATGGATCCTCCCCCCAAGCATCGTGTACCACCGCCTCCCTCGCGGTAGCGCGTCTTAGCTCAAAGTAGAAAAAACCAATTAGCGAATTTCGGACTCACCGCGGCGCATTTGCGGCAATTGCGGCAAAAATTTGGTGCGACGCTTTATCCAGTATACCCTTCTATGACGATGACATCGCCTTGCGACACACCGGCGTCGGCGCGAAGTGGGATGATCGCCTGGTAGGCTTCGGAGTGGTAGCAGGCGGGCGCCCGTTCGTAGCTGTCAAATTCAAGCACGACATTACGGCTGCGGGCGGAGCCTTCGGGGTTTTCAAACTGGCCAGCGCGGACCAGAAATTTTGCCCCGTATTCGGCAAAGACCGCCGCATTGGCTTCCACATAGCGCTTGTAAGCATCGAGGTCGTGGACATCGACGCGGCCGATCCAATAGCCTTTTGCTACCCCTTTGGACGCGACATCTTTGGGTGCATCCTCTTTAGGCGCTGAAGACATATCAAACGCCTTCAACGATGATCAGCTCGGAGTCCGCTGCAGCCTGCCGGATTTTCACGGCCGCTTGGTATTCCGCAGAATGGTAGCAATCGAGGGCGTGCTGAACCGATGGAAATTCGATCACCACATTGCGGGCGCGGTTTTGACCTTCCAAGGCATGGGTTTGGCCGCCGCGGGCAAGAAAATTTGCCCCGAACCGTTCAAATGCAGGCTTGGCCGTTTCAACATAGCTTGGGTAGTCGTCGGGATTGTTCACATCCACCCGCGCGATCCAATATCCTTTGGCCATCAAATTCCTCCCCAACCGTTTTGACGTTAGACCGCCGCCATCTCTTCCAGGATGGAGAGGGCAGCGGCGCGTTTGTCGGAGGCTGCCATGATGGGCCGTCCGATCACAAGGTGTGATGCGCCCGCTTGCAGTGCGTCTTTGGGTGTCATGATGCGCTTTTGGTCATCGCTTGCAGCATTTGCCGGGCGAATGCCGGGGGTAACGACCGCCATATCGGGACCAACGATGGCGCGGATGGCAGCGGCTTCCTGGGCGGAAGCAACGAGTCCCCCCATGCCGGCAGCTTTGGCCTGCTCGGCCCGGCGTTTCACGAGATCGGCAGCCGTGAGGCTGTAGCCGGCCTCTTCCAGATCGTCATCGTCCATGGAGGTGAGAACCGTCACGCCCAGCAGTGTGAGATCACGCCCTGCAAGCGCGGCCACCGCCGCGCGCATCGCTTTTGGATAGGCGTGGAGGGTGAGCATAGTGACACCCATGGCCGCCACGCTTTCAACGCCCTTGGCGACCGTGTTGTCGATGTCGAGCAGTTTGAGGTCGAGAAAGACGTCCTTGCCGTCCGCAACCAACGCTTGGGCCAAATGAAGGCCGTTTTCGCGCTCCGGGGCAAAGGCCAGTTGGTGGCCGATTTTGTAAAACGAGACAGCGTCGCCCAGCTCATCAATGGCACGCTTGGCGTCGCTTACGGAGGGAACGTCCAGGGCAACGATTAACCGTTTATCGGCTTGCATCGGGCCATCGTCCGTTGTCTTTGGCGCGTCTTAGAAGCGTACTCACCATGCCGTTCAACAGGCCAGCGGCCCGCTCGTTGGTCAAGGTATCATCGTCGGCAAATGCAGAACCGGCACCGCCGACAGCAACCTGCGGTGTGATCACGTCGGCTCCGATGCTGACCATGGTGTCACGAATGTGGGACAGAACCCGGATACCGCCGAGGGCACCGGGGGAGCAGGCGGCAAGGGCAAACACACGGTTCTGGTAAACCTTCACATCGGCATCCCGGGACAGCCAATCGATGGCATTCTTCAACACGGGGGACATGGAGGCATTGTATTCCGGCGTAACGAACACCACGCCATCGTGCTCGCCAATCAGTGCTGCCAGGGCCTTTGCCCCCTCTGGCATGCCGTTGGCGGCTTCCGCATCACCATCGTAAATGGGCATGGGGTAGTCCGCCAGATTGATGACCGTCGCCTTGCCCCCTTGGTCCGTGACGGCCTTGCCAATCACGGTGGCTAGGCGACGGTTGACGGACTGCTCCCGGACGGAGCCGGGGATGATGATGATGTTTGCCATGGTGTTTTCGCTTTTTTGTTTAGTCGGTCAGCCCGTCGAAAAAGCCCTTCATGCGGGAGAAAAAGCCCGCTGATTCCGGCGAATTTTCCTTTGAGCTGAGCGCCTCAAACTCCGTCAGCAACTCGCGCTGGCGTTTGGTGAGATTGCTTGGGGTTTCAATGGCGACTTGAATATACATGTCCCCCACTTGGGAGGACCGCAGGACCGGCATGCCTTTGCCGCGCAGGCGGAACTGCTTTCCGTGCTGCGTGCCTTCGGGCACTTTTACCCGCGCTTGGCTGCCATCAATGGCCCCCACCTCAAAATCGCCACCCAGCGCGGCTGTGGTCATCGAGATCGGCACACGGCAAAAAATATCTGCGCCATCGCGCTGGAAAAACTCGTGGGGTTTGATCGTCAGAAAAATATAAAGATCGCCCTGAGGGCCGCCGCGGGTTCCCGCCTCCCCTTCACCGGCCAGGCGTATGCGGGTGCCATCTTCAATGCCCGCCGGCACATTCACCGACAGGGTTTTCAACTGCTCAACGCGGCCCGCACCATCACAGGCGGTGCATGGATCGGTGATCACTTCGCCCCGGCCTTGGCAGGTGGGGCAGGTGCGCTGGATGGAGAAAAAGCCCTGGCTTGCCCGCACCTGACCGACGCCGCCGCAGGTGGGACAGGTGGTAGGGCTGGTGCCGGGCTTGGCTCCGCTGCCGTTGCAGACATCGCAAACAACCGAGGACGGCACTTCGATTTCAGCCGTTTTGCCGGAAAACGCCTCTTCCAGCGTAATGTCCATATTGTAGCGCAAATCTGCGCCACGGCTGCGCCCGCCGGAGGAACGGCGTCCGCCGCCCATCATTTCACCGAAGATGTCCTCGAAAATGTCCCCCACACCGCCGGAGCCAAAGGGGCTTCCGCCGCCAAAGCCGCCGCCAGCACCGCCATTTTCAAAGGCCGCATGGCCAAATCGGTCATACGCGGCGCGCTTTTGCGGATCCTTCAAAGCCTCATAGGCTTCGCCAATTTCCTTGAATTTGGCTTCAGCGGCCTGATCATCCGGATTGCGATCCGGATGGTATTTCATGGCTTGTTTTCGAAACGCGCTTTTCAGCGCCTTTTCATCGGCATCGCGGGAAACGCCAAGCGTTTCGTAATAATCTTGTTTGCTCACGAAGCTGCCCCGTGGCTGGCAATCGAATTTTGCGGAACACAAAAAATCCCGCCCGCCTTAAAAGCGAGCGGGATCCATATCACGCGGTGTGGTGGTGCGCTGATCCCATGATCAGGCGGATTTCTTCCGATCATCTTCATCGTCGATTTCTTCAAAATCGGCATCGACGACGTTTTCATCCGCCGCGGCGTGGGCGGCAGCATCGGCAGCGGCAGCCGCCTCTTCATCAGATTGCTGCGCTTCGTAGATCGCCTGCCCCATTTTCATGGAGGCTTCCGCGAGGGCCTGGGCCTTCGCGTTAATCTCGTCGCCATCATCGGTTTCAAGCGAGGCCTTCAACTCGCTCATCGCGCCATTGATCGCAGCCTTATCTTCGTCGGACACTTTATCGCCGTGCTCCTCCAAAGATTTCTCCGTGGAGTGCAACAAGGCTTCCGCCTGGTTCTTGGCTTCCACAGCTTCGCGGCGCTTTTTATCGCCCTCGGCATTGGCTTCGGCGTCCTGGACCATTTTCTCGATATCCGCATCGGACAGACCACCGGAGGCCTGAATGCGAATTTCGTGAGTCTTACCGGTGCCTTTGTCCTTGGCCGACACGTTGACAATGCCGTTTGCATCAATGTCGAACGTCACCTCAATTTGCGGGACGCCGCGGGGTGCAGGCGGAATGCCCACCAGGTCAAACTGGCCCAGAAGCTTGTTGTCCGACGCCATTTCACGCTCACCCTGGGAAACCCGGATGGTCACGGCGTTTTGGTTGTCTTCGGCCGTGGAGAAAGTTTGCGACTTCTTCGTGGGGATCGTCGTGTTGCGATCGATCAGGCGGGTGAACACGCCACCCAACGTCTCGATGCCCAGGGACAAAGGCGTGACATCCAGAAGAAGGACGTCGGTCACATCGCCCTGCAATACACCGGCCTGAATGGCTGCGCCCATGGCGACCACTTCGTCAGGATTCACGCCTTTATGGGGCTCCTTGCCGAAGAAATCCTGCACGGTCTCCTGCACTTTGGGCATGCGGGTCATGCCGCCAACAAGGATCACTTCGTCGATTTCACCGGCGGAGAGGCCCGCGTCTTTCAGCGCGTCCTGCATGGGCTTGACGGTGCGCTTGACGAGGTCGCCCACGAGGGCTTCAAACTTCGCGCGGGTCAGTTTCATGGTCAGGTGTTTGGGACCGGAGGCGTCTGCGGTGATGAACGGCAGATTGACTTCGGTTTGGGCCGACGACGACAATTCGATCTTGGCCTTTTCAGCAGCCTCTTTCAGGCGCTGCAGGGCCAGCTTGTCGTTTTTGAGATCCACGCCCTGGTCTTTTTTGAATTCAGCGGCGAGATAATCCACCAGCGCCATGTCGAAGTCTTCACCGCCGAGGAATGTGTCGCCGTTGGTGGATTTCACTTCAAAAACGCCGTCACCAATTTCCAGGATCGACACGTCGAACGTACCGCCACCGAGGTCATAAACCGCGATGGTTTTGCCGTCGTTCTTCTCCATGCCGTAGGACAGGGCTGCGGCTGTTGGCTCGTTGATGATGCGCAAAACTTCGAGTCCCGCGATCTTGCCGGCGTCTTTGGTCGCCTGGCGCTGGGCGTCGTTAAAATATGCGGGCACCGTAATGACAGCCTGCTCGACCTTTTCGCCGAGATAGGCTTCCGCCGTTTCCTTCATCTTTTGAAGGATCATTGCGGAGATCTGGGACGGTGAATATTTGTCGCCATTCACTTCAACCCAAGCATCGCCGTTGTCGCCGCCAACGATGCTGAAGGGCACAAGCTTTTTGTCTTTTTTGACTTCGGCGGAATCGAACCGGCGGCCGATGAGGCGTTTCACCGCAAACAAGGTGTTTTCCGGGTTCGTGACGGCCTGACGCTTCGCCGGTTGTCCCACCAGTCGCTCGCCGTCCTCTGAAAAAGCCACCATGGATGGCGTGGTGCGGGCACCCTCTGCGTTTTCGATGACCTTCGCGGCCTTACCGTCCATCACGGCGACGCAGGAATTGGTTGTACCCAGGTCAATGCCAATAACTTTTGCCATTTTTTCTCTCTCCTTACAGCGCTTTGCGCCAACCCTGATGGCCCCATGATGGACGCAGGCGAACAGGCGCAAAACCTATGGGTAGGGGTCAATTGCGCTGAGCAATCCCAGCAAATCCGGCCCCCAGCGTTGACGGCTATATAAGAAGAGGGTTTTTTCCTGCAAGGCGATGTGCGGGAGATTTTTATTATGGGCGGTATCGACGATGGGAGAGCGTGAAGGGGTTTTGTCGGACGCTGCCATCAATTCAAACACTAAACCTAATACCGGTCTCAAGTCTGGTCTCAGTTCGGGAGCCCATGCCCTACCGGACAATTTGCCGGAGGGCGTGTCGCTGTGGCCGAACCGCCTCAACCGGGGACAGCAAGAAGCGCTCAGAGATGATCTGCGCAGCGTTTTGGCGGAGGCACCGCTGTTTGTGCCCACCATGCCGCGCACGGGCAAACCCATGGGCGTGCGGATGACCAATATGGGCCGTTTGGGCTGGGTGACCGATAAAGAGGGCGGCTATCGCTATCAGGACGCCCACCCTGTCACAGGTAAAGCCTGGCCCGCCATCCATCCGATGCTGATTTCACTGTGGCACGCGTGTGCGCCGGCTGCGCCAATGCCGGAAGCGTGTTTGGTCAATTACTACGGTCCGGGCACAAAGATGGGGCTTCATCAGGACCGCGATGAGGTCGACTTCTCCGCCCCGGTCCTCTCCGTCTCCCTGGGCGATAGCTGTTTGTTTCGCGTTGGGGGGACGGCGCGCGGGGGGAAAACGGTTTCGTTTCAGTTGAACTCCGGCGACGTGATGATGCTCGCCGGACCAGCCCGCCTTGCCTACCACGGCGTGGACCGGCTCTACGAAGGGACCAGCGATCTTTTGAAAAAGGGCGGGCGTGTGAACCTGACCCTGCGCCGCGTCACCGCGGCCTGAACGGATACTGGGTCGGATTTTGGGACGGGTTTGGAGACAGTGTCGGTGGCATTATTGTGGATACCGGTCACCCTGGCGGCGGCATTTTTACAAAACCTGCGATCGGCGATGCAAAAGGCAATCCGTGGGCGCTTGTCGACGACAGGTGCTGCCTATGCGCGGTTTTTTTACGCTTGGCCGTTTGCTCTGCTTTATGTCGCTGCATTGTCCGGTCTTGGGGGCTACGCCCTGCCAAAGCCGAACTTGGCTTTCCTTCTTTATTGTCTGGTCGGTGGGCTGTGCCAGATCCTGTTCACCGTGGTTCTGTTGTGGATGTTTTCCTTCCGCAGTTTTGCCGTCGGTACGACGTTTTCCAAACTCGAAGTGGTTCTCATTGCGATCCTCGGTTCGCTTCTCTTAGGCGACACGGTGGGGCCGCTTGCCATTGTCGCCATCATCATCGGCTCGGCGGGAACGGTGGTCCTGTCGTTTCAGGAAACCAAAATGACCGCAGCCGGCCTGCTGCGGGGTTTGAAGGAGCGCGCCACGTGGATCGGGCTGTTATGCGCAGCACTGCTTGGGGGTTCGGTGGTGGGATTCCGCGGGGCTGCGCTCGCCCTGAACCACGAACACTTCGTCATGGGGGCCGCCTATGCGCTGGCCGTAGCGCTGATTTTGCAAACCCTCATGATGGGGGCCTGGTTTGTGCTTCGAGACCGCGGGGAGCTTTTGCGTGTGCTCCAGGAATGGCGGCGGGCGTTGCCCATTGGTCTTGTGGGAATGTTGACGTCTGTGGGCTGGTTTACAGCTTTCACGCTTCAAAACGCAGCTTATGTGCGCGCGCTAGGGCAGGTGGAACTTCTGTTCACCTATGCGGCCACCGTGTTTGTTTTCCGCGAGGCGATAACACGCTCTGAGATTGTCGGAACGGCGCTCATCGCGCTTGCCATCGTTCTCATTTTGCTGGCTGGCTGAGACGCCAATCGATCAAGTCCAGTCGGTCCTGACCATAAAACATTTCGCCATTCACAAAATACGTTGGCGACCCGAACACCGAGCGTTCAATGGCCTCCTTTGTGTTTTGGGCGTAGCGGCTTGCGATGTCCGGCGAACGGGCTGTCTCCACGGCCGACCCCAGAGGAAAGCCGGCCGCTTCCAAATGGTCGATCAGCGCAGCCTCATCGCTCAAATCTCCATCGTCCTGCCAATGGAATTGTAGGATGGCGAAGGCCAAGGCGTCGGCATGCAGGGCATCGGCATTCACATCGGTTGCTTGGTGTTGAAGGGCTTGGGCTGCCAAAATGAGTTTGGCCGCAAAACCATAATCAGCATCGTGGTGGGTGGGACGGTGGTTGACGATGGGAAGGCCACGATGGGCGGCCCAACGGTCAACTTCGGTTCCGAAAAAATAATCCTTGTGGGCTGTGCTGCGGTCAGCAAATTTTTGCGCACCCCCCGCTTCCATCACAGGGCTCAGCTCCATCAGCCGGTGGCTGACGCGCAAACCGTACTTCGCCGCCAACGCAGCCATGGCTGGAAAACCGATAAAGGCAAAGGCCGAATGGGCGGAGTAGAAGACTTCCAAGACCCCATGTTCGGGCGGGATGGGCGCAGCCGACGCGTTTGACATGGTCTACAGCCCTATCCCTTCACGAGGCGTTTTCGTGTGAACACCATTTTCTGTTCGGCGAGGTCCGCCTGCGATCCCATCCAGGCATAGGCCATGAGCGCGGGCTCACGGTCGGACACGGTGATGCGGTGCAATTGCTCAGGCGGATTGAAGATCATGGAGCCTGCCGAATAGACGCCCTGGTGGTTTTCAGAGACGGCGCCGGACAGGCAAATATAGCTTTCGGTGATGCCGTGGTGGGCATGGGCGGGGTAGGTGCAACCGGGGGCGAAGAGCACCAGGCCTAAAATAACATCGGGCGAGACAACCGGGCCGTTGGGTCCGCACAACTCGCAATAGGCAAACTTGTTGACGAGGCCCCTGGGCACTTTGTCATAGCCATATTGCCAAGAGAATCCGTCCCGAACGGCGTCCACCGCGCGCACGACACCGGACAGGCGATCCTTGCGGCCCTGATCCAGTGCACGTTGAAAATGCGCCAAAACCGGAAGCTCCGTGCGCGGGCCCAGGCGCACTTCGGCATTGCTTTTCATGACCTTGCTGATGGTTTCGCGCACACCCCGCTGATGCGCGCGAATTTTGGAACTGCCGCCGGAGGACAGCGAGCGGTGCATTTCGTAAAATTCCCGTAGCAGATAGAACCAGTTGGGCAGGGCGCTCAGGCGCTCGGCCTGTGGCGCAAGTGCAGGGTTTTCAATCGTGTTGTCGGGAAAGCTAGGGACGGGTTGCAGGGCCATGGTGAGGCTTTCAAACGTCGGCGGCATTCGCAGGGGGGAGCCGCCCTATTTTCAATTTCGAAATCCCTATGCGCCCGTCCGCTCTGGAGCGCAAAAGAAAAAGAGCCGCACCGAATTTCCGGTGCGGCTCCTGATTTTTTAGATCACAACACTCTGGCGTTTTGAATTTCTATCCAACGCTCAGCGTTACGAAACGGCGGACCACTGGGCCCGTCGTTCACGGTCTTATTGAACCGGGCAAGCGCTGTCGCTCATGTAGTCGTGGACTTTCGTCGCGCCGGTAGAGATTTCAAAGGCCGCTTTGTAAGTCGCAGCTAGAATGGAATCATTGATCAACGGTGCGTTGTTCTCGTCCATGGCAAAGCCAACACCGCCGGCTTTGAGATCCAGCACGTTGAAACCAGCCGACCATTTGTCGTTTTTCACGTCCATGAAGGCGTTGTAGACGGCGTTGTCGACGCGCTTCAGCATGGAGGTGAGGACTTTGCCGGGATGCATGCCGTTTTGGTTGGAATCCACACCGATGCCCAGGGCGCCCGCATCAGCAGCCGCTTGAAGGACGCCAATGCCCGTGCCACCGGCTGCGTGGTAGACAACGTCTGCACCGCGGTCGATTTGGGATTTTGCCAGTTCCGCGCCTTTCACCGGATCGTTCCAGGCTGCACCGGTTGTGCCGGTCATGTTTTGGAAGACTTCGGCGTCGGGATTGACTGACTTCACGCCCTGCACGTAACCGCAGGCGAACTTGCGGATCAGCGGGATGTCCATGCCGCCAACAAAGCCGACCTTACCGGTTTTGGAAGCCTTGGCCGCCATCACGCCGACGAGGTAGGAACCTTCGTGCTCGGTGAACAGGATCGAACGGACGTTTGGCTGCTCGACCACCATGTCAACGATGGCGAATTTCGTGTTGGGAAATTCCTTGGCCACCTTTTCCAAAGCAGCGGCTTGGGAAAAGCCGATAGCAACAACCGGATTATGGCCATCACGGGCGAAGCGGCGCATGGCCTGTTCGCGCTGGGCATCGTTCTGGATTTCAAAATCCTTGTATTCAACGCCGGTTTCTTTCTTGAAACGCTCAGCGCCTGTAAACGCGGCTTCGTTGAAGGATTTGTCGTTCTTACCGCCAAGGTCATACACGACCGCAGGCTTGAGTTTGGAATGCCCATCCGCCAGGGCACCCGACACGCTGACCGCCGAGAAGGCTGCGGCAGCGAGGCCAAGAATAAACTTTTTCATGCGTTGTTTCCTTTTGAGAACTCCCTGAAGCCACCGCGGGTGACGGTGGCCAGATTTCTTGCTTTTTCTAGTCTGCGTACAGCCACCGATGGCGGTGAAGCTCACCGACGCTGGACACATCAGGCGGTCGATAAAAAGGGTGCACCACAGGCGCGCCCGTAGGCCGATCGTCTGATGACTAGCGGTAAGTTTGGCACGGCTGGGACCATTTGCACACCCTCTGCAGGGTGTTGATAAACCACTTTGTGATCCCGCAACGCAAACGGCATTGCGGCTCGAATTGCGTTAACGTCCCTTGCTTTTCTAAAACGGGGCATAGGGCGAGACACCTGTTCGTGGATTTGTCATTGACCGTGCCACTGAACATGCCACTGAACATGCCAATGAACGCGCTTGCGGGCTTATCCGGGAGAAGATCGCGCGGGCGATATCTTCGACACATCGGGAGCGCCGTTCGCGGTTTTTATAACACCGCGCCGGAGCCGACGCACCACTTGGCCCGTTTCTTCTTGGGGTGAAAACCATGCGCACTGCTTTTCCGGCGCTTATTGGAGATATCGGCGGCACCAATGCCCGCTTTGAATGGCTGGCCACCGCCGATACTGCGCCTCAGCCCCTTGCCATCGTTAAAACCGAAGCCTTCGACGGTCCGGAGGCTGCCATTGCCTGGGCGCTTCGATCCGCTGACCTGCCTGCCCCCCAAAGCGCTCTTTTGGCAGCGGCGGGCCCGATCCGTGAAGACGGCCTGGATCTGACAAATTGTGATTGGGCCATCCGTCCGCAGCATTTTTTGCAAACAACCGGAATTTCCCGGCTGCAACTGTTCAACGATTTTGAAGCCCAAG
>JBCBCT010000081.1:0-14527 GCA_038530365.1 Pseudomonadota bacterium | reverse complement strand
TCCCAACACCTGCGGAAAAAGCGGCCTTCAAAGAAGCCGCTGCACCGGTCTATGACTGGTTCAAGCAGAACGTCAAAAACGGTCCGACAGCCTTTGACGCATTGGTGAAAGCGGCCGATGAAGCCTCCGCCGCCATTGATGCGGCCAGTGCAAAAGACTTGAAATAACGGTCCTCTTTTGACCGGCACTGCCTAGCGGTCCACCGCGTGAAATCGAAAGCCGCCGAACCCCTAGGGGTTTGGCGGCTTTTTTTGTACCCCCATCCATGGACCCATCTGTAGGTCGGCACCTCGTTCTCAACAGGCGTCACCGGTGGCCCACGGAGCGGGATCTGCCGGTGACCCAAAAAGACGTTGTCATACGGGTGTCACCCAGCGCGCGCACCCGCAGCCCCAGAAAGATCAACTTTGGGGTGCGAGTCGGTCGTGTTTACAAAGCCTTCTTCCCTCAATTTTCGAACCGTATTCATCTCAGACCTCCATTTGGGCACCAAGCGGTCGCAGACGGAGATGGTGCTTGAATTTTTGAAGCACGTGGAAGCGGACACGATCTATCTGGTGGGGGACATCGTCGACAATTGGGCGCTCCGCCGGAAATGGTTCTGGGCGCAAAGCCACAACGATGTCATCCAAAAGCTGCTGCGCAAAGCCCGCAAAGGCACCGAGATCATCTACATTCCCGGCAACCATGACGAGCAGTTTCGCGACTTTGTGGATCAGGCCTTTGGCAATGTTCGGGTGGAAATGCAGGCCATGCACGTCACATCCACGGGCCAAAAATACCTGGTGCTGCATGGCGATGAATTTGACGGCGTGGTGCTGTATCACAAGTGGCTCGCCCATTTGGGGGATCACGCTTACGAGCTTGCGGTGAGTTTGAATTACTATTTCAACCGTGTTCGCCGCTTTTTCCGACTGCCCTATTGGTCCCTCTCCGCCTACCTCAAACGGCGTGTCAAACGGGCAGTCGAATTTATTGGCAATTTTGAAGCCGTTGTCGTGCGTGAGGCCAAGGCCCGCGGGGCACATGGCGTGATTTGCGGCCACATCCACAGCGCTGAAATGCGCATGATCGGCGATATTCACTACTGCAATGATGGCGACTGGGTGGAAAGCTGCACCGCGCTTGTGGAAACCCATGAGGGCGAGATGATGCTTCTCGACTGGGGCGCTTTGCGCGAAACCTTGAAGGAAAAAACCGATGCGGCTCCTGATCGCGACCGACGCCTGGTACCCGCAGGTTAACGGCGTTGTTCGCACGCTGGGCAAGGTTGCGGACTGTCTGACAGCACGGGGCCACAGTGTCGAATTCCTAACGCCCGATGGCCACCGCACGTTTGGCCTTCCCTCTTATCCGGAAATTCGTCTGGCGTTTCCCAGCCAAAAGGCCGTAGCGGCTGCATTTGAGGCCGCCGATGTCACATCCGTCCATATTGCAACGGAAGGCCCCGTTGGCCGCGCGATGCGGAAATTCTGCATCCGTCGCGGTCTGCCCTTCACGACGAGCTACCACACGCGCTTTCCAGAATATGTTGCCGCGCGGCTGCCACTCCTCGGCGTGGAGGCGTTGAGTTACCGCGTCATGCGCGCGTTTCATGCCCCCAGCCGCTGCGTTCTCACGCCGACGCGGGCGATTACCGATGCGCTGGTGAAACAGGGATTTACCAATGTGCGCACATGGACCCGAGGTGTCGATCATGATCGGTTCAGACCGGTGCAGCCCGAGGAGGCATACGCCAATCTGCCCGGTCCGGTGCAGGTCTATCTGGGTCGGCTGTCGATTGAAAAAGGCATAGAAGACTTCCTTGCCGCCGATGTCCCCGGCACAAAATTGGTGATCGGGGACGGGCCGCTACGGGCGCATCTCGAGCGCAAATACCCCGACGCGGTTTTTACAGGCTATCTATTCAAGGATGATCTGGTACGGGCCCTTTGCTGCGCAGATGTGTTCGTGTTTCCCAGTAAGACGGACACGTTTGGATTGGTGATGTTGGAGGCTATGGCCTGTGGTCTTCCGGTGGCCGCCTATCCCGTTCCCGGCCCGGTGGATGTGGTGGAGCACGGCGTTTCGGGCTGGTTGGACGCGGATATTTCCGTCGCGATCACCCAAGCGCTCACCCTGCCTACGGAGGCTGCGCTCGCCCGTGCAGCGCAATTTACGTGGGAAGAAACGGCGCAACAGTTTTGCAACGCTTTGGTCCATTTTCCGTCCGATGGGTCTCGCAGACATGGCTTGTCCACGCTGACGGATCAGCAACCCGCATAAGACCCGCCCGCGTCAATCGCTAGCGAAAAGGGTACATCCAAGGCTTGTAATCGTTGACCAAGGCTTGCGCGGCCGCGATTTCCTCCTTGGTCATTTTTTGTTCCAGCGAAGCGAGGGAATCCGGCGCGTCCACATCGCCACCAATGGCGGACAGAGCGTACCACAAGTACGCGCGCACCTTATCGGGGGCGGGCAATCCGCGACCGACTTCGTAGTACCAACCGATCCCAGATTGTGCACCGGGGTGGCCTTTGAGTGAGGAACGCAGATACCATTCAAATGCGCGACGGTCGTCTTTCTCGACACCCAGACCGAGGGCGTACATCACGCCAATGAGCTCTTCGGCATCAGCGTTGCCGGATCGCGCGAGGGGCATTAGCGCCTGCCGCGCTTCGACGAACTTGCTCGCTTCCATCAAATCGCGCGCCTTTTCGAGGGATGAGTTGGCCGCCGCGGGGGAAACAACGGCCCAAGCGATGGCCGTCGCCAAGACCATGGTGACGATGACGGCCAAAAGCGCGGTCCGAACGCTTGCGAGTGGTGAAAATTTCTTCAAAACTGCCATAGCACCGTGCTCCCCACTGGACGCCGATAAGTCAAGATCAAGGGCGCGGGCGGGAGGAAGAATTGAAACCGATATCGTCTGTTTTGGCGTTGGGCTTGCTGGTGGCCGCCGTGTCCATCGTGTCCTTCATATCCGTGGGGGCATTACACCCGGCGTTCTCCAACGAAACACAACCAAGGCCCGCCCTGCCGACGCCCATCAAGAGCGCGGATTTTCTGCCCTTCGATGAAAACCGGGCCGCCCTTGGTCGCCTGTTGTTTTACGACAAGGTTCTGTCCGGCAACCGCAATATTTCCTGCGGCACCTGCCACAGCCATGATCACGCGACGACCGATGGCCTCTCTCTGGGTGTGGGTGAAGGAGGTGTTGGTCTTGGTCCAAAACGGCGGTTTGGAACCGGGCGCGCCTTTCCCAAGAAGCGCGTACCGCGCAATGCCAATGCCCTCTTTAATCTCGGCCACAAGGATTTTCGCGTGTTGTTCCACGATGGCCGCGCCTCCATCGACAACGCCTATGGCAACCGCTTTAACACCCCGGCGGAAGAATGGTTGCCCAAGGGTTTGACCAGCCTTGCCGCCACCCAAGCGCTGTTTCCCGTCACATCGCGCACGGAGATGGCGGGCGACCCGGAAGAAAATGAAATCGCAGCCTCTCGCCGGGAGCGCATCGACCACGTTTGGCCAAAAATTGCCGCTCGGGTGTCGGCCCTGCCCGACTATTGGCCGCTTTTTCAGAAGGCCTATCCAGATCTGACCACCGCCGGCGATATTTCCATGGTCCATATCGGAAATGCCATTGGCGACTTCATCATCTCGGAGTTCCGCTCCACGGATGCGCCTTTCGACCGGTTTCTGGCAGGCGATGTTGCAGCGCTCACGGCGCAACAAAAGCGTGGGCTCGACCTCTTTTATGGAAAAGGCGGGTGCGCCAGTTGTCATTCCGGCGCGCTGCTGACCGACCAGAAGTTTTATGCCCTCGCCCTGCCGCCCTTTGGTCCCGGTCGGACCCGCGTGTTTGACCCCATGCCCCGGGACACGGGCCGGATGGCCGAGACCGATCAACTTGAGGACGCCTACCGTTTCCGAACACCGTCCCTGCGCAACGTGGCCAAGACCGGGCCGTGGGGGCACAACGGAGCCTATGCCAGTCTTGAAGGCATCGTGCGCCACCACCTTGACCCTCTCAAAGCGCTGGCATCATGGGACCGTTCGCAGGTCATCATGCCCAAAATTGAGCCGTTTGCTTCGGTCGATTTTGCAATCTGGGAGGACAAGCGCGAGATGGCGCGGCTGCGCAGGTTTGTCGACATCAAACCGGTCTCCCTCAGCGACAAAGAAATTGACAATCTGGTCGCCTTTCTCCACGCCCTGACCGACGAAAAGGCCATCGCTGGACGGCTGGGAAAACCAAAAACCGTCCCCTCCGGTCTGCCCATCGATTGATTCCCGCGCGCCCCAATTATGGGGCACGACAAGCCGACGTTAAGGATCCCCATGACCCTCTCCCTCACACCGGGCAAATTGCAGGGCCTGCGCCGCATGGCGGATGCCAATGGCATCTTTAAGATGACGGCGGTGGATCAGCGCCCCCCGATCAAAAACCCGATTGCAGCCCATTTGGGGGTGGACCAGGCCCCTTGGGCGGAGGTGGCGCGGTTCAAAGCCATGTTGGTGGAACATCTCAACGCCGACAGCACAGCTATGCTGCTCGACCCTCACTACGCGATCCCCCACGCCTACCACACCATGCCGCCTCACAAGGGCCTTGTGGTGACGCTGGAAGATTCGCTCTTTGAGGACACCCCCGGCGGTCGGCTTTCCGCGTCCATCGATGATTGGAGCGTCAACAAGATCAAGCGCATGGGTGGTGACGCCGTAAAAGTTCTGGCCTGGTATCGCCCTGACGCCGACGATGCGGTGAACCAAAGGCAGAAAGACTACGTCAAACGCATCGGTGAGGACTGCGCATGCTTTGATATCCCTTTCCTGTTTGAACTTCTGGTCTACCCGTTGGCCCAGGACGCCCATCAGACGACGGAGTACGTGGAGATGAAGGGCAAAAAAGGCGATGACGTCCTGGCCTCCGTCGAGGAATTTGCTAAAGCTGACTACGGCGTGGATGTGTTCAAGCTGGAAAGCCCGGTGAACGCCGCCGATACCGACGGCTCAGCCGAGGTGCAAACGCTGTTTGATGAGATGGGACGATTGGCGGCCCGCCCTTGGGTGATGCTGTCCGCCGGTGCCGACCAAGCCGCCTTCCGCAAGATTTTGGAACACGCATTCAAAGCCGGCGCGTCGGGCTTTCTGGCCGGCCGTGCGATCTGGCTCGACGCGTTTAAGGCTTATCCCGATTGGGCCGCAATCGAAGCGGGCTTGAAAGGGGGCGCCGCTGCCTATCTGAAAGACATCGGCACCCTTGCAGAACAGGCGGCCACGCCCTGGCACAGCCACGGAAGCTACGGCGACCATGGCGCACGGTTTGCGCCAGCGGATGAGAGCTTCCGCCATGTCTATGGGGAAATGGCGCTGTGACATCTCAAGGGATCGGTGAAAGCGCAGAGCCAACGATTGGTATCCTTCCACTTGCCCGGGCGACGTTTGACGTTGCGTTTGCAAAGGAAAAGTTTGCAGCCGTCTTGGACAGCCTGCACCAGGCACCGGCCATAATTGTGGGGTCTGAAAGCCTGTTGTTTGATGGCGCAGCAGCCCAGGAAGCCATTGCGGATCTGAAATCCGCTGGCATTGATCGGCTGCTCATCCTCCAGATCACGTTTACCGATGCGGCGATCACCGTGGAGGCTGCAAAGTCACTCGGCGTGCCCGTTGCCGTTTGGGCTGTGCCGGAACCGCGGCTTGGGGAACGGCTCCGGCTCAACGCGTTTTGCGGTCTTAACTTGGCGAGCCATGCCCTCGGCTTGAACGACATCCCATTTTCGTGGGCCTATGGTGATGCTGGAGATATTGATCTTGACGGCTTGCTCAGCGGTGAGCGCACCGTGCAACCGCGGTTTGGCGCGGCTGCGCCATTGTCGTCCGATCCTGCCGCTGACGCGACAGTAGAGAAGCTGCGGGGCAAACGCATCGCGCGCTTGGGTGCCCATCCAGAAGGGTTCGATACCTGCCGCTATGATGCCAAAGCACTGGAGGCACTGTCCGGTGTGGCCGTGGACGCGAAGGAGATCGATGATCTCTTCACCGCAGCCAAAGCTCTCCCTGTGGGGGCCGAACACTCCCTTCGGGAGGAATTGGACGGGACCGTTGCAGGGTTCACAAACGTTGATGCGGACGAGCTTTCGCGGTCCTTGCGGCTCAAGCTGGCTCTCGATGGCCTGCGCGCGTCGGGCCAGTATGACGCTTTTGCCATTCGCTGTTGGCCAGAAACCTTCACCGAGTATGGCGGCGCGGTTTGTGGCCCGGTCTCATTGCTCGGTGGCGCGCGGGTGCCCTGCGCCTGCGAGGCGGATGTCTACGGTGCGGTCACCCAATTGATCCTTCAGGACGTGGCGCAGGCGCCGGTTTTCCTCACCGATATGGTGGATGTGGACACAAACGACGACACCGTTGTCGTCTGGCATTGCGGCCAGGCGCCCTTGGAGATGGCGGCGGACCCAAAGGCTATCGACGCGACCTTACACACTAACCGTAAAATGCCCCTTTTGATGGAGTTTCCGCTCAAGCCCGGACGGATCACCATGATGCGCCTTTCGCAGGCCCATGGACGCACGCAGATGATCGTGTCCACCGGCCAAGCGCTGGACCGGCCCATGGCGTTCACCGGCACGTCGGGTGTTGTGCGTTTTGATAACGGCGCGCAGGCCTGGATGGAGGGCGTGTTTGCATCGGGCCTCGAACACCATATGGCGCTGGCCTATGGCGATCACCGCGATGCGCTGGTGCGGGTTGCCGCCGCCCTCGACATCCCCGTTTTGGACCTGTGAATCAATGACTGTTCGCTACGGTATTATCGGTTCCGGCATGATGGGTCAGGAGCACATGCGCAACATTGCGCTCCTGGACGGTGCAACGGTTACGGCCATTGCCGACCCAGACCCCGGCATGTTGGCGCAGGCGCGGCGCGCGGGGGCTGAATTGTTTGGGACCGAACCCACGGCCTATGAAGATTGGCGCGCGATGCTCAAAGCGGGTGGCGTGGATTCGCTGGTCGTCGTTTCGCCCAACCACACACACCACAGCATCATGGAAGATTTGATGGCGTCGGGGCTGCCGGTGCTGTGTGAAAAGCCGGTGGGCATTTCAGATGACGAATGCGCCGACATGCTCGACTGGCAGCGGGTCCACGGTTCAAAGGTCTGGGTGGCGATGGAGTATCGCTACATGCCCCCCATGGCGAAGCTGGTTGAGGATGTGTGTGACGGCCGGATCGGGCAGCCCGTGCAACTTTCCATCCGCGAGCACCGCTTTCCCTTCCTTGAAAAGGTTGGAGATTGGAACCGCTTCAACGCGCAAACCGGCGGCACGCTGGTTGAAAAGTGCTGCCATTTTTTCGATCTTATGCGGCTCATCACCCGCGCTGACCCGGTTCGGCTCTACGCCAGCGGCGGCGTGGATGTGAATTTTCTGGACGAGCGCTACGCGGGCCGCACGCCAGACATTCTCGACAACGCGTTTGTCATTGTTGATTTTGAAAACGGTATGCGCGGTTCCCTCGACCTTTGCATGTTTAATGAAGCCTCCCATTGGCAGGAGATCGTGACTGTGACCGGATCAACGGCGAGCCTCGCCGCTGTTATTCCGGGGCCATCGCGCTTCTCCCTCGACGGCAAAGAACGGCAATCGGAAGTGCGCTACAGCGAGCGAGCCACCAAGGTTGAAACCCGCGAGGTGGTGCATGTGGATGAGACCATCCTGGCCGCCGGAGACCACCACGGCTCGACGTTCTTCCAACACCAGAAATTCCAGCGTTTTGTGCGTGGCGAACAGGAGGCAGAAGTGAGCCTTTTGGACGGTGCCATCGCAGTCGCGATGGGCGCGGCGGCGGAAGCGTCCGTTAGATCAGGACAGGCCGTGAATTTGACGGAGCCTTTGGCACGGCTGCGGGATTTGGTTTGATGCTCTACCCTGTGTGAGCAGACGGTGCCGGACGGTGCCAGACGGTGCCAAACGGTGGATGACCGATCGCTCCCATCGATTCCAACCTCAGCTATCCGGTTTTACCGAGGCCACGAACTCCGGGGGCTGGCGGCGTTTCGGGCCCTCCCGCGAAACACTGGGCGTTTTTCATCCAGGCTTCTGCCACCGGGCCCTCCACCGCCAACGCCGTGTCTTTGATGTTGCGGGTTTGGGTGACGACTTGGCAAAACTCCGTCGCGTTGCCCGCAATCCTGTCTGCTCCGGTTTCCCCAAAGGTCCAGACCCCGCCGCTGGGAGCGGTGAGGTTGAGGCGAGGCATTGGGCCCGGCGCAGATTGCCCGCGCACCTGAAACGTCCAGCTGTAAGTATTTACACCCAACACAACGATGTTCTTTAGCCGATCCGTGTCGCCCCGCTCGACGCCCATGAGATCGTACAATGCCTGACCGTGGGCCCAATGTTCCATCTGTCGGGCGGTCATGGAGGAGCGGGCAGACATGGTGGGCCCCACCCAGGGCAGGCGGGTTTTGGGGTCAAGGCGCGCCCAGCGCTCCGCCATGGTTTCCACGCGGGCCATCCATACTCCGATGAGATCTGCACCGGTTTGCGGCACCGCGGCTTGCTCCAATTGCCACATCGAACCCGCCGCCGCCATATCAGACATGATGGCCGGCAACGCATCAGGGTCTGTCACCGAAAGATCAGCAGCACCGTTCCAAAAGTGAAGATGACGGATAATGTCTTCTCCGGTCCAACCCTTGAACGCCGTCGGGGCGGTGAGCTCGGCAACCGAAAGACCGCCCACCAGTTGGTGAAGAGCCCGCGCTTCGTCAGCAAAGTCAATAACCTGTTGGAATGCGGCGTCAGTTTGCGTCACGGTCAACGATCCACTCGTGGTCGGGGTGGTTTTCAAACCGCCATTTGCGCAGAGGGCCGGCCATGACGTTCAAATAATACATGTCGTAGCCATAGGGTGCGCCGCAGGGGTGGTGGCCTTTGGGGACCAGCACCACTTCACCATCACTCACCGCCATGGTTTCATCCAGCCCACGGTCATCGGTGAAAACCCGCTGAAACCCAAACCCTTGGGCCGGGTTGAGCCGGTGGTAGTAGGTCTCTTCCAGATACGTCATGCGGGGAAAATCATCCTCATCGTGGCGATGGGGCGGGTAAGAGGACCAATTGCCCTGGGGCGTGAACGCCTCGGTCACCAACAGGCTGTCGGCAATGTCTTTGTCCTCCATGGCGATGGGGTGAACCTGGCGTTGATTGGCACCCTTCCCTCGGACTTCTGAGCCGATGTCTTCGGGGGCAATCAAGCGGACGGGATGACTGCCCTTGCCGGGGGCAGAGCAGACCGCAAGGGTACAATGGGTGTCCGCCTGTGCGGTCCATGTTGCTCCATTGGGCACGTAGAGGCAGGTGGGCTTGGTCTTTTCAAAGACGTTCATCCGGTCGCCGCACAAACCAAAGGCCTCGCCGTTTGCCGTCAGGTGCGCCTTACCCTCTACCATGACGAGAATGACTTCGCGGTCCCCCGTCGCCTCGTCCACGCTGTCCCCGGGAGCGAGGGTGTGGACGGCAAAACCGACATAATCCCAGTTTGGCGAGAGCGGTGTTTTTGCGTTTTGCGGGGTGATGTCGATCACCTTGCCCGATTGGCCGGACGGTTTGACCAAAAGATGGGACATGGAATTTTGCCTTTCCCGCCGTCAAGCGGCTGTGTTCAGGGCAACGGCATGGTCGGTTTGCCCTTTGAAAATCTCCACCACATTAACCCGCGAGTTCAGGATGCCGATAGGCCTGGGGATAGGACATGGGTTTTTCCGGGCCGAGGGGCACAACGCCATTCCACGAGCGGCCAAAATAACCCTGGCGACAGTGGACCAGCGAGCCGCTTTCGGAAACATGGGGCAGCCCGTAGAGCCGGCACAACCAGCGCCACAGGTTTGGATAGTCCACAATGCGCGCGGCGTTCAGCTTCATGCGGACCGTGTAGACGGGATCATGGCGATAAAGCGTCGGGAAAAGGCGCAGATCGGCTTCCGTGAAAGCGGCACCGGTGAGAAACGGGCGACCATCGGACAGCAAATCGTCAAGCCACTGCAACGCCTCAAAATACGCCTTGAAGGCCGCAGCGTAGGTGGCCTGATCTGAGGAGAACCCCGCCTTATAGGCACCGTTGTTGATGGCCGTGTAGATGCGTTCGTTCAGCGCGTCGATCTCGCTCTGTACCGCTTGATCGTCGGGATATAAATTCGGGCGCTCGCCGTCCGCCATGTCACTGCCGAGGTGTGAGGCAAAGCGATTGAGCATTCGCAAGATTTCCGCGCTTTCATTGCTGACGATGCGCTGGCTTTTCTTGTCGTAGAGAATGGGGACCGATTGTTCCTCGGACCCTTCCTGCTGGTAAATTTCCTTTGCCAGTCGCAGCGCCTTTCCCGTGGCGGTCTCCGGTGTGCATTCCGGCAGCGTTTCACCGGTCAGGCTTGCCACCCGATTTGGGCTAAACTCCCAAAGGTTGGGTGCGACAGGGTCGTCGTCCGATGTGCGGTTGGGAAAGGCAACGTCCATGGTGATCGCGTCTGTCAGCCCCAGCACGGCCCGCGCCAGCGTCACGCGATGACACCATGGGCAGTTGAGCGCAACAAATAGGTGATAACGCCCGGGCTCTGCGGGAAAATCTGGATCGCCAATGGCGTGTCGAAAGCCACTGACCCCTCGGACAAATTCACCTCGGGCCTTGCGGGCAGCGGCATCTGTTTGATCTTCTTCTACTGACGCCGTGTTGGACATGGTGCTCTTCGTCTTCTGCGCAGGGGTGATCCGCCCCATTTGGGGTCTGCTGGAGACCAATCAATGCGCATGTGCCCCTGAAGACTCGCCAGCATGGAAGGCAACATGGAGGACAGCATGGAGAGTTGCGTGCGGTTTACCCGCTTCGCCGCCGGGCCTAGAGAGACACTGTGGCCGACGCACTGCTGCGCTACCCCAATGTTGCGCCACCCAAATTCCGCGTAACATGACCCGCTTGAGAGGACCGCTTCCATGACAGCCCGTTCATCGACCCTTCTGCCCCAGGAGATCATTCGCAAAAAACGGGATGGCGGCGCGTTGTCAGCCGATGCAATTGCTGGGTTCGTGGAGGGCATTACCGACGGCTCCATCACTGAAGGACAAGTGTCGGCCCTTGCCATGGCCGTGTATTTCCAGGGCATGAACCCGGATGAAATCGTGGCCCTGACCCTCGCCATGCGGGATTCGGGGACGGTGCTCACCTGGCCGGAACTGGATGGCCCGGTGCTCGACAAGCATTCCACCGGCGGCGTGGGGGACAATATCTCGCTCATGCTGGCGCCCACGGTGGCGGCCTGTGGCGGGTTTGTGCCGATGATCTCTGGCCGGGGGCTCGGCCACACGGGCGGGACGCTGGACAAGCTGGATGCCATTAAAAACTACACAACCCAGCCCGATGAAGCGCTGTTTCGTCGGGTGACCAAGGAGGTGGGCTGCGCCATCATAGGGCAGACAAGCGATTTAGCCCCGGCGGACAAACGCTTTTACGGGATCCGGGATATCACCGCGACGGTGGAATCCATTCCGCTGATCACAGCCTCCATCCTATCCAAGAAACTGGCCGCTGGTCTCACCGGACTGGTGTTGGATGTGAAATCCGGCAACGGCGCGTTCATGGACACCCATGAAAAATCCCGCGATCTTGCGCGCTCACTGGTGCGGGTTGCGACGGATGCAGGCGTTAAAACCAGTGCACTTCTGACGGATATGAACCAACCCCTTGCCTCCAGCGCGGGCAACGCGGTGGAGGTGAAACACGCCCTCGATTTTCTCACCGGGCGTTCCGTGGAACCCCGGGTTTGGGATGTCACCGTGGGACTGTGCGCTGAGATGTTGATGCTGGGGGGGCTTGCGCCGGATCTGGATCAAGCAAAAGCCCGGGTGGAAACCGCGCTCAAGTCCGGAGCGGCTGCCGAGGTTTTTGCCCGCATGGTGGTGGGTCTTGGTGGTCCGGCGGACATTCTGGAACAGCCGGAAAAGCACATGGCCGCCGCGCCGATTGTCGTGCCCGTCCATGCTGAAGAGGACGGTTTTGTAACGGCAGCCCAGACCCGCGACCTTGGCATTGCGGTCCTGGCGCTTGGCGGCGGGCGGGTGCGCGCCCAAGACCCCATCGATCATGCCGTGGGGCTCACAGACCTTGCCAGCATCGGCGACCGGGTGGATGGGGAACGTCCGCTGGCGATGATCCACGCCCGGGATGAAAACGCAGCCGCACAGGCGGCAGTCGCGGTGAAGGCGGCTTTCGCCATTGGGGGCGTCGCAGATATAGCCGACCAACCCACAATTCTGGACCGTGTTAAGGCGTGAAGCACCGCAGGTTTGCACCGGGGGACTGCAAGCCGTTCCCCGGCATCAATCTTCACCATCCTCGTCCGTTTCGCGATTGGAAAAGCGCCATTCTCACGGCCGCCATCGGGGGCTGGTTGCAAAACAATCCGCCGCATCTGGAGCTTGCCACGTTTGCGCTGCACGAGCTGAAGGCCCGTGGGGACGATCTGGACGCCGGTATGAAATTTGCTGCGGTCGATTTGGAGCCGATCCCTTGGCTCCTTGCGGCGCGGGATGCGGTGCGCAGCGCGTTTCCAGAAACACTGATTGAGGCGCAAATGAACGGCCGGCGGGGTGCCCATGTCTACGTCATGTTGCGCGGTGGCTATACCGATCAAAACGGCTGGTACGGCTGCTACGTCGGCTCGACGCGAAAGACCGTGACCGCACGGTGCAAAGAACATCGCAAGGGCGTGCGGGCTGGCCGAGGCTTGCCGACCCACGGCATTGAACCGCTTTGGAGCCTGTTTGATTTCCTAAATCCGGTGCCCACGGCAAAGGACGCCCGGCTGGAATGGGAAACCCGGCTCCATGAAGCCCTTGCTCCAGTGGTGCCGAAGGTGACCGGGGACGTTGCGTTTTAAGCGGGCTATTTCACAGCCTCAAACACCTTGAAACCATCCCTTTGCGCAAGCGGCAGCACGCGGCGGAAACTGGCCTGCAATTGAGCCTCATAGGGCAATTGACGGTTGGCCACCATGAGCAGACGGCCCCCCGATGGCAGGCAGCGGGCAGCGGCCTGGATAAAGCCTTTGCCAAGATCGGGGCTTGCGGAGCGCGCTTTTTGGTCCCCTGTGTGAAAAGGTGGGTTCATAATCACCCAATCATAGGGGCCGCGGGGGCGCTCACCGTCCAGGCCGCTGGTGATATCAGCCCAGTGGAATTTTGCAGGCGCCGCGCTTAGGTTTTTGCGGGCAGCGGCAAGGGCGTGGTGGTCCGCTTCAAACAAATCCAGCGCTTCGACCCTATTGCTAGCCTCCAACAGCTTGGCGGACAGATAGCCCCAGCCCGCGCCAAGGTCCGCCACTTTTCCCCGAATGCGGTCGCTGAACGCTTCCGCCAGAAGGCGTGAACCAACGTCAATTGCCCCTGCCGAAAAGCCCCCTGGGGCGGTTTGCCAGAGGCCGTCCACGGTTTTGCTGTCCTGCCACGCCTTCTCCCATGTGGGCAGCTGACTGTGCAAGCGGGCCTCGGTCTGAAGCACGATGGCGTGGTTTTTGGACTGAACGGCGAGCGGGTAGCCCATGCGCTTGAGCCAACTGCGCGCGGGGGTAATGCCGGACGTTTTTGCACCGCAGATCAAAACGGGGGCACCGCGCGGGACCGACCGCATGGCGTCGGCGATCCAAAGTTCATTGCGCTTGCGAGCCTTCCCCAGCAACACCAGCGCGCCGTCATAGGCCGTAGCTGCACCTCCCCTGTCCTCGAGTGTTGGCACCGAGGCGTATCCCGCAGCCTCCACACCAAGGGCGCTGGGTCGGTGCGGCTGGACTGCGGTGATGGCGCTTGCCCACGTGTCAGGGCTGTCATCGTCCAGCTCGGGCAAGGGTTGGGCGTTCAGGAACAACCAGTGTTTCCCATCCACCGTCAGATCGCCGGTCTCAAAAGGTCGGATTAGGGTGTGACGCGCGTCTTTTTCACGGCTCATGACGGGGGCAACGACCTAGCGCACGGCGACACGGTCGAAGGTGCGCAAGGTCGGCGGTGAACGCCACCAGAAATCGGAACGCTGCACACTTGCTTCTCCCAAGCGGTACAGCATGCGCAACCGCTTTTGATCAAACGCGAGAGCGTCGCTGGCGATCGGCACACTGTCTGGAATGGCGGTGATGTAAAACGCGGTGCCGGAGTTTTTGGCGCGCACGTAGCCTCGATACACCACCTGTTGGGTGAGTTCGTTCAACAGCCCGCTGACGGACATGCTGGCGATGTCCTTGAGATTGGGTGCCACGGCCTTAAACGAGTTTTCCTGGGCCAGTGTTCCGTTGATGATGATGTAGAGTTCGCGCTTTTTCGCCGGGCGTTTGAAGATAAAATCAGCCAGCAAAACCGGCGCTTTCACCGCACCATCCACATGGGCTTGCCGCAATTGAACACCGCGCTTGGGTTTAATGTAGACTGGTGGAAAAAGGACCGGAATGGCAGCCGACGCCCGCAGCACTTTTTGGAACATCTGCAAGGAATTCGACCGCCCGCGACC
>JBCBCT010000080.1:0-14700 GCA_038530365.1 Pseudomonadota bacterium | reverse complement strand
GAAGAAGACCGGGTGGAGAACGTGCGGCGCGTGGCGGAGGTGTCCAAACTCATGGTGGACGCTGGGCTCATCACCCTTGTTTCGCTCATCTCACCGTTTAAGACGGACCGCGACATGGCCCGCGCGCTGATGGAAGCCGATGAATTCATTGAGATTTTCGTCGACACCCCGTTTGAGGAATGCGCAGCCCGTGACACCAAAGGCCTCTACGCCAAGGCTATCAAGGGCGAGATCAAAAACTTCACCGGCTTTGATTCGCCCTATGAAGCGCCGGAAAACCCGGAACTCCACCTTCGAACCATGAACGCCGATGCCGCCACACTCACGGACACGGTAGAAAACTGGCTGCAAGAAAAAGGCTACCTGTAGGCCAAGGCGTTGCCGCAAAACTACCCTACGGGAGCACCCAACCTAACGGTGAGGAGCTAACCCCGGCCTCACTCTGAGGAGGTGCGCAGCACCGTCTCGAAGGGTCGAAGCGTCGAAGCGTCCAACCGTCCAAGCGTCCAAACATAGAAGGGGCGAGAGGTCCAAACATCGGTCAGCCGAATTTCACCTCACCCTTAAGCGACGCCCAAAAAACGTCAGGCAGCATCCCACACCGGCGAAAACTCAAAGTCGCAAAGGCGTTTATTGGCTAATGTTAGAGCCGTGATCGCCGCCATCTCACTGTCAGACAGAGCAAAATCGAAAATGGCCTTGTTTTCGACGAGCCGGCCCGGCGTTGCCGTCTTGGGGATCGCACCAGCGCCCCCATGTTGCACGTGCCACCGCAATACGATCTGAGCGGGTGTCTTTGCGTGGGTTGCCGCCGCTTGCAAAACCGCAGGCTCCTCAAACATCGGCCCGCCCCGGTAAATCGGGCAATAGGCGATCAAGGCAATACCATTGGCTGCGCAGGCCGCGCGAAGCCGGCGTTGATCGAGATAGGGATGATTTTCCACCTGGTTGCACGCAATGGGCCGTTCGCTTGCGGCCACCATGGCGTTGATTTGCGCGATATTGAAGTTGGAAACACCGATGTTCCGGGTCAAACCACGGTCTGCCGCACTGTTTAAAAGATGGGCCCAAACCGTCGGTTCGGCCGTCTTCGGTGGCCAATGAATCAAGAGAAGATCGACGGCATCCATTTCCAAACGCCGTAGACTGCCTTCCACAGCGTTCAGGAATGACGCCTCCGTCACATCCGTAGGCCAAACCTTCGTCGTCACGAACAGATCATCCCGGGCCACGCCGGACGCGCGGATGCCGGCGCCCACCGCAGTTTCATTGTCATACATAATCGCGGTATCGATGTGGGTGTAGCCCCCACGGACGGCCTGTTCGACGATGTGGGAACACGTGTCGCCGCGAAGCTCCCACGTGCCCAGTCCAAGAGCGGGAATGTTTGCGCCATTGGCGGTGAGTGTGTGCATGGTGAAAACCTTTTGATCGTGTGCCCGATCATCTTGGGTTGCGGGCGGACACTAGGTCAATCGGCTAACGCCCTGCGCATATCGACTGTGTTGAATTGCCGTCACCAATTCAGATGTCGCTGACCCAGCTGCCGTCGGCCCAAATCATTGCCACTCGACCAGCCATTCGCTAACGCAAAGGCTATGAACTTATGGAAGAGCACACTGCTGTGACCGACGCCCCTCTGTCTCGCTCAACAGACACGGAAGCGAAGGCGGCTGCTCGCCCGCCCCTGTTGATTCCGCCGGGTCGCATCCCACTGCTTGATCAACTGCGCGGCTTAGCCCTCGTGGCCATGACGCTTTATCACTTTGTTTGGGATTTGCGCTTTTTCAACTATCTGCTCCCCGACACCGCCGCCACCGGCGGCTGGGTCATCCTTGCGCGCTGCATCGCCTTTTCATTCCTGTTTTTGGTCGGCATAGGCCTGTTCATCGCCCACCGCGACGGTGTGAAACGAAAACCCTTCCTGCTGCGCTTGGCGCAGGTTGGCGGAGCCGCCGCCGTCATTTCGCTGGTGACCTATTTTGCCGTTCCCGGCGGGTTCATCTTCTTTGGCATCCTCCATGCCATCGCCCTGTTCAGCGTTTTGGGCCTACTATTTCTACGCTTGCCGTGGTGGCTCACCCTTGGGTTCGCCCTCGTTGTCGGTGTTGTGGGTCTGTCCGTGAACCACGAATTTTTTGCAACGCCTTGGCTTTGGTGGGCGGGGCTTTCGCCGACGCCGCCGCCGTCCAACGATTATGTGCCTTTGTTCCCCTGGTTCGCTGCCACCCTGTTGGGCATTGCCGCGGCTCAACTCATGCCCCGCGAAGGTTGGTTTCGCGCCGCTGAAACCAGCTTCATCAAGCCCTTGGGTCCCGTCCTTGGCTTCATGGGACGCCATTCACTGGTCTATTATTTGATCCATCAGCCGATCCTCATCGGCTTGATTTGGGCCTTCGTGCAAATCAACGGACCGCCAGACTACACCCCAACGTTCAGCCACTTGTGCAACAAGGATTGCTTGAAAATTCAGGACGAAGGGTTTTGCCAAACCTATTGCGGCTGCATGAAAAACACACTCAACACCATGTCTTTGATGGATGATGTGCGGGACGGCAAACTGAATTTCGCACAATCTCAAGCCGGCCAGGACATGGTGAAAGCCTGCTCCCGCGAAGCGTTTTGAGGCCGAAAGAGTGCCGGAAGGCCGCCGAAGCGGGGCGTTTAGCAAAAACGCGTCTCAGCTAGAAATCGGACAGTTTACAGACGCCGGGCCGTTTGTACCGCCAAGCGAAATTCCTGGGTCTTGGTCAACACCTCAGCCACTCTCGGGTCACTGCCGCGGGCGATCATGCGCTGGAAAATGCGTGTCGCAACCTTGTCTTTTTCGATCGCATCATAGGGAAGGCTCGCGCTCTGCGCCCGCGAAAACCGTGTGGCTTCGCGAAAGTTCGACGTGCTCACCGGGATGTTTTCGTAGCCCGGGCAACCTTTGACGATGGAGCCCTCATCGCGCTCGGTGTCTGCTTTGGTTCGCTCATAGGCCATCACAAGGAGCCGACACTCGGCAGCCACCGCGGCTTGACGGTTTGCGTTGACCTTGGGTTGCACCTCCAAAGCGGCGGTTGAGGCCGTTGATGAACAGCCTGAAACCGCCAGCGCGCTGACAAGCACAAGGCAAAGGCCCGTGACCCTAAATTTGAACGGCGCTTCCATTGCACCCAACTCCCTCAAATCCACCGCCGAACGGCTTTGGCATAGTCCCGCCACGTCGCGCCGAATTTCGCATCCATGTGGCGTTCTTCCCGCTTGATGGCGAGTTCTTGCAGCAACACGAACAGAACCAGCGCGCCGATAAAGAACCAACGGCTGCCCAGCGCAAACCCAAACCCTGCCACCATCAAGACGTTGGCCAGATAAATGGGGTTGCGCGAATAAGCAAACGGCCCATCGGAAATCACCGCCGTGGCAGCCCTATGGGGCATGATGTTGGCGCGGTGACGGCGGAAAGTGAGCGCGGCCCAAATATCCATCCCAAAGGCGATTAAAATCAGAAGAACGCCGGTGTAGCGGGCAAACGTCGTCACCTCCTCCGGCTCCCAGCCCAATGGCAGAAAAACATGGAGCGCATAGCACAGCCCCAGCGTAGCCACGGTCATGACGGGCGGCAGCGGATATCTGTTTGGGCGGTCGATGTCAGACATTGAAAAGCACCAAAGGCTCAATGAAAGCCCTCTCTTAACTGATCACCAGCCCCTTGTCTTCTCGTTCCATCGTTTCCTTGACCCGTTGTCGGCTCTTTAAGTGACCATGTTGACACGTGATTAATAAGTCACTTATAAAATGCCATGGACACAGTTTTCAAAGCGCTGAGCGACGAAACCCGCCGCACCATGCTGGACCTTCTCCACCAGAAGGACGGCCAGACCCTGTCTGAGTTGGACCAGGCTATCGCCCGCCACGGCACCGACATGACCCGCTTCGGAATCATGAAACATTTGAAGGTGTTGGAAGCCGCAGGCCTTGTCATAAGCCGCAAACAGGGTCGGTTCAAATATCACCACCTCAACGCGATCCCACTCCAAGAGGTCGTGGAACGTTGGGTGGACCCCCTCATTCAAAGCCCGATGGCGCAAGCTGCCATTGCGCTGAAGGTAAAATTGGAAAAGGAAACCGCCATGCAAACGCAGAAAAAGCCTGACTTTGTCATGCAAACCTACATCAAGACCAGCAAAGAGCGCCTGTGGGAGGCGCTGATGGATGGCGAACTCTCCGCGCAATACCATTTCCTTGGTGCATCCGTAAAAACTGCGGGGGAAAAAGGAAGTCGATATGATCAATATCGACCCGATGGCTCTCTCATGCTGGGCGGCGAAATACTCGACTGTGTACCCATGGAACGCCTCGAACTGACGTTTGAACCCCATTGGGGTGAAAAACCCGGGGCCGTTTCGCGATACGTTTACGAAATAGAACAACAGGGCAATGCCTGCAGCCTGACCATTTTGCACTATGATTTGGTGGAGGATCTTGAAGGTGTCAGCGACGGTTGGGCCCGCCATGCCTCCAGCCTGAAATCCTTCCTCGAAACCGGCTCCGGCCTGACCTTTGCAGCTTAAGGAAAACCGCTATGACCACTGAACTCTTCTTCACAATCCTAACGGCGCTGCTCGCTGCAAGTCTCTGGATTCCATACATTGTCGGCGTGAACACCACTGAATTTGAAGGCGGAGACCAGCCCTTTCACAGGCCTCCCGACCAGTCCAACATGCTGCCATGGATTCATCGGGCCTATCGCGCGCACCAAAACCTTCTTGAACAGTTCTTACCCTTCGCGGTCCTGGTTCTCATTGGCCAAAGCCTTGGGGTCACATCGTGGTGGTTTGGGCTTTTAGCCGGTATTTTTTTCGGTCTCCGCGTCATCCACGCCTTCATCATGACGCTCAACCTTATGGCCAATCCATTCCGCCCCATCGTGTTTACCACGTGCTGGGCCATCACGATGGCCTACGGCATCCTGCTGTTGGTTCTGGCGAACGGGACCGCAGCATAGGTCGCGATTGACGGCGAGGCGTGACCAGTGAAATGACGAAGCGCGTTTATCGACACCGCATGGGAACAAACATGTCCATTACGCTGCGCCCATTCGAGGAGGACGACTTTGAGGCCTGGTATCCGCTTTGGCAGGGGTATCTGACGTTTTACAAATCATCCGTGGAGGATGAGGTGACCCGTCACACGTTTGCGCGGATCGTTGATCCCGACGGTGACATCTATGGGTTCGTGACTGAGGATGAGTCCGGGCGCGTGTTAGGCTTCGTGACCTATCTGTTCCACGCCCATACGTGGTCGAAAGAGGGGCGATGCTATCTGGGCGATCTGTTCACGACCGTAGATGCCCGTGGCAAGGGAATTGGGCGGCAACTGATCGAGGCGGTCTACAATGCCGCACGGGCGCGTGGTGCTTCACAGGTATACTGGCTCACGCAGGAGTTTAATTATCCTGGCAGGATGTTGTATGACAGCGTGGGCGACCACACGCCGTTCATCAAATATCACAAGAACCTTTGAGCCATGATCCCCAACGACATTCCAAGCTTCAATTTCAACCTGGGTGAAGAGGCCGACATGCTGCGCGACAGCGTGCGCTCCTTCTCGCAGGACCGGATCGCCCCCCTCGCCGACAAAATCGACAAAGAAGACTGGTTCCCCCGCGAATTATGGCCGGAGATGGGAGCCCTCGGCCTGCACGGCATCACCGTGCCGGAGGAATGGGGCGGCACAGGTTTGGGCTATCTGGAGCATTGCATCGCAATGGAAGAGGTGAGCCGCGCCTCAGCGTCCGTGGGTCTGTCCTACGGCGCGCACTCCAATCTATGCGTCAACCAACTCTCCCGCTGGGGCAATGACGATCAAAAGGACCGTTATCTGGAAAAACTCGTCACCGGCCAGCACCTGGGCGCACTGGCCATGAGCGAACCCGGCGCGGGCTCAGACGTGGTGTCCATGAAACTACGCGCGGACAAAAAGGGCGATCACTACGTTCTCAATGGCTCGAAATTCTGGATCACGAACGCACCGCAGGCCGATACCCTCATCGTCTATGCAAAAACCGACATGGACGCCGGCCCCAAGGGCATTACCGCGTTTCTGATTGAAAAGGACTTTCCCGGTTTTTCCATCGCCCAAAAACTCGACAAGCTGGGCATGCGCGGCTCGGAAACCGGAGAGCTGGTTTTTGAAAACTGTGCGGTGCCGGAGGAGAACGTGCTGGGCAAATTGAACGGCGGTGTGGCCGTTCTCATGTCCGGGCTCGATTATGAACGCGCTGTGCTCGCCGCTGGACCGCTGGGCATCATGCAGGCCGCAATGGACGTGGTCATGCCCTATGTCCACGAACGCAAACAGTTTGGCGCGGCCATCGGAACGTTCCAACTCGTCCAGGGCAAAATCGCTGACATGTATGTCGGCATGAACGCCTGCAAGGCCTACGTTTATGCGGTGGCACAGGCCTGCGACCGCGCCGAAACCACCCGGGAAGACGCCGCCGGCGCGATCCTGTATGCGGCTGAAAAAGCCACGCAAATCGCCCTCGACGCCATCCAGCTTCTGGGCGGAAACGGATATATCAACGACACCGCCACCGGTCGTCTGCTGCGGGACGCAAAGCTCTATGAAATCGGCGCGGGCACATCGGAAATCCGCCGCATGCTCATCGGACGCGAACTGTTCGACAAAACAGCCTGATCCAAACGCGCCTTTTGCGAGAATTTAACCGGCAAGGGTTACTCGGTTCCAGACCCTTATCAGGCCACGGATCGCCGAATGATCACAGTTGCTCAGCGCGATGCCCTCGACCTTGTGTCAAGCGAGGCCTACCGCACGCTTTTTGATCAAGCGGGCGCGACGCCGTTTCAACTCCCCATATGGCTTGAAAACTTCGTAACAACCCTTTGCCCGCACAGGGGGGCAACGCCCTTTTTTATCGCGATTGAAGACGCAGGCGAACTCATCGGTACGGTGCCGTTGATACGTCGAAGAAAATCCGGTCTCACGCTGCTTGAAACCTGCGATTTGGGGGTGTCGGACTATGCAGCCCCTGTCCTGAGCCCAACTGCGCGCACAGCGTTTGCTGATGATCCATCGCTTCAGACCGCGTTCAAGAAAAGCCTGCCCGCCCACGATGTTTTGCGCATACGCCCCGTCCGCGCGGACCACAGCCCGTTGTGGGGCAGTCTTTTGACGTCATCGCCGATACCTCTGGGCTTTTCCGCCCATGCCGTCGATCTTGCACCACCGTTTGAAGACTGGCGCGCCGCCCATCTCGACCGCAGCTTTGCCAGCCAAGCCCGCCGCAAGAAGAAGCGCTGGTTCAAACAAGCCGATGTGCGCTTGGAACGGTTGAGTGATCCAGGGGCAATTCGAGATGCCATCAAACGGCTCGCGCACCAGCGCGCCGGGCGCTTTGAAGGCGATCCAATCCAACAGCCCGCCGTCGCAGACTTTTATGCCAGCGTCGCCCAGGAAGGCGCAAACCCAAGCGTGGCATTGGCGGAAACCTGGACCATGACCAGCGATGGCGCGCCCGTTGGGATTGTCTTTGGCCTGACCCACCGCGGTCGCTTCCACTATCTGCTGATCGGCATGGACTACGAAACCTTCGGGCGGCATTCACCGGGTCTGCAATTTTACGAAGGCCTCATTGAGGACTGGATGAACCGCGGCGGGACATCCTTCGATTTCACGATCGGTGACGAGCCCTTTAAGCGCAATTACGGCTGCAAACCGACGCCCATTGTGGGATATTTGCAAGCCGGATCCTGGAAAGGCCAGGCGGCGCTCGCACTTCTAAAATCTCGCTTGATGGGCACAACAGGCGAAAAACAGGACACGGAGGACAAACGGGCATGACACACCGTCCAAAGTTCTTGGAAAATTCGATCCTGATTGCCGCCCACCCGGACGACGAACTGCTGTGGTTCGCCTCCATCCTCAAGGATGTCGATGAGGTTCTGCTGGTGTTTGAAGACTATTGGCCGGACCCCGCCATCGGCCCCGCACGGGCAGAAGCGCTCTCCCGGTTCCCCCGCAACAATGTCAGCTCGTTGAAACTGCCGGAAGCGGCAAGCTACGGTCTTGCCGACTGGAGCAACCCGATCCTGGATGATTTTGGCATCGCTTTCACCGCAGCCAGCGCCGCCCGCGACGCCAAGCAAGCGGCTCTGCGGTTGCTGGGCAAAAGCAAGGCCCCGGCGAAAGGCATCCGCGCCACTTACGAAAGCAACGCTGCCTCGCTGGAACATGAATGCCGAAAGCGCCTGAAGGCTGGGCAAAACGTTTTCACCCACAATCCATGGGGCGAATATGGTCATGAAGACCACATCCAGGTGTTTCGCGTTCTCGATCAGTTGCGCGATGAAATCGGCTTCACGCTGTGGATATCAAACTACGTGACCGAGCGCAGCCTGCCCCTGGCGTTGCGCTATTTCGGCCATACACCAACGCAGATCATTGAACGTCCCGTAGATAAAACCTTTGCCGAAGCCGTGGCGCAAGTGTACCGCGATACCAACACCTGGACATGGGCAGAGGACTGGCGCTGGTTTGACACAGAGCGCTTTATGGAAGCCCCACGAGGCCCAAAAGCCCCGCACCATCAGGGTTGGTTGATGCCCATGAACCTGTTCAACATCGACCCTGTAAAAGCCCGCTAGACCCGTTCCATTGAAACACCGACAGCCAGGTCGTCTGTCACAGAACAGTCGCGACGATGTTGCAGCACTAATCCCCTTGATGGCTTTGTGTGATCGGCACAAACCAACAGCAGCAAGATGATACAGGCGAGACCAGCGGCCATGAGCAGGAAAACAGAAGGCCCGGCCTCGAAAGAACCGAAGAGCCAGACGAATCTTGACACCCCCCTGGATACGGCTCCTGAAACACCCGCCAGCTTGAGCGACATCACCCGCGTTTGGGGGCGTATTGGCCTCGTCTCCTTTGGCGGCCCTGCTGCGCAAATCGCGCTCATGCACCGGGAAATCGTCGAGCGTCACCGCTGGTTGACGGAGCAGCAATATCTAAACGCCCTGTCCTTCTGCATGCTGCTACCCGGCCCCGAGGCCATGCAATTGGCGACCTATTCCGGTTGGCGCACCCATGGCGTTGTCGGCGGTTTGCTGGCCGGTCTTTTGTTTGTGCTGCCCGGTGCCGCCGTTATCATGGCCTTGGCCACACTCTACGTCCTCTACGGCAGCGTGCCTCTGGTCGCCGCCCTTTTTCTTGGGGTCAAAGCGGCGGTAGTCATCATCGTCCTTGAGGCGCTGCTCAAGGTCGCAAAACGGGCGCTGACGGGCGTTGATCAATGGTTGATCGCCATCGTGGCTTTCGTCGGCATTTTCTTTTTGAACATGCCGTTTCCCTTGCTCATTCTGTTGGCTGGACTTTACGGATTTTGGACTGCCACCCGCGATCAAGACGCCCCGCCGGCCCCGCGGGTCAGTTCGGCGCACCTCGTTCCCACCATTACGGTATGGGGCACGATCTGGCTCTTGCCCCTTGCGTTGTTTTGGCTTTTCGCACCGGACAGCCTGTTCACGGATATCGCGACGTTCTTCTCAACCTTGGCCATCGTCACCTTCGGCGGCGCTTACGCCGTGCTCGCCTACATGGCGCAGGACGTGGTTCAAACCTCCGGCTGGCTGACGGCGGGCGAAATGATGGACGGCCTGGGCTTGGCTGAAACCACCCCCGGCCCACTCATTCTGGTCACCCAATTTGTCGGGTTTCTGGCCGCCGCAAAGCAGGGCGGGATTGTCGAAGGCGTGCTTGCGGCGCTGGTGACGCTTTGGGTGACGTTTGCCCCCTGTTTTTTGTGGATTTTTGCCGGTGCACCCTATGTCGAACAACTGGCCCACCAACCCCGCCTGCGGGGCGCTTTAAGCGCCATCACCGCAGCCGTCGTCGGCGTGATCCTCAATCTTTCCCTCTGGTTCACGCTCAACGTTTTTTTTGCAACCGTCAGCGAAGAAGCCGTCGGACCGTTTCGGGCCTTCGTGCCCGATGTAAGCAGCCTAGACTGGCGCGCCATCGTCATCGCACTGGCAGCGGCTGGTTTGCTGCTTTGGCGCAAAATGAACCTGCTCATCGTCTTGGCGGTGTGTGCCGGCTTAGGTTTGCTGCTCAGCCAAATCTAGGCCGGACGATCAAAGACCTAGTGGGAGACGCCAAGCTCCGCGAGCCGCTCGAGGCAGGTTTCTTCAGCTTCATCCATTTCGCGCATTGTGTCTTCAATATCGCGGCGCTTCTGTTCAAGCTCGCTACGCTTTTCCTTGATGCGCTCAATCATCAGACTGATCTGCCCTTCTTCTCCACCGGAGGGCGTCTTGTAGACTTCGATGATTTCGCGGATTTCAGCGATTGAAAAACCCAACCGCTTGCCGCGCAAAATCTGCTTCAAAAGCACACGATCTGATGGCCGAAACAGCCGCGTGCGGCCCCGGCGGATCGGTTTGATCAATCCTTCGTCTTCATAGAAGCGGATCGTGCGGGTGGAAACGCCAAATTCCTTGGTCAGTTCCGTTATCGTATAGGTGTCGCGCATGGCCGTTTGCGGGCAGGAAAAATCTGACGCGGGTATGGTCGTTAATTTACGTAAAAGTCAATTATCCGAACGGCGGACGCTACCCTTTCAGCCCAGAAAACGGCACATTAGATGCCGTACCACCACGCCGCCAGACCCAGAAACGCAAAGAAGCCAACAACATCCGTAACGGTCGTCACAAAGACCCCAGACGCTATGGCCGGGTCCGCGTCCAACTTTTGAAGCGTCAGTGGAATGAGAATACCGGAAGCCGCAGCAAAGAGCATATTCACCACCATGGCGATGCCAATGACCACGCCAAGGGATGGCAAACCAAACCAAAGCCCCGCGATGATGCCAATCAAGACGGCAAAACCTGCGCCATTGATAAGGCCCACCAACAGTTCTTTTCGGATGATTTTTCGCGTGTTGTAGGTGTCAAGATCGCGGGTTGCGAGCGCGCGAACCGCAACGGTCATGGTCTGCGTGCCGGCGTTCCCTCCCATGGACGCGACAATCGGCATGAGAACGGCAAGGGCCACCATCTGCTCAATGGTGGCATCAAACAGGCCGATCACCACGGAGGCCAAAACCGCCGTTAACAGGTTCACCAAAAGCCAGGCAAAGCGTGATTTCGCGATCGACCGAATGCTATCGGACAGTTCTTCATCCCCGACGCCGGCAAGGCGCTTAATGTCCTCCGCCGCTTCCTCTTGGATCACGTCCACAACATCATCAATGGTCAACACGCCGACCAGTCGGTCATGTTCGTCCAGAACCGGCGCGGAAAGCAGATCGTATTGTTCAAAAACAAGCGCGGCCTCTTCCTGGTCCATGGTTGCTGGAACCGGATGGGGGTTTGTGTCTTGAATCTGCTCAAGGATCACGGGGCGTTTTGCGCGCAACAGCGTATCGAGCGGCACCGTGCCGGCAAGTTTGAATGTTGGGTCAACCGTAAATAATTGCGAAAACCGATCCGGCAGGTCGTCCCCAGCGCGGATGTAATCGATCGCCTGCCCTACGGACCAGAAAGGCGGTACGGCAACAAATTCCGTCTGCATGCGCCGGCCTGCGCTGTCTTCGGGATAGTCCAGCGAGCGCCGCAAACGCAGACGCTCCTGAAATGGGATCTGCGCCAGGATCTCCTCACGATCCGCGTTTTCAAGGTCCTCGAGGATGTAAACAGCATCATCGGAATCGAGTTCGCGAACGGCTTGGGCAACCTGTTGGTTGGGGAGATTGTCGATAATCTCCAGACGGATAGCCTCGTCGACCTCGGTCAGTGCCGCAAAATCAAAGCCGTCTCCTGCAAGCGCAACCAGCTCATTGCGCTCCTCCCGTTCCAGCGCCTCGAGGATGTCGCCAAGTTCTGATTCGTGGAGACCTTCCAGCGCCCGGGTAATGCCGCCCGCATCGCCCGAGCTCAAACCGGCGCGCATTTGAACCAGTAGCGGTTCCCGCACGGCCCCATCCTCGGTGTAGACGGATGGGGCATCCCGGCTTTCGCCGTCTATATCGGGATCTTTGGGGTCAAGGCGCGTCGTTTCCATGGGATGGCCTTATCATGGGAAGACGGCGGCGCCATGAAAAACAGCGCAGAAAACGCCGAAATTGCCGTCACTTTTGCCAGAACCCTGAGCCTTCCTGGCACGGGTTTAGCGCGACATTGGTGAGCACGAAATCAAAGGTCACCCAACGAACAGGCCAGTCGATCTGAGGCCCTTTGCGCAAGCAACAAACGACCATTGTTGGCAAGCAACGAGCGAGCAATGTCGGCTAGCTTTCACCAGAGTGGGGCCTATGCCAAACCGACCCTCAGTCAATACCAAGCCGACGCCAGTCCAGCGCAAGGCTTACTCCCCGGCGGATCCGACCGGATTTAGGCCCGACCGGCTGACCTGCGCTTGCGATCTTCCTTGGTCAACGCGTCCAGCAAGGCTTTGTCCCGGCCGTAAACATCGCCATAAAAGCGCACGCGACCTGCATCATCCGGCCAGGCGGTGAAATACGCCACATAAACCGGCAGCTTCGTGGATAGGCTTTGCTTGCGATTCTTACCGCCCGAAATCCGAGCGGACACTTGACTCACCGACGTGCCCAACACAGCGGCAGCCATCGCGCGCGGGTCTTCCAAACGCACGCAACCATGGCTGAAATTACGCTTCGATCTGCGGAATAGGTTTTTGGCCGGCGTGTCGTGCATGTAGATCGCGTGCCGGTTGGGGAACATGATCTTCAGCTCGCCCAACGCGTTGCCGCCGCCGGGGGGCTGTCGAACGTTGTATGGGAAGTTGGCGCCCACATTGTTCCAGTTGACCGAACTAGAGCTGATCCGACGACCGGAGCCGGTCGTGACTTCCCAGCCTTTGGCATCCAAATATCCAGGATTTGCACGCAGCCGCGGCAGCATCTGGTTCACCAGAATGGACCGCGGAACACCCCAATAGGGATTGTATTCCACATACTCGATCTTGTCGTGGAAGAAGTAGGTCTGGTTGCTTTGCTTCCCGATGATCACTTTCATCGAAAGCTTGGTTTTGCCGCCATCACGATAGCTCGCCCGGTAGGCGGGCTGATTGATGAAAACGTAGCGCTGGCCAAATTCGTCCGGGTGCCACCGCAGCCGCTCCATGGAGAGACGCACACGGTCGAGACGGCTTTTGGGGCTAGCTGTTTTCATTTTCGCAATGGTGCGGCGACCCACAATACCATCCGGTTTCAGACGTGCTTCGCGCTGGAAGTCTTTCACGAGGGCCACGACCTCGGGGCTGTAAAGACCGGCACTGTGGTCTGCGCCCAGCGTGCTGGCATGCTTCTCGCGCAGCTTTGCTGAGGCTTTCAGCGAAATTGCTTCAACAATAGGGCCAACCTGATCGTTGGTAACGCCAGGTTTGAGAAACGTCCCGGCTTTGATGTCGACCGTCTTTGTTTGACGTGCCTCTTCCATCAAACGCAAAAGCTCTTGGCGCAGCGTCTCAAACGCCGGCACTTTTGGGTGCGCGCCAATCAAAAAGGCTTCTTTGTCGTCCGCCTGCAACAGCTCATCGAACAAAGCCTTAGGGTCGGCCTTGTTACCCCTAAAATCGTGAAACCGGCTCAGTTTTTCAGCCGTCACCAAACCATGTTTGGCGTCGGTCGCGTATCGCAAGGCAGCTAGACTCAACTCCAAGTCAAATCGCGCCAAATCGGGGCGTGCCAGATCACGTCCAGCACTTTCAATTTCAGGAAGGTCAGTCCCGGCGCCGCCGGTTGAGGCATTGATGGCCAGCGGAAACCGCACCGCATAGTGGTTGGATGTCAGCCCGAATTGGTCCGCCGTCTCCAAAACATTGGCGATAGCGCGGGCAGCATCCGTGGGCTGACCATCTGCACCCAACCACAAAAACGCGGGATTGGCCGCATAGTGATCCCTGACCGCAGCAATCTGTTTGGCCGTGCCTTTCAACGCGATTTCGTCCACACCGGCCAACGCGTCGCCAAAAGAAAACGCAGGCAACACAGATACTGCGGCCATAGCCCTAACCGCCTGATCAAGGGACAGCCGCTCTTTTTGAAGACCACGGTTCAAAGTGGACGTCAGTGCAAGTTGATGGGCCTTCTCAAGGTTTGTCCGCTCTTTGACGACTGCAGTCTTTAACTGCGATAAGGGCATGTCGCGCAGCGACGCGGCCTTGTAAGGCGGCAAAACCTTGCGCTTGTACCGTGGGGCGCTGACGGCCGCCCCGTTTTGAGATTGACGCTCGCGTAGCAAGGCCCTTTGACGCCGTCCTTCGATCACACGGATGCGTTCGCGACGCCGCGCCTCCCGCGCTTTGCGACGCTTAGCGGCCCGTGGAAAGAGTGTTTCAAAAAGGGTCCGGGCTTCCGCAGTCTGTGGAACGACAACCGGTTCAGCCGTCACAAAAGACGCTGCAATCAAAAGTCCGAGGACACCACGCGAAACAGTCATTGCGATCCCACCCTTCAAAAAAAAATTCAAATCAGACCGTTAGCGAGAGAGTGCCCGCACTGAGACCCACACTGAGGAATGGGCAGGCCAAAACGATCTTCTTGCTGTCCCTGCGTTATGCCACGCCCAGCACGAAAAAGGATGCAAACTTCTGCATGACAAATACGTCAGCGAGCATCTGTTGTATTTTCGCAATGGTCACCGCCGATGCAAAACCTCACGGCACGCTACA
>JBCBCT010000079.1:2595-14786 GCA_038530365.1 Pseudomonadota bacterium | reverse complement strand
TTTAATGCCACATCAAAAGGCAACGCCCGCCCCGGGAGATCATCGACCATCATCGACGATCATGCCCTGGTAATCTCGCGACGGCTCGAGACGGCCCGCGACCGTTCGTGACGGTCGGCGGCCGCCCGCAGGTCCAAACGCTTTCAGCGACACTGCAAAACAGCTGCGACAGAGTTAACCAAAGGCGAATAAGTCCCCAAGAACTTATCCCCGCCCATGGATTTAGGAATAATTTCCTCTTACACACAAGTGGAGGAGGGACCATGAGCCGGTGTCATCGAAAACAGTGTCTGGATACGCCTTCAGACCCAAACACTCTTGGATCGGAGCGCCCCCACAACAGTGTGGTTTCCTTTCGGCGGTCGATGCGACACACGCTCGATTTGCGCTGTGATTGCAAGGGTCGCACACCGCTGCGCGCTGGGGCAGCGAGCGCAGCTGATCAGATCGAAGCGAGAAACCGCGCCGAATGCGGCCATAGTCCAGGATCAAAGCGTCAGACTGCGCAGGAACACTTCCGCGATGCGGTGACGCAACTGTGTTTGCGCACGGTCTCATTGGCTCTATGCGTGCCGTTAGAGCATCTGGCGGCAGCCAACCGATGCAAGGCGGATATCGCGTTGGCCAGGCAAGTTGCCATGTATTTGGCCCACACCCAGTTTTCCCTCGCCATGACGGAGATTGGCCTCGCCATGGGCCGGGATCGAACGACGGTATCCCACGCTTGCAATCTGGTGGAGGATCGTAGGGATGATGATGATTTTGATCTGATGCTCACGCAGTTGGAAGATCTGTTGTCCCAGGCCGTCCGCGCCATTGAGGCCAAGGAAGCCGGATTAGCGCAAGAAGCCGAAGTCGTGCGGGTAGGGGCGGAGGGTTAAGACCATGGCAAAGCCCAAAAGCAAAATCGGCCCTGCCCCAAGTCCCAAGGCTGCGCGACGCCTTCTGTCCTTCCTTGATCAAGCTGGTCCGGCCTCGGCCATGGAAATTCAGGACAAAAACGGCATCCGGACCCTTCTGCAGGGCCGATCGTCGGCGCGGCTTTTGGCAGAGCCCGAACTTTTGAAAACTGTGATGCGCGCGCAATTGGTTAAACGGTGCCAGGGCGACGGTCATTATAGCCTGACTGAACTGGGCCAGTCGCGCCTCCGGCGTGAAAACAGTGCCGTGAAATTTGCAAACGATGAGGTGAGCCCAGAACGTGGACAGCATGGCAGCGTACGACAAACTGTGGTTCGCATGGAGTGCGGGCAAAACCAAACCGTCCGCATCGACGATCACGAATCGCCGCTCACCCGCCTTTACCGCACAAAGCGCCCTGGCGGAGGAACCTGGCTCGATGATGCGGCGCTCGCCGCAGGCGAGCGTTTGCGCAGTGATTTTACCCACGGAGGGCTGATGCCGCGCACCACATCGTCTTGGAATTTCGAAGGCGGCATGTCGGGACGCGCCTCCGGTCGCGGCCTCAAAGCTGACCTGGCGGACAGTGCCCTTGACGCGCGGCAACGGGTTACCGCGGCGCTGGACCGGGTTGGGCCGGAATTGGCGGGCGTGCTGATGGACGTCTGCTGCTTTCTCAAGGGCCTTGAAAGCGTGGAGCGGGAACGCCGCTGGCCTCCCCGGTCTGCCAAACTCATGCTGCGAACCGGGCTCAATCTGCTGGCGGCCCATTACGGCACCCGCGCCGGTAAGTTCTAAGCCTGGCCCCAACGTTGGATCGCACCGGATTCAGGCCGCCGCCGCCGCAATATCCTTGATGCGTTTGACCATGGAGCGCAGTCCATTGGAACGCTGCGGGGTGAGATGTTCCTCCAAACCGATGGCCTTGAACGTTTCTTGTTCGTCGGTTTTGAGAATGGTTTGCGCGGTCTTGCCTGAAAACAACGCAAGCGTGATGGCCACCAGCCCGCTGACAATATGGGCGTCGGACGCGCCGTTAAACACAAGCACCCGCTCACCGGTGGAGGGATTTTCATCGCTCGACGGCAGCAACCAAACCTGACTGACGCAGCCTTGAACCTTGTTGGCCTCTATCCGCTCCGCCTCCGGCAATTCGGTGAGTTCCCGCCCAAGCTCAATCAAATAGCCGTAGCGGTCCTCCCATTCCTCCAGGAACGAGAAGTTCTCGATGATATCCTCGATGCTCAGGTCGGACTTCAATGCGAATGCCACATGAACCTCATGGTTTCAAAACGCCTGCGTGGGTTGCTCTTGGCGCAGCCTGTGAGTGGCTGCAAGGGCGCAGACGGGCACTGCGGCAAATGTCCCAAAGGGGGGCGTACCCTTAGCAGGGGGTTAACCATGCCCTGCGTCTCCGCCCTGCGCCAAAGGTCAGCGGATGGTTAGCGGCCATGTTTAGTTTTCCGTTAAACGCCCTGTGTCAGGATTGAGCCAACGGTTCGCGTGACGACACGCGTTGAGGTTTAGTTTTGCGTTTCTCAACACCCCTTTCTGGCCTGTGGGCCTCCATCCGCGTTCATATTCGTCCCGCGATGGAGGAACAGGCGCTTGGCTATAAGGCCCAACGCAGGTTTCTTGACGGCCAATTGGCCATCGCCATGGCCTGCGTGGCAGCCTTTCCCCTTGCCATCGCATTCTTTGGCACCGCAGCGGGAGATTTGGGCGCGCGGTGTCTCGCCGTCACGTTGGCGCTGGCGCTGTTCGGTATTGTGAGCATCACTCAGCTGAAATCGCTGACAGCACCCAGTGTGGTTTGGGGTGTGGCGCTGGCGTTCGCCGCAACCCTAGTCGGTGCGGCATTTGACATGGTGTGGATTGCTGCAGCCTGCGCGGTTTGGATTTTGGTGTCTGAAGGGTCCCTTTGGGCGGGTCGGCGCGGCAGCGTCACGGGCGCAGGCGTCGCTGTCCTTGGCATCATGGGCGCTTTGGCATTTGTGCCGATGTCCCCAGAGCTGTCGTCCTCTCCATTGTCCGGTGGCCAAAGCATCACGGATCTTGGCCCGGTGCAAACGGCAAAAATTCTTCTCCCAGCCGTGGTTTTTGTCATGGTGGCTGCGCTTCACGCCATGTGGTCCGCTGGACGGTCCGCTTCCGCGTTGGAGGCCAGCCACAGCAATTATCGCCGCGAGCGCGACCGCTTTCATCTTATGGCGGACAATGCCTCCGATTTGGTGACGCGGCACAACAGGGCCGGGCGCACACTGTTTGCCTCTTCTGCCTCCAACAGCCTGTTGGGCATGCCGCCGAGCGCGCTGCTCGACACCGGCTTGATGGAAAAAGTCCATCTTCAGGACCGTGTCTTGTTCCTTCAGGCTGTGTCCCGCGCCGCCAATGACGGGGAAACAGGCACGATCAAGCTGCGCTTGCGCTCTCGCACTGCGGATTGCCCCGATTGGGCCCATGTGGAAATGCGCTGCCGGCCGTTCGTGGCCGAAGATGGCAGCCGCGAGGGCGCTGTTGTGTCCACACGGGACATTTCGGCGGAAATTATCGCCACGCAAAAAGCGCGGTCCGCCGAAGCGGAAGCGCGGGAAGCGACGGCAGCCCAGCGTCGTTTCTTGATGAACATGAGCCATGAGCTGCGCACGCCGCTGAACGCCATTATCGGTTTTTCCGACATGTTGGCCATGGAAGGTCACGCCGTCTCAGATGCCGCCAAGCGCAAGGAATACGTTGAAATCATTCAACAATCCGGGCAGCACCTGTTGCAAGTGGTGAATGGCCTGCTGGATCTATCGCGTATTGAGGCTGGAAAATACGAACTCACTTACGACGCCTTTTGTGTCCGTGACGTTGTGGAAAGTTCGGTGCGAATGCTCAGCATGCAGGCGCAGGAACAAGGGGTTGAACTGCGCGTTGACCTTTCTGATGACCTCCCTGACCTGAAGGCGGATCGCGGCGCGATCCAGCAAGTTTTGATCAACCTGCTGTCAAACGCAATTAAGTTTAGCCGCCCCAAAACCCGGGTGCGCATTCGTGGAACGGTGCGGAGCCGCGAACTAACTCTCGTTGTTGAGGACCAGGGCATCGGTATCGCCTCCGACTGCCTGGACAAGCTTGGGGAACCGTTCTGGCAAGCCCAATCCGGTTCTTCCCGCAGCCACCAAGGCAGCGGCCTTGGTCTGTCGGTGGTCTGTGGATTGATCGAACTGCACGGCGGTTCGGTCAGTTTCAAAAGCCAGCCTGGGCGCGGAACGACCGTTTCAATCACGCTGCCCTTGAAAGCCAAAGAACGCCGACCCGTGCCCGAGAACGCCGAGCGCTCGCTGGTTCATCTGACGAAACCCGGCACGGGACTGCCGGTTAAAAGTCCCAAAAACAAAACTTCCAAACCCAGTAACGCAGTAACCGTGGAAGGAAACCGCCATGCACGCGCATCACGCTGACCGTCTGCACACCACAGCAAACGAGGTCCAGCCAGCCGGCCCGATCGTTCAAAGCATCATTGAGCACCGCTATCTCGCTTTGGGGGCGTTGGTGTCTCTCATCATGATGACCGTGATTATCATAAACGCCGTCTGGTTTCAGGAGGGGCGGCATCCTGCACCGTTGTTTGCCACCCGTTCCGTCGATGGTGTGCGTCCGATTGCGGTGGAAGACGACAAGCGCCAAGCGGCTAAGCCGGCGACGGGCACGCAGGTGGCCAACCTCAACGATGACGGGAACACCGACATGTCCCGCGAGCTTGTGCGCGAGGTTCAGTCGGTTTTGGCGGCCCGTGGATATTACAAGGGCAAGATCGACGGTCTTTATGGCAACCGCACCCGCCGGGCCATCGTCGGTTTTCAGCGCGACCACAGCATGGCGCAGTCGGGACGCCCCAGCTGGCGGCTGGTGACGCAAGTCTTGATGTCTAAGTCGGCGCGCCCCAACGAAGTCCCGATCCCGAAACAGTCGGATGTGGTCAACGTGCCCATCAACAAGGTCAAAACCATTGCGTTGTCGACTGCGCCGAAGAGAGAGCCCGTCAGCGGTCTCATCGCCCGCATTCAGAAGGGACTGCGCGCCTACGGATATGAAGACCTCACCGTGGACGGCAAAATGGGTCAGCAGACCGCCACGGCCATCCAGCGTTTTCAACTGGATTACGGCATGAAAATTACCGGTGAACCGTCGGAACGGGTGCTGAAAAAGCTCAAAAGCATCGGAGCCTATACAAGCGGCTAAAGCTGGCGCTTACGAACCGGTGTTTGAGCGCGCCACTAAAAAGGTCGACCGGTCAGGATTGATGCTGAGGTGGGTTTGACATGCGGCTTGCAAGCCACGTCTGGGTTGGTTTGTTGTTGCGGCGTGTTCAAGCCGCAGGCGGTTTTGGCATGATCCTAAAACGTGGCGAGGGCACCGCCGGTTCCGTGCTGATCGTGGAGCGGGCGCAAAACGGCGGGGAGAGCCTTTACCTGCCCGCGCCCACCGCTGCTGTATTGGATGATCCTTTGGTGGACCGCGACCACCGCATCTATGAGCGCGTGCTCAATGCCATCGCCCCCGATCTCATCCGGGAGCGTCTGGAAAAAGAGGCGAAATTCGACCCGGACCATTGGGTGGTCGAGTTGGACGGTGTGGACGCCCGTGACTTCCTGGAAATGCTGCCAGACGACGGGACCCAAAATGGGCGCTAACCGCTAGCCCGTTTGCTGATGCTGAACCTGAACACCGCCGCTTAAGCTGCGCGAGGCGTGGAAATGGCGGCGGCCGCCGTCTGCATCTGATACGTAGGGCTGATGGACCGCAGTTTGAGCAACTTGCCCTCCGCTCACGGCCTTCGGCCATTGCGCCACGGCCTCTTTGCAGGTTTCCATGCTCAGGCTGGCATAATAGCGGATGGCGCGCCCGGCATTGTGCACCGAAAGCCCGATTGCCGGGAAAGTGAGAAGAAGAATGCGGTTCGCCGCGGCAGAATCAACATCAATGCTGCGCAACAACACGGCCAAGGTATCGCCTGTCGTATCTTCAAACACCTGATGGCACGTCTCCAGTGAAAGGCCAAAGCGGTCTTGCATCAAACTGGCCATGGTCTGCCGATTGCCACGGCTTGCAGCCTTTTGCATGTTTGCGGCGAACTGTGCCCAACTGGACGCAGGCAATGCCCGCTGGACTTTGGTTTCAACATCAGCCCGCAGGTCCCCAGCCGCCTCGTCAACGGGCGCAGCGACGGTAGGTTCCGTGGGCGCGGCCTCAGCCAGGGCAATTTCAATTTCGGGCTCTGGATGAAGACGTCCACCGCGCTTGGCGGCCTGTAGAAGTTCAACTTGAGCGCCGGAAAACACCGCAATCGGTTCCTTCGCAATCGGTGCGCTAGCCTCAACGTCAACGGGCGCTACGATCGTTTCTGTTCTGGTTTTTTCGACTGTTTCAGCTGGGGCGCTTGGTGCGCTGGGGGTGTCAGCGATGAGCTTTTCTTCCAGGTCCGCCACGATCTCGTGGACGGCATTGGTAAGCTTGGCCTCTTCCACGGCTTTCCGGGCGTCGATTTCAGCAAACAAGACTTCAGAGCCGAACGTTTGCACAACGCTGCGATTGTTTTGGAGCGCTTGATCCACGCTTGCGTCCGCGAAGTCCCTCAAGCGTTGCACCACCGTCGGCCCGATGCCCATCCGCGTGGCTATGACCGGTGCGATCTCCACACCCTGCGCCTCAAGAAGTCGGACCAGATCCAATTGACCAAGAACAGGAGATTCTTTGAGTATTGGACGGCTGATCCCCAGCGGTTCAAGGGCCAGACGGTACACGACGGAGCGGGGGGCAAAAGGCGCGAACGCCAGCGTCCGCCCAATAATCTGTTTGGTGCCAATCGCCACCCGATCATAAAGATGCTCAAACGCTTCTCGGTACTGATCCACCGTCAAACGGGTGTGTTTGCCTTCAACGCAAAACCGGTCGGTTGCCAACAAAAGCAGATCGTCCAGACGACGATTTTCGGCGGCGGGACTGCGGGGCCCACTCGGCGCGCTGTATTGCGGGTTTCGCCCATCACCAAGTGCACGGTGTTGAAGTGGGGCTGTGTGCATAGCAAAGGTCATGAAAGGTTTCTCCGCCCGGAAAATTACCCCAACCTTTGACGCAACAATTCTTTACTTTTCGTTAACCATAAAAGAAAAACTCCCGACAGCGGGCAAAATCTGCGCGCTTATTGGCGCGCACCGACCGGATTAGCTGTCACCATTCGCTCCATCGTCGGCTGCTGTGGGGCTTGCGGGAAACGCGTAGCGCTCACACTTGGCGTTTTGCAAAAACGCTTCCGTTTCTCGGCTCCAACTTGTGTCACTCTGGAGTGCACGGACCAGCACAAAGCCCTGGCGCGACGTTGTTTCCACCAAAACAGCGCTTTCGGCTTCGGGCGGTGGATTTTTGCGCAATTGCGCCATCTGCACTGGATCGACGATCAGCGCTGAGAGCCGCCGCTCAATCGCCGTGCGGTCGTTGAAGGAATAAATGTTGCGCCCCTGGCGGTCGAAGATGGCCACAGACCAAAACGGTGCCACCCCGATGGATGAAAGGCGCAAGGGCGCTTCGGACAGATCAAACCGACACGCCGCCATGCGAAAGGCCGGGTCCACGAGGGGCAGGGGCGTCGTGGGCATGTCGGGCGCGGCAACCTTGGTGAAGGACCATGCGCCGCTGCGCGCTGCCAATCGGGTCCAGGCGTCGTTGGTTGCGTAGAAGGGGATGAGCAGGATGATTAGCACGTGCACAATGCCGGCCAACACCAGACCGATTAATGTGAGATAAAACATGCGGCTCATGCCTTGCACGCTCCCCGCTCTATCTTTGGCATGGTGGGGGCGAGCAGGCTGCGGCTGGTGGTGATTTGGGTGTCATAGAGGCGCAGGATAAGAGAAAACGGTCCGCGTCCATCCAGGGCAATCCAGTTGCCGCTGGCCATGTCGGGGCCGATGGTGATGTCCACACGGCCATTGTCTTGGCGAAGAAGGTTACGAGACACCAGGCTGGCCGGTTGGCCCAGCGGGTTTTGCAAGCCTTTGCCCTGAAGATCATGGGCTGCCAGCGTCCAAACCCGCGCCGGTGGCGTGGTTCCAAAGAGCCGATAGGTACAATCGCGCCGTAGCGGCCTTTGCTGGTCGTCCAAACGGATGTGAAACGCGATGCCCTCCGCAGCCCCCAAGGGAACCTCCGCGTTGGCCGCCACTTTGGCGCGGGTGTAGGGATCGGCGTTGGCGCTGCCGACTTGCGGCCAGGCGGTCCAACCATCAATCGTCAGCGATCCAAAGCCGTGATTGTCCTGAATGGAAACCAGCGCAAGTCCGCCGCCCAGACCCAGGCCAAGCACGATGACAAACAGAGCATCAAAAAACAGGCGCACTGCTACCGCGTTTCTTCGCGAGAGGGCACGGCTTGGCTGCCATCGCGGGCGATGCGGGTGGACGCCGGTTCTACAGTTGGAGCTTGAGCTCCAACCACGGGGACCGGTTTGAGCGGACGGGCCTGGCGCAAATCACGTTCCAGTTGCCGCAGCAGATCGGCGGTTTCCAAGGGGAGTGGTTTTTGCCGGATCACGTTCACCGGCGCGTCGGCAAGATTATTGCCATCGGCTTTAGGCTTCTTCGGCGCGGTACCGCTTTCGGCGGCGACGAACGGAAGTTCAAACAGTTCGATATTTTGGTGGGCGTAGGTCATGAATTTCTTCCACGTCATTGCGGGAAGATTGCCGCCTGTGAGCCGGTTGGTGGGGGTGTAATTGTCGTTTCCAAACCAGACCGCCGCCGAGTAATTACCGGTATACCCAACAAACCAGGCATCACGGTAAGACTGTGTCGTTCCCGTTTTACCCGCCGTGCGGATGCCGTCTAGCTTTGCCCGCCGACCTGTACCCCATTCTGTCACCTGCGACAGCATCACGTTCATGGCCCGCGTGGCTTTGTCGGACAAAACGCGCACCGGTTTTTCGCCGTCCTTTTTGAAATTGTACAGCTCGTTCCCCTGCGTGTCCGAAATGGCGGTGATGGTATGTCGGTTGGTTGTGAACCCGCCCGACATGAACACGCCATAACCTGTGGCTTGTTCCAGAACCGTCATTCCACTTGTGCCAAGGGGCATGGCCGGTTCTGCCGTGAGGGGGGACGTGATGCCCATGTCCTTGGCCAGTTGAACGATGCGGCCACGGCCCAATTGCGCGGCCACGCGGACGGGAACGGTGTTTATGGACCGCACCAAGGCCGTTGTCATATTCACGCGCCCAAATGCCCGGCCACCGTAGTTTTTCGGGGTCCAGCCGCGGATGGTAATCGAGCCACCATTGACCACAGTTTTGGGCGTGTAGCCGTTTTCCATCGCATAGGCGTAAACAAAGGGTTTGAAGGTGGAGCCTGGTTGTCGCCGCGCGTTGGCTGCCCGGTTAAATTGGCTTTGGCCGTAGTCTTTGCCACCTACAAGGGCGCGCAGGGCGCCACCCCGTTCAATCACCGCCATGGCGGCCTGGCTGACGTCTTTTTCATCGCCATATTGGCGCAAATGCGAGATCACCGCTTCATCCGCCGCGCCTTGCAAACTGGGGTCCAACGTGGTTTTGGCGATCAAGGTTGTGGTGGGAAAGCCCAAGGCCAGCTCTTTGACTTCCTCAAAAGCGTGATCGAGGAAATAATCCGGCGAGGCTTTTTTCTCCCGTTCCACGACGCTGGCCGGTTGGCGGCGGGCGTTGATCACCTGCCCCTCGGTCATGAAGCCGGCCTGGACCATATTGGTGAGCACTTCGTTTGCGCGGGCGCGGGCGGCAGGCAGGTTGATATGGGGAGCATATTTAGCCGGGGCTTTATAGAGGCCCGCCATCATCGCCGCTTCCGCCAGGCTCACGTCTTTGATGTTTTTGTTAAAGTAAAATTCTGCCGCAGCCGCCGCGCCAAACGCGCCGCCCCCCATATAGGCGCGGTCGAGATACAGTTTGAGGATTTCCTTTTTCGGCAGGTTGTATTCCAGCCAAAGGGACAGGAAGGCCTCTTTGATCTTGCGGTCTAGGGTCCGCTCGTTCGTCAAAAATACGTTTTTGGCGAGCTGTTGGGTAATGGTCGATCCGCCTTGGACCACGGAATTGGCCCGCGCATTTTCGATCATGGCGCGCACCAGACCAAAGAAGTCGAGACCAACATGCTCAAAGAAACGCCGGTCTTCCGTTGCCAGCACAGCTTTGATGAAATGATCCGGGAGCTTTTCGATGGGCTCGGCTTCCGAATGGAGCACCCCGCGGCGGCCAATTTCATTGCCGAAGCGGTCGAGAAACTGAACCGAATATTGCTGTTGGGCGCGCCAGTTTTTCTCAGTCTCAAGAAACGCCGGCTTTGCAAGCGCCAACATCATGACAGCGCCGGCCACACCTAGGGTCAGCGTTTCGCACGACACTTCCACCACGGCCTTCTTGAAGCCGTAAACCCGAAAGCGGCGGAAAAAGATGGTGAGATTTTCCCAGACTTCCCCGCCGCCCGAAAACGTTCGATACAGACGGTCGTCGACCCAGGAGTCGAACCGCATCATCCGCGTCCAGGCAGAAGTCTTTCTTTTCGGCGCAAAGGGATCACGCATGGGGCCAAGGTCTCAAGAAGGGTCTGGGCAAGTCTCGACTTGTATTGGGGCGAAGCGAACCTGTAGGGGCTGTAGCAGTATTTTCTCTCATTTGGTTTACAGGAGCAAGGTTTGACCGCGCCTTCCCCTTCACCATCCCGCGACGGCGTTAAATCCCCGGCTTTGGAGCCGCGCTATTGGGAAAAGAAATCGCTCTTGGAGATGTCCACCGAGGAGTGGGAAGCGCTGTGTGATGGTTGTGGCCGCTGTTGCCTCAACAAGCTGGAAGACTGGGACACCGGGGAGATTTATTTCACCAACGTTGCCTGCACCCTGTTTGATGGCGAAACCTGTCGGTGCGGCGACTATGAAAACCGTTTCGAGACAGTTCCCGACTGTGTGAAGCTGAAGCCTCAGGATATGGACGCCTATCCCTGGCTGCCCCCCAGTTGCGCCTATCGGCGTATCCATGAGGGCAAAGCCTTGCTGCCGTGGCATCCTCTCTTGTCCGAATCGACAGACACGGTGCACGCGGCCGGCGCCAGCGTCCGGGGACGTATCCTGAGCGAAGATGGAATCGCGGCAGAGGACTTTGAATTGCATCTTGTTGATTGGGTCAACGCGATGCCGCGCTGATGCGTGTTTGAAAAAGATTTAAGTCCTAGGAAAAAAGTCCTTGACGCCGATACGGTCATGCTGTAGCCTGTGGGCATAATCGAAGAAATGGGTCCAGAGGACGCCGCTCCGGCGGTTGACACTGTTGGATCCGCGACCCGCTCCGCGCGCGTCAAAACCTCCACTTTGCCCCGTTTTAAACGCGGATGTTTGGGCCGTGTCCTTTCTCGATGCTGCCAACGGAGACCCCGTGTCCAACGCCAACGATCAAACACCGCTCTCCGCCGCCCAAAGTGCTGCGCGGACGCGTCAGGAAAATGAAGGAAAGCGCTTATCCGCGGTTCGAACGCTGTATGAAAGCTGGGGCGCGCCGCTTGATCTGTTGCAATTGGTGTTTTCGACAACCGGCAGCCGGGTCTTTGACCAAGCAAAGAACGAGGGCTGGACCAATGCCATTGCCAGCGGGGCTTTGCTGACCAAATTGGCCAACATCTTGGACAGCCAGTTGGAACGGTTCGGTCGGGACTGCTCCACAGCCTTAATTGATGAAAAGAGCGCCCGCGCGCTCTCCGCCTTCGCAAAGACTGTCGAATCACTGTCTGAACTGGAGCAAAAATTCCGTGCCGAAGCGAACGCGATCCTCTCCGGCTCCAAAGCCAGCGGAGACACAGCCGCAGGCCGAGGCGACAGCTACGCCGAACGCAGCGCAGAGCTCGACCGCCGCCTTGCGCAATTGGTTGCACGCTATGAGCCGGACGGGGCACTTGGCGGATGAGTTTGACACCTGCGATACCGAACTTTTGGAACGGATGGCCTACCACTGGCCACTGTGGGCCTCACAAAAACAACTGCCGCCCTCTGGTGATTGGACGACCTGGTTGCTCTTGGGTGGCCGGGGGTCCGGCAAGACGCGGGCGGGGGCTGAATGGGTGCGTGCGCTGGCAACGGCTGATGCGCGCGCGCGAATTGCGCTGGTCGCCGAAACATTTGCCGATGCCCGTGAGGTGATGGTGGAAGGGGAATCCGGTCTTTTGGCGATGCACCCTGATCGGGACCGACCAACCTGGATTTCATCCCGGCGTCGTTTGGAATGGCCTGGAGGCGCG
>JBCBCT010000079.1:0-2495 GCA_038530365.1 Pseudomonadota bacterium | reverse complement strand
TGGTGCGATGAATTGGCCAAATGGAGCCGCGCGGACGATGCCTGGAACAACCTGCAATTCGGTCTTCGCCTTGGTGACTTTCCACGGCAAGTGGTGACCACGACGCCCCGCCCGATGCCGTTGGTCAAACGCATTTTGAAAGATGAACGCACAGTGCTGTCGCACATCAAGACGGAGGAAAACGCAGCCAATCTCGCGCGCGGTTTTCTTGACCGGATCGTGGCCAACTATGAAGGCACGCGGCTGGGTCGTCAGGAACTGGACGGTGAAATTTTGGAGGATCGACCGGACGCATTGTGGTCGCGGGCCGCACTCGAAGCGGCACGAATTGCTAAACAACCGGATCTGGCCCGCATTGTCGTCGCCATTGACCCACCGACCACCGCCAATGCAACGTCGGACGCCTGTGGCATCATCACAGCCGGCATCACTGATGATGGCCGCATTTTCGTGTTGGCCGATGATACCGTCCAAGGCGTTTCGCCGGAACGTTGGGCACGGCGGGCGCTTGCGAGCTTTGATCGCTGGCAGGCTGACTACCTTGTCATCGAAACCAACCAAGGTGGCGATATGGCCGAACGTGTGCTGCACGCCGAGCGCGCCAACGCGCCGGTGCGGCAGGTCAGGGCGCGGCGCGGGAAGTGGGTGAGGGCGGAGCCCATCGCCCACCTTTATGAGCGGGGACGGGTAGCCCATGTGGGCCCGTTCGCGAAACTGGAAGATGAAATGTGCAATTTCGGACTGGACGGTCTGCCCTCTGGCCGCTCGCCGGACCGGCTGGATGCGCTCGTATGGGCGCTGTTCTGGCTGCATCAAGGGTCCAGCAGCCGCCCCCAAGCTCGGGTGCTTTGACCTAAGCCCGGCTGCTTTGGCCTAAAAACAGACTGAACACCGACCTTTGGCGCGCCTTCGCGGCGCAAACATCAGGAATACAGATGAAAAATCCACTGCGTTGGTTTGTTCCAACGGGTTCGCGTCCGCGCGGCCAATTGACATTCGATGGGGCCTTTGGGGCCGATGAGCAGCCGGTCAGTGCTGGATCAAGGGCTCAGCCTCAACCCGATACGCAAGCCAACCAACAAAAGATGGCGACCGGATTGGGCGACAGTCCTTACGCGTGGATGACCCAGCCTCATGCCCGATGGACCCGGTCGGACTATGCTTCCATGGCGCAGACCGGTTTCATGCAAAACCCGATCGTGCACCGCTGCGTTCGCTTGATCGCGGACAACACGGCCTCTTTGCCACTGCGCCTGGCGACCAAAGATCAGATTTGGGAGACCCATCCCGCGCTTGATCTGATCAGTCGCCCCAACGCATCCCAAGCCGGCAGGTCGTTCTTCGAAACCCTCGTGGGCCATCTGCTCGTGTCGGGCAATGCCTACATTCATGGACTTGAAACGAGCGAGGGACCAGCAGAACTCCATCTTTTGCGGCCTGACCGTGTGTCCGTGATCACCGATCGCGACGGCTGGGTACAGGCTTATGAACACCGGGTCGGCGGACGGAAGGAAAAACTATCGGTCGATGCGGACGGCAGATCACCCGTCCTTCACCTCACACAGTTTCACCCTCTTGATGATGTCCAAGGTTTTCCACCCCTCCGGGCAGCCCTCATGGCACTCGACATCCACAACGCGGCAAGCCGTTGGAACAAAGGCCTTCTTGATAACAGCGCCCGCCCATCGGGGGCTTTGGTCTATGAAACGCGGGAGGGGGCCAACCTCACCGAAGACCAGTTCGCCCGCCTCCGCTCCGAGCTCGATGAAGGGTATTCGGGCGCATCACGGGCCGGTCGTCCCCTGCTTCTGGAAGGGGGGCTTGACTGGAAAGCCATGGGCTACAGCCCGCGGGACATGGACTTCGTCTCCGCCCGCAATGCAGCCGCCCGTGATATTGCCCTCACATTCGGTGTTCCACCCATGTTGTTGGGCATTCCTGGCGACAACACCTATTCGAATTATAAAGAGGCCAACCGCTCGTTTATGCGCCAAACCGTGCTGCCGCTGGCTGGAAAGATCATCGACGGTCTGAACCTGTGGCTGTTGCCGCGCTTTGAAGCGGATTTGGCCTTTTCCATCAATCTGGAAGACGTGGATGCACTCACGCCGGAGCGGGACGCGCTGTGGCAACGTGTGATGAGTGCTGACTTTCTCACCGTCGAGGAAAAGCGCCGCATGGTTGGCCTGCCGCCGAACGCTTCCTCGCTGCAGGAGGACAAAGAGCCATGATGTCATCGGCCACCGATGCGGTGCGGAGCTCGTTGAGCAACGCGCCCACAATTTTGGAAAGCGCGGTCCCCTTTGTGTTGCTCGCCAAGGTCATAGGATCGGTCGCGGGTTCGCTGATCTCCCTAGCCTACATCCTGCCCAAGGGTCGACGTGAAGCGGCCCTCCGCATGGCTGTGGGCGTAGTGACCGGCCTGATCTTTGGAACGACCGCCGGTTTGAAAGCCGCAGAAGCGCTGGGTTTGCTGGACCATCTGTCGGTTTTTG
>JBCBCT010000078.1:0-14970 GCA_038530365.1 Pseudomonadota bacterium | reverse complement strand
GGCGTGAGCGTCGCCAAGCTGTTGAGAACGCTGTACTCGCTGTGCATGTTGTGTTGCATGTCGAGGGTAATGACGTCGAAACTGGTGCGCACCAGCATTCCGAGATAAAACGGGTCCGGAATACCGGACCAAGCGCTCATGGCAGTGCCGTCATTCGCCATAAGGCGTGTTAACCGGTCCATATTTTCCTCCCCTGCGGATTATGTCCGCTTCTTTGATCGCTGAAGGCTTTGTGTTTTTCTCGCCCTTCCGGTGTGCCCGCACTTGGATACCATGGCCACCCGCGTGTCGGCAGCAACCTGGCGTGGGCCAGTTGCTCAGCTGTTTTGGATCTGGTCTATGGCCACGCCCAAAAGCTCGTTCATTTTGGCGCGAAGATTTTCGTCGCTCATCGCTACATTTTCGGCATCAAAGTCTGCGCGAACTTTGCGGAACACATCTTCATCGCCCGCCTCTTCGAAATCTGCTTTCACGACTTCTTTGGCATACGCGTCGCTATCCTTGCCCAACAATTCCGCTGCCCATTCCCCAAGCAAACGATTGCGGCGTGCTTCTGCCTTAAATTTCAGCTCGGCGTCGTGGGCGAACTTTTTTTCAAAACTTTCACCGCGTTCATCAAAACTGGACATCAAATCCCTCCGTGCATCCGTCTTACAAGTGATTCCCGGAAGGTTCCGGTCTTTCCGCGATGTATGGTCCCGCCGGGCGCAAATCAACGGCGGGCCGCGGAACAATGCACTTCTTTTTGGTCCTTGGCGGTGCGCTCACGTCGGTCTGTGCCGGGTCTGCGATTGTCAGCGCCCCCACCCTCGCCTATTGAAGGTGAACCGCTGGTTTGAGGATCGTGTTCTCAATGCGCCGGCGTGTTCCCGATGATTAGGATCCACACTCCATGACCCGACGCCGCCGCATTTATGAAGGCAAAGCAAAAATTCTCTATGAGGGTACAAAGCCCGGCACTTTGATCCAGTTTTTCAAGGACGACGCCACCGCTTTCAACGCTAAGAAGCACGAAGTGATCGACGGCAAGGGCGTGCTGAACAATCGTATCAGCGAATACATCTTTGAGAATTTGAACCGCATCGGCATTCCCACGCATTTTATCGAGCGGATGAATATGCGCGAACAGCTTATTAAAGAGGTGGAGATCATTCCTCTTGAATTGGTTGTGCGCAACATTGCAGCCGGCTCGATGTCGAAACGCCTGGGTGTTGAAGAAGGCACCGTGCTGCCGCGGTCCATCATTGAGTTTTACTACAAGAACGATGAGTTGAACGATCCCATCGTTTCAGAGGAACACATCACGGCCTTTGGCTGGGCATCGCCCCCGGAAATTGATGACATGATGGCGCTTGCGATCCGGGTGAACGACTTCCTGACGGGGCTGTTTTTGGGTGCTGGTATTCAGCTTGTAGATTTCAAGATTGAATGCGGTCGGCTCTACGAAAACGAAATGATGCGTGTCGTTATCGCAGATGAGATTTCCCCCGACTCCTGCCGTCTTTGGGATGTGAAAACCAAAGAAAAGATGGACAAGGACCGTTTCCGTCAGGACCTGGGCGGATTGCTTGAAAATTACCGCGAAGTCGCCCGCCGTTTGGGTATCTTCAACGAAAATGAACCGGCGCGCGGCAAGGGCCCTGTGCTGGTGAAGTCGGACTAACGAGCCATGCCGGATTATAAAGCGCGTATTACCGTCACGTTGAAAAACGGGGTCCTTGATCCGCAGGGAAAGGCCATTGAAAGCGCTCTTGGTTCTCTCGGCTTTGAAGGTGTCGAAGCGGTGCGCCAAGGCAAGACGTTCGACATTGCGCTCACGGCTGAGGATGAAACGGCTGCGAAAGCTGTGCTTTCGGGCATGTGCGAAACGCTGCTGGCCAACACTGTCATCGAAGACTACCGCGTTGACCTAGGGTAGTCCGCTATGAACGTTTCGATCATTCAGTTTCCCGGCTCCAATCGTGATCGCGACATGATTGCGGCGGTGACCAAGATCAGCGGCAGAGCCCCTGCCCTTGTGTGGCATACGGCCCGCGTTCTGCCTCCCAGCGATCTGGTCATTCTGCCCGGCGGTTTTTCCCATGGTGATTATCTACGCGCCGGTGCAATCGCGGCCCGTGCGCCGGTGATGGGTGCCGTGCGGGAGGTGGCGCGTAAGGGCACGCGGGTTTTGGGCGTTTGCAACGGATTTCAAGTGCTCACCGAAAGTGGCCTCCTGCCAGGAGCTTTAATGCGCAATGCGGGTTTGAATTTCGTTTGTAAAATGGTTGAGCTGCAAGTCACCAATGCGGCAACGCCGTTTACGCACCACTACGCTTCGGATGAGATTTTTGCCTGCCCCGTGGCGCACCACGACGGAAATTATTTTGCCGATGGCGAAACCTTGGACCGGCTCGAAGGCGAAGGCCGTGTCGCGTTTCGTTATGCCAACGGCACCAACCCCAATGGTTCGGTGAATGACATTGCTGGCATCATCAACCACAATGGCAATGTTCTTGGCATGATGCCCCACCCTGAAAATCGTATTGAGCCGGCCCATGGCGGTGAAGACGGGCGTCGTCTCTTCACCGCTGCGATGGATATTCTTGAAAGCGCAGCCGCATGAGTGTTGCTGGCGTTTTGCGGACCGGTGCAAACTCCAGTCGCACGATCGCTGCTCTGCTCATTGCATTTTCTGTTGCGGGGTGTCAGAGCGCCCCTCCCCCCGTTGCCAAACAGACCCAGTCACCCCGCAGTGTTATGCTGAATGTCGGCAAACAGGTGCAAAAGTGTTGGTTCAAGGGGAAAGATCGCGCCTTCCGCAGCTATCGCATGGCCGATGAATTGAACTCATATACCGGACGGCCCCGTGTTTTGATCGTCCCCAAAAACAACCCCGGCGGTCTGCCCAAACTCGTGGCGGAAGCCGAACGCAAAGGCGGGACCGTGCGCTTTTCAGCTTACGGACCGCTCATCGATGGTGCCGATGGCGCACGCTTCAACGCCGCGCTAGAATCCTGGGCCCGCGGCTCACGCGCCTGCTGACCTTTCGCAGAGCCTCGGCCAACCGGATCAAATGTCGAGCCCCGAATTGCCGCTCGTTCCGCTGGCTGGAAAGTTCGAGAAATAGAGCGTTTTCCAGAGGTTGGTGATTGTTTCAAAGGCAAACGTGCCGACCATTTGTAAGATATAGACACTGAGAATGATGTTCAGCACTGCGATCAGAACGGACCACTCGAACGAGCGCCGTTCGGTGGGCAGGATTTTGCCTCGGTAGTGCAAATAGACAACCAGTCCCAGCGCCGACATTGGAGCGATCGCGAAGATCGGGATCAGCGACAAGACGCGAACGAACAGCGTCGTCGGCGTTTTGGCCAGAGTGCCCCAAATTCGACGCTCGACTTGCTTGTCGATCATGGGCTCGCCCCGCCAGCCATGGCGCGCATGTACAAATCATTCTTCCGTTTGGCCGTGTTGTAAGCGTCGAAAATCGCCCAAATATTGATGATCCAACCCAGTAGGAGAAACCACAAAAAGACACACAGAAAGAACATTCCAATGCCCTTGCCGATCTGGCCGTTGTAAATCTGACCGGCGCCGACAAATACAAAGGACAACAAGGCAGCCAAACCTGGCGATTTTTGTTCGCCCTCGCCCAAGCCGAAATTGATGGTCGGGCCGCGTTCGACCACATTATTCACGTGCACAACGGTAGCACCCGGTGCCGCGGTAATGCCGGCGGGATGGGCGGGCGGCGGTGGAGGTGGCGTTTCGCTGATCAACGGCATGGGCGCAGAGGATGCAAACAGTCCCATGAGTTGTGAGTCTTGAATTGCGTCTTTTTCATCCCTCGCCGCCTAAGCGATGAACCAGACTGGTTCCGTTTATTCGGCCTTCCTTCACAAACTCAGATAACTGTTCATAATCAAACGGCCCATATGTCTGACCGCCAGTTGTCGTGTACCACTTGTCTGGTTTTTGGTTTGCCAATGTCGGCACCAAAGAGCTAAGCGCATCGCTCGATTGAGTGCCAGGTGCGTTTTTGTCGTCCATCGTTGTAAACCCCATCTCTCCCGCATTTATAGTCAAGCAGACCCAACCAACATTGGCCAGTGACGCCTATTAAAAAGTCGGGAAAAAAGAGCCTATATTCGAGAAGCAATGATCAACCCGAACATCACCCCGGAAATGGTGGCCGAGCACGGCCTGACTGACGATGAATATGACCGTATTGTTGAACTGACCGGGCGGACGCCGACATTTACTGAGCTTGGTATTTGGTCGGCAATGTGGAACGAACATTGTTCCTATAAGTCTTCGAAAAAATGGCTGAAGACGCTGCCGACCACAGGTCCGCAAGTGGTTTACGGTCCCGGTGAAAATGCTGGCGTTGTGGACATCGGCGATGGCGATGTCGTGGTGTTCAAAATGGAGAGCCACAACCACCCTTCGTACATTGAGCCCTACCAGGGGGCGGCAACGGGCGTTGGCGGTATTTTGCGCGATGTGTTCACAATGGGTGCGCGGCCGGTGGCGGCAATGAACGCGCTGCGTTTCGGTAGCCCCGACCATGAAAAGACCCGGCATCTGGTGTCCGGTGTCGTGGCGGGCGTAGGCGGATACGGAAACTCCTTCGGCGTGCCCACCGTGGGTGGCGAGGTGAATTTTCACGAGCGCTACAACGACAATATTTTGGTCAACGCCTTTGCGGCGGGCATCGCCAAGGCGGATGCGATCTATATCTCAAAAGCGGAGGGTGTTGGCCTTCCTGTGGTCTATCTGGGGGCCAAAACCGGACGGGACGGCGTGGGCGGTGCGACTATGGCCTCGGCGGAGTTTGACGAAAACATCGAGGAAAAACGCCCGACTGTCCAAGTGGGTGATCCGTTCACTGAAAAATGCCTTTTGGAAGCCTGTTTGGAATTGATGGACAGCGGCGCTGTTATCGCCATCCAGGACATGGGTGCGGCGGGCTTAACGTGCTCCGCCGTTGAAATGGGCGCAAAGGGCGATCTGGGCATCTTCCTCGATCTCGATAAAGTCCCGGTCCGTGAAGATGCCATGAGCGCTTACGAAATGATGCTGTCGGAAAGCCAGGAGCGCATGCTCATGGTTTTGCGCCCGGAAAAAGAAGAGGAAGCGAAGGCGATTTTCGTCAAATGGGGTCTCGACTTCGCAATTGTGGGTGAAACGACGGACGACTTGCGGTTTCGGGTGCATCATCACGGGGCAGAGGTCGCCAACCTGCCCATCAAAGAGCTGGGGGATGAAGCGCCCGAATACGACCGGCCCTTCGTTCAACCCGGTTCGCCAAGTCCGATGGAGCCGCATGTGTTTGCGCCGCCGGATGATTACAACACCGCCCTCATCAAACTGATCGGTTCACCTGACCTTGCGTCGCGGCGTTGGGTTTGGGAGCAGTACGACACCCTCATTCAGGGCAACACCCTGCAACTTCCCGGTGGGGATGCAGGCGTTGTTCGCGTCGATAGCCATCCTACAAAGGCGTTGGCGTTTTCATCGGATGTGACACCGCGTTACGTGGAAGCGGATGCGTTTGAGGGTGGCAAGCAGGCGGTGGCAGAGTGTTATCGCAACTTGATCGCTACCGGCGCGATGCCACTGGCGGCCACCGACAATCTCAATTTTGGCAATCCTGAAAAGCCGGAAATCATGGGGCAGTTTGTGGCTGCAATCGAGGGTATTGGCGAAGCCTGCACGGCGCTCGACATGCCCATCGTTTCGGGCAACGTGTCGCTTTATAACGAAACCAATGGGGAAGCGATTTTGCCCACGCCGACCATTGCCGGTGTTGGTTTGATCGATGACAGTGCCTGCATGGCGCGTATGGATACGGCGGACCCGAATGACGTGTTGTTCCTGGTGGGCGTTGAAAGCACCCATCTGGCGCGGACGCTTTACCAACGCGAGATCCTTGGGGAAGAACAGGGCCCGCCCCCGCCGGTGGACTTGCTGACCGAAAAAGCGCGGGGCGCGTTCGTGCTTGCAGCGATCCGGTCCGGCTACGCATCCGCCTGCCATGATATTTCCGATGGCGGACTTGCCGTTGCGCTGGCGGAAATGTGCATGGCCTCCGGCTATGGCGCGGCGTGTGACATCGACATCACCTACCCGCATGCAGCGCTGTTTGGCGAAGACCAGTCCCGGTATATCGTGGCTGTGGACGACCCATGGGCTAATATGTTTGCCGCAAACTCCGAGGGCTCCGGCGTCTCGTTTGCCCGCATCGGCACGGTGGGGGGCGATCGATTGATTATCAACGATTTGATCGATGTGTCTGTGGCCGAGCTAAAATACGCGCACGAGGCTTGGTTTCCGAACCTCATGAATCCATCTGTATCACAAGAAGCAGCCGAATAGGCGCATTTCTTCAACCATCACTTTAAGGAGAGACAACCATGGCCATGGACGCGGCTGAAATTGAAGCCATGATCAAAGAAGCCCTTCCCGACGCACAGGTCACGATCCGCGATCTGGCCGGAGATGGCGATCATTACGCAGCCGATGTTGTATCCGCAGCTTTTGAGGGAAAAAGCCGGGTTCAGCAGCACCAGATGGTCTACGCGGCCCTGCAAGGCAAAATGGGCGGCGTTCTCCACGCGCTCGCGCTTCAAACGTCTGCGCCTTAGATCAAGGGTTCGGGCCTTTGCTCCTAAGCATGGTCCTTCGAGACGCCATCTTCTATGGCTCCTCAGGATGAGGGTGGGGCACCGGCTGCGCATCTCCTCCAGATGAGGGTGGGGCACGGTGCTGCGCACCTTCTCAGGACAAGGGTGCTGCCCGCCTCCTTGAAATGCCGATGGGGATGTTTTGGCTTACTTTGCTTCGAACGCAAATTCGTTGGGGCAAAGGGGCGTGAGGTCTTACCCCAGAATAGTCTAAACCCAACGAATTCCCCCGTCCTCATCCTGAGGAGCCATCGCAGATGGCGTCTCGAAGGGCTGCTGGCTCGGATTTTGGTGCAGGCGAACCCACACGCTAACTCATCGTATCCCAAAGGCGGTGGGCCATGATGCCGGCGCGGGCTTCCACGGCTTCGCAAGCGTCGCAGATGAGGTCTTCGCGCCAGCGTTGGCCGACGATTTGGATCGAAACAGGCATGCCGAGATCATCGTCGAAACGCGAAGCGATGGATCCCGCCGGCAGTCCCATGAAATTCATGGCATAGCTCCAATAGGCACCGCCGAGCACTTCGCGGGCACCCTCCAAGCCTTGGGCATCGCGATCCCAGGCGTAGGTCGGCACCGGCAGGAAAGGCGTCAGCAACAAGGGATAGTCTTTCAAAAACAACTGCCATTGACGCACATAAAACGACCGTTTCGCCATGCCTTCGATCAACGCATCGCCTTCCAGCGGTGGCATGAGTTCGTAGTAGGCATCAAAAATGCTGTTGATCGTCTTGCTGCCGTGGGTGCGAATGACGCTGTCGAGCAGCACTTTGAATTCTCCAAACAGACATTGGCCCGCAAGCTCCGCTACGGGTTTCAGGTCGGGAAAACGGGGTTCAACCACATCATACCCCGCGTCCTCCAGCATCGTCCGTGCGGTATCGAGCGCCTTGTCGATGGCTGGATGAAGGGGCATGCCGCAGGCGTCTTTTGTGAAGGCAACTTTGATTTTGCCGTCGGGGTTTGGCCCGTCGAACGGCATCGGCACCATCCACGGGTCATGGGCGTCATATTGAATGAGACTTCGTAGCCCGAGGCGCACGTCTTTCACTTCGCGGGTGATCACGCCTTGGACGGACATAAGCTGGGCCACCAGGCCGCGCTCTGCGGTTTGTGAGGGGTTCCAGGCTGGGACCCGACCCAAGCCGGGTTTGACGGATGTTGCCCCGGTGGCAGCGGACGGGTAGCGCAGGGAACCGGCGATATCATTGCCATGGGCCAGAGCGCCCATGCCGGCCATGACCGCAGACGATGCGCCGCCCGATGATCCCCCGGAGGATGCCCAATCGTTCCAGGGGTTGTAGGTGCGGCCGTGGAGTTCGTTCACCGTTGTTCCGCGCATGGAAAATTCTGGTGTGTTGGTGCGCCCAACAATGACTGCACCGGCGTTGCGCAGGTTGCGGACCACGGGGGAATCCCCCGGTGCGATGATATCTTTGAGGGCCGTCACTCCGTTGGGGTTGGCGTAGCCTTTCTGGTCGATGTTTTCCTTGACCGTGACCGGCACGCCGTGCAGCGGCCCCACGGGACCTGACGTGCGCAGTGCCACATCCAAGGCATCGGCCTCCTCACGCGCCTCATCCGAACAGTCATCAACAATGGCGTTCAACGCTGGATTGGTCTTGGCCACGCGGCCCAGCACGCTGGTGAGCGCCTCTGTTGCTGTCACCTGTTGTGAGCGGATCAGCTCGGCAAGGTCGACGGCGCTTTGCTTCCAAAGGTCTAACACGTGGTTCCATCCTGCTGTTTCGTGTTCTGTCTTCTTTCGTTTTATGGCAGACAGTGTGGGTGGCAAGCCTTGGCTGCCCGTAAGGGGCGATCAACGGACCACAGAAGGGCTGACAGCCAATGGAATTTTCCGGCACCGGCATTATCATCGGGCTTACGTTTGTGGCGATCTGCGCCGGTCTTTTGCTGACCTACATCATTCGGGGCAAAATGCAGGAGCGGCGCAACAAGGGTCGTGAAACGTATCGTTGGGAACCTGAGACCGACTATGACGTTGTTCAAACCGGTGAAGGCCCCATGACGCCCCCTTGGCCTCAACTGAAAGAACGTGCACCGAAGGATGGCGCTCCCAATTCTAAGAAACCCAAATGACGCTGCAGGCGCGTCCCATCGACCGCCCAACCCTCGCAATTCTGTGTGCCGTTCTGGGTGCCTTGGCGTTTTCACTCAACGATTCCCTCGTCAAACTCCTCTCTGCGGGCTACGCGCTGCCGCAGATCATCTTTTTCAGAAGTTCCATCGCGTTCCTGATCGTGGTGTTTTTGATCGTTTCATGGGACGTGGGTCTTCGCGCGCTGTGGTCACGCAAATGGGGCTTGTTGGTTCTGCGGGGCAGCTTCGTGGTCGCTGCCAATATCAGCTTCTTCACAGGGATCGCTGCCATGCCCTTGGCGGACGGGACCGCGCTTTTCTTTGTGGCACCCTTGCTCATCACCGTTCTTTCGGTCTTCGTTTTGCGGGAGCGCGTTGGCCCTCGCCGTTTGCTGGCTGTTGTCGTCGGCCTGATCGGTGTGCTGATCATCATGCGCCCTGGCATAGGCGTGTTTCAGTTCGCTGCTCTCCTACCGATCATCGCGGCCTGCTTTTACGCCTCGCTCCACATGCTCACACGAATCCTGGGCAGCACGGAATCCGCGTCGGTCATGGCCGCATATATTCAGGCGACGGTGATGGTGTTCATGGGACTGCTTGGCGTGTTGTTTGGCGATGGACGGTTTGCTGAGACGGACAATCCTTCCCTTGCGTTTTTGTTCCGCCCCTGGGTTTGGCCGCAGGGTTTTGATCTGGCGATCATGGTGTTTCTGGGCGTGTTGAATGGGGCGAGCGGCGTCCTGATCAGTCAAGCGTACCGCATCGCACCGGCGGCGACGGTGGCTCCGTTTGAATACGTTTCGCTCGTGATGGCGATCATCTATGGTTATCTGTTCTTCGCTGAAATACCCGATGGCATGACATGGGTTGGTATCGTTTTGATTGCCGGTTCCGGGCTCTACGTTTTGTGGCGTGAGCAGCGCGTCAAATTTTCAAGGCGGTGATGGCATCGAAAGCGGAAAGGTCGTCTGGCAATTCACCCCGCTTGCCCTTAAATGGTGGGCAGCAACCGGCTCTTGACCCCGGCAGAAGGACCATACTCCATGAGCATGAACGATTTCATCGACAACGAAGTGAAGACAAACGACGTTTTGGTTTTCATGAAGGGCACCCCCGCCTTTCCACAATGCGGCTTCTCCGGGCAGGTGGCGCAGATCATGGATTATCTGGGCGTGGAATGGAAAGGCGTGAATGTGCTGGCGGATGATGATTTGCGTCAGGGTGTGAAGGACTACACCAACTGGCCGACCGTCCCGCAGATCTACGTCAAAGGCGAGTTCATCGGCGGCTGCGATATCACCCGCGAAATGTTCCAGTCCGGTGAGTTGAAGACCATGCTGGAAACCAAAGGCATTCCCATGCAGGGCAAGGCGACCGCGTAGCAGCGCCCTGATTTGTGCAAGAACGCTTAAGCCCGCGGCCATCCCCGCGGGCTTTTTCTTGAGAGCGCTCTTTGTTTCCAAAGGCCTCTTGTGTGTGACGTCTTGGGCGTCTTTGCCGATGGAAGGATCCGGTTTTTAATGGCGGAAGCAAGTTCGGCCCCAAACATGTCCGCCGAGACACCCCTACAACATGCAGAGCAAAGCCCAACGGGTGCAAATGGCGCTGCGCCCCTGCCCTACCGCGAGTTCATCGGCCTGTGCGCTTCGCTCATGGCCAGCACGGCTCTGGCCATCGACATCGTCATCCCAGCCATGTTGCTCATTGGCGCGGCCCTCGGGACAATTGATGGGAACGCGGCGCAGTGGATCATAACCGCCTATGTCGTGCCCTACGCCTGCGCACAATTGTTGTTTGGACCGCTGACGGATCGTTTCGGACGCCGGCCCATTCTCATTGTGGGGATGAGTATTTATGCGCTCGGATCGCTGGGCTCCATTTTTGCCGACGGTTTTGCTGCGCTGTTGATTGCTCGCGCCGTCGCCGGCTTTGGCGCCGCTTCCGGTCGGGTTGCGGCGGTGGCTTTGGTGAGAGACTGTTTTGCCGGGCGGGATATGGCGGCCATTATGTCCATCATCATGATGGTATTTATGCTGGTTCCCATCGCGGCCCCCGCCATCGGCCAGGTGTTGATCGACCTTGTGAATTGGCAAGCGATCTTCATTTTCATGGCATTTTGCGGCTTCGTGCTGGTCGGCTGGGTTGCGCTGCGTTTGCCGGAAACCTTGGCGGTGGAAAATCGTCAGCCACTGCAGGTAAAAAGCATCGCGCGGGCTTTTGTGATTGTCGTGAGCGAGCGGGCATCGCTTGCCTACGCGCTTGCCTTGGCCGTATTTTTTGGAAGCCTGTTCGGTTTCATCAATTCGGCGGCCCAGATCTTTTTGGAAATCTACACCCTGGGCAGCTGGTTTCCCGTGGCCTTTTCGGCGGGCGCGGGTTTCATTGCGCTGTCATCGCTCATCAATGCGCGCGTCGTGCAGAGGGTCGGCATGCGCCGTCTGTCGCACTGGTCCCTGGTGGGCTTCATCATATTTGGTGTGGTCTTGAGCGCGCTGTCGGTGCTGTATGACGGGCGGCCGCCCATGTTGTTGTTTATCGCTGGTACAGCGCTGATGTTCTTTTTCTTCGGCTTTATCGGCACCAATTTTAACGCCATGGCGATGGAGCCATTGGGTCACCATGCGGGCATGGCCTCCGCCGTCTTTGGCTTTTTGCAAATGGGTCTGGCGGGCGTGATTGGGGCGTTCATTGGCCAGTTGTACAACGATACAACGATCCCACTGTTGTTGAGTTTTTCGATTTGTGGCGTCATTTCCCTTCTGTTTGTTTTATGGGGCGAGCGTGGCGTTTTGTTCGGGACCGGCCCGGGCCGACCGTGATGCTGTTTGTGAGGTAAGTATCTTATGGGTGATGCAGTCTTTTCCGGTTTTGGACAGCAGGCTTTTCCGTTTCTGAAAGCGTTGAAATTTCACGCCAATCGGGAGTGGTTCACTGAAAACAAAGCGCTCTATGAAAGCGAGGTGAAGAACCCGCTGGGTGATTTGGCGGATGCTGCCGGCGCGGCCTGTGAGACGGCCGGATTGCCCTTTCGGGGCAACCGCAAAACATCGCCGTTTCGCATCTACCGTGACGTTCGTTTTTCGAAGGACAAGAACCCCTACAAGACAAATGCCAGCGCTGTCCTTTCTCGGACCGCCACCAAGAAAGACACGGGCGGCATCTATATGCATTTTGAACCCGATGGTTGCTTCATCGCCTCCGGTCTTTGGTACCCGCCCTCCCCGCAGCTGAAGGCCATGCGAGAACAGATCGTTGCCCGCACCGATGATTTCTTGAAGATTGAAGCCAATCTGGCGAAAAACGGTCTGGCTTTCAGCACAGACCACACGCTCACCCGGCTGCCAAACGCGTTTAAGACCGCCGAGGGGGAAGAGCTTCAACGGCTTTTGAAACTCAAGATGTTCATCGTCTCGCAGCCTATCAGCGAAGATCTCGCCCTTTCACCTGATTTGGTTCCCGAGATCGTGCGCTTTGGCAAGACAATCCTGCCGCTGATGGAATTCGTCTGGCGGGCCACAGACCCATTGATGGAGGCTGGGGCGGACTAACGTTGACTAATCGTCAGCTCGAAGTCCTGCAAAATCAAACAGGTTTGGGTCCAGCATGTGGCTGGGCTTGATGTCCCCCATGGCGCGAATCATCACGCCTTTTCGACCAGGCATACGCTTTTCGATGTCTGACAGCATCGCCTTCATGGCATTGCGCTGTAGGCCGTCTTGCGATCCGCACAGGTCGCAAGGGATGATCGGGAAGGCCATTGCATTGGCGAATTTTGCAAGATCATCTTCCCCACAAAACGCCAGCGGGCGCAGAACCAAAAGATCACCGTCATCGTTGCGCAATTTTGGCGGCATGGCGGCCAGCTTCCCGCCGTGAAAGAGATTCATGAAAAACGTTTCAAGAATGTCTTCCCGATGATGCCCTAAAACGAGGGCATCACACCCCTCCTCACGCGCCACTCGGTAAAGATTACCGCGCCTCAAACGGGAGCACAGCGCGCAATAGGTAGCGTTCTCCGGTACTTTTTCGGTGACGATGGAATAGGTATCTCGATATTCGATCCGGTGCGCAATCCCGTGGGCTTTTAGCCAGTTGGGCAAGATGTGCTTTGGAAAATTGGGCTGTCCTTGATCGAGATTGCAAGCGAGCAGATCAACCGGCAAAAGCCTTCGCCATTGTAATTCAAGCAGCAGGGCCATGAGACCATAGCTGTCCTTGCCGCCGGACAAGCCAACAAGCCATTTCGGCCGCCGCCCGTCGGCTCGCGGTACAACCATCCCGAACCGGTCTAAAGCCTCCCGGGCGTTCTTAATCAACCGCTTGCGCAGTTTGTTGAACTCCACGGACGAAGGGGCGGTTCTGAACAAAGGTGACACATCGACCGGTTTGCCCGGGGTTTCATAGTCGGCAATATTCATGTCCAGGCTCATACCGCCGCCAAGTATCGGGTGGATCACGGCGTGGCAAGGCTTACTGTGACACGCAGTGTTTCCCTTTTGCTTGATACGAGTTTCTGGCTATGGCCTTTCAATTTAATGCCCTGGATGCGGCAGAGTTTACCGACTGGTTTTCCATGGACGAGAACACGTTGGCACAACGCGGCGCGGCCCGCGTCTTGGTGGAAAAATGCCCGGATATTCCCTGCCGCGTCAGCCTGGAAGATGCAGCGATCGGTGAACGCGTTCTCGCGGTGAATTATACCCACCAAACGGCCAACACGCCGTACCGTGCCAGCCACGCGATTTTTGTACGGGAAGGTGCCCAAACGGCCCGATTAGCCGCAAATGAAGTCCCCGCGCTCCTGCGTCACCGTCTCCTGTCGCTTCGGGCGTTCAATGCCTCAGGCACGATGATTGATGCCGAAGTCGTAGAAGGCACCGCCGTTGAAGCCGAACTGAACCGCATGTTTGATAACGCCAACATCGAGGACATCCACGTCCACTTCGCCAAACCCGGCTGCTTCGCCGCCCGCGTCACACGGGTTTGACAGCCACACGTCTTCCTTAGCTTCGCCGTAACGGGCCACAAAAAAAGCCGCCCGAAGGCGGCTTTGAATTGTTTTGGGCTGCGCGAGAGGCGCCTTAACGGGAATAAAATTCCACCGTCAGGTTCGGTTCCATGACGACGGGGTATGGAACGTCTGCGAAGGCTGGCACGGATTGGAACGTGGCGGACATCTTATTGTGGTCGGCGATGATGTATTCCGGCACGTCGCGCTCCGGCAGCTGCACGCTTTCAAGAACGATAACGAGTTGCTTGGAACGTTCGCGCACTTCGATCACGTCGCCGGGTTTGCAACGGTAAGACGGGATGTTCACGCGCTTACCGTTGACCATGATGTGGCCGTGGTTGATGAACTGGCGCGCTGCAAACACGGTGGGTACGAATTTCGCGCGGTACACGATGGCGTCCAGGCGACGCTCCAACAGTCCGATCAGGTTTTCAGACGTGTCGCCTTTCATGGCGCTGGCCTGATCGTACGTCTTGCGGAACTGTTTCTCTGAAATGTTGCCGTAGTAGCCTTTGAGCTTCTGCTTGGCGCGCAGCTGCACACCAAAGTCGGAAAGTTTGCCCTTGCGGCCTTGGCCGTGCTGGCCCGGGCCATATTCACGGCGGTTCACCGGGGACTTTGGACGTCCCCAGATGTTTTCGCCCATGCGGCGGTCGAGTTTGTATTTTGTGCTGTGGCGCTTGCTCATAGCATTTCCTCATAAAATGACGCGCGTGCGAACTGTTCGCACACGCAGGTTGAGAAAACGCACCCTCCTTTGTCGGACCATTTCGCCCAACCGACAGGCCACCACGCGCACGCATTGCGAAGGGAGACCACGGGATACGTTACACCGCTCCAAAAGCGGACGTCGGTGGATAGGATAGCGATGGGCAGGTGTCAACCAAACTGTGTGCTGGAACACATGCGCATGCACGCCATCACAACTTCCTCGTTCTTATGCGCCTTCCACCGCCAAGCCGAAACCGCCTAGTAGGCGGCGTAGGGGGAGTTTTGGGGGGCCGGCTGTGAATTCTGCAACGTCTTGCACGTCGTGGCTGAGGTCGACGTCTTCCATGAGGCTGCGGGCGTGGCGGGCGATGGCTTCGGCTGGGTTGAGCCAATCCACCGGCCACGGCGCCAGACGGCGAAAGACGTTGGTAAGAAAAGGATAGTGGGTGCAGGCGAGGACAACGATGTCTGTGCGCGCGC
>JBCBCT010000077.1:0-15076 GCA_038530365.1 Pseudomonadota bacterium | reverse complement strand
CCCGCCTTCCTGTCGCGGGCAGAAAGCCGAGCTCGGGTTGAAGCGGCGGAGGCCGCCGGGACGCCCTGGCCACGGGATCCCGATGGCGCACCCCACTATCCGGGCGATGAACGGTCCTGGTCGCAGCAACAACGGCAGGAGCGACAGCGGGCACAACCGCGCCACGCGTGGCGGCTGGATATGTCGGCAGCCCTGGCCCACGTGGCCGGTCGAGCGGCTGGCGGGGGTGTGGGGCACGCCGCATCGGTACAGGATCAGACCTGGTTTGAATGGTCGGGGGACATCGATCCAAACAACGGGCCCCTCGGGGCGTGGACAAGCGGGAGCGCGGCTGCGTGGGGCGACGTTGTGCTGGCGCGGTCGGACACGCCCACAAGCTACCATCTGTCGGTGGTCCTAGATGACGCCATTCAAGGCATCAGCCATGTCGTGCGCGGGCGCGATTTGGAACCGGCAACGGCGGTTCACAGACTGCTTCAAACCCTGCTGGGCTTGCCGGAACCGATTTACCACCACCACGATTTGATCGTCGATGATGACGGGCGGAAACTGTCCAAAAGCGCTAAGGATACAGCGCTGTCCGAATTGCGCGCTGCGGGACTGCAACCGTCCGATATTCGCCGCATGGTGGGGCTGGGCTAAAAGGCGGGCGGGCTAAACGCCCAGTAAAGCGAGCCATGCTGGAAGCGTGACGACCGACGCTAAGAGCGCCAAAACAATCGTGTTGGTGGCAAGACCCTGGGCGGTTCCAAAGTAGCTTGCAAACAAGAAAGCGTTCACCCCGGTGGGGCAGGCGGCGGCGATCACGGCCACTTGCAGTTTCAAGTCCGGCAAATCAAACACGAAGGCTCCCAGCAGAAACACCACCAAGGGCTGAACGATCAGACTTAACCCGGTGAGCAAACCGGCGGGCAGCACATTGCCTTTAATGCCGTATTTGATCAGTCCCATGCCCAGGGCGAACAAAGCCAGCGGCCCGGTGGTTTGGGCGATGGGGTCCAGGATGCCTTTTATGATCGGCGGCAATTCAAAACCGATCAGCCGAAACAGCAGACCGCTCACAATCCCGATAATGATGGGGTTGATGCTCAAATTGACGAGCACACGGCGCAGGATCGCAAGGGGCGCAAACGCACCCCCCATCACGCCATCCACCCGGGCGGCATATTCCATCAACAAGGTGGAGACACTCATCATGATGATGAGATGCACTGCCACCAGGGCGAGCAGGACCTGCAAGCCTGCGGCTCCAAACGCCAGGGTGATCAGCGGAATGCCGAGCAAAACGAGGTTTGAGAACGACGCCGCGACGCCGGAAATGACCGAAGCGCGCAGACCCCGCCCGAACCCTTTGGCAATGATGACCATCGCCAAGATCCAAGCCACGAAAACGCCGGAGAAATAGACCAGCAAGAACGACAGCGTGTCGCCGATCCCTGTGACGCCTTCCGCACGGGGGGCCGCCAGCGACAAAAACAGAAGCAAAGGTACGGCAATCTTGAACACGTAGTCGGCAAGACCGTCCCCCGCCTGCTCCGAAAGATAGCGGCTGCGGGCTGTGGCGTAGCCAAGGCCGATGAGCACAAAGACAGGGACGATAATGAGCAGGATCGCTTGCATGGCCACACGATGGGTTGCGGGGTGAACGGGCGCTTGCGGGGACAAGTCGGCGTGGCTTGCCGTCGTTAGACAAAGCCGAAGCCGGGGTGCATGACTGGCGCACGAAACGCCATAGAATTTTTTGCCACCCATGCCCAAACCGCTTCTCTTTTTGGCGCCTTTTTCCAAAAACGCTTGGTCCCGTTCATCGATGTCTCAGGCCTCCCTATCTCTGGCACCGCTGGTTTTTGTCGTGATTTTCGCCACCGGCTTTGTCGGCGCGCGGCTGGCCATGCCCTACAGCGAACCGGCGACCTTTTTGATGGTCCGGTTTGCCATCACACTTGTTTTGCTGACCATCATCGCCTGGCTTTCAAGGGCGGTCTGGCCGCGTGGTATAACGTTTGCCTGGTTGCTGCTGATCGGAGCCATGCTGCACGGGCTTTATCTATGGAGCGTGTTTTGGGTGATCGACCGGGGCATGCCGGCGGGCATTTCTGCCGTGATCATCGGGCTCCAGCCGATAACGACGGCGGTCTTCGCAGCCAGCTTCCTGGGCGACCGCATCACCCAGGGGCAGCGCCTTGGGCTCGCTGGCGGCTTTGTGGGGGTGGTCATGGTGTTGTGGCCTGGCTTCGATTGGCAGTCCGGTGGGATCACAATCCTGACGATTGCGCTGGCCACCTTCGGCATGGTGATGCTGTCCGGCTCAACGGTGCTGCAAAAAGCGCTGGGCCAAACCACCGACGTGCGCACCGGAACGGCCGTTCAATACATCGGAGCGCTCATACCGGTGACGGCGTTTTCGTTTTTGTTTGAAACCCAGGCAATCGTTTGGTCGGGGGAGATGATCTTCGCCATGGTTTGGGCTGTGCTGGTTTTGTCCATCGCCGCTATCTACCTTTTGATGTGGCTCATCAAACAAGGCTCCGTTGCGCAGGTGGCGGGCTATTTTTATCTCATCCCAACCTTCGCCGCCTTGTTTTCATTTGCCTTATTCGGGGAGAGCCTGTCGCTCTTTCAGATGGCCGGCATGGCGCTTTGCGCTCTGTCGGTGGCTTTGGCGAGCGGCACGATCCGCTTGTCCTCGCGGCGGCCAAGCCCTGAAACCATAGAATGAACCCATTGAATAACTGGGGTGGATGACAGGTTTGGGCTCTTGCTTTTTGCTGTTCCTAACATTGGAGCGGCATCACAGCGCAGGGCTCGTTGGCCGTTCAAAACCCACTCCTACCTTGGCAAACGCAGCAATCTGCGCCATCCCTCCGCGGCATTCGCCCGCTCGGCGGCACAGTTTTACTATTGTCACTTCGGATCACCCTTTGCCATGAACCTTTCCATGATCATCATCACGCTGGCCTGCGCCGTCGTTGGCCTCATCCTGCTGCGGGGACTTTGGAACATGATGCAGGGCGGTTCGGCCAGCAAATCGCAACAATTGATGCGCATGCGTGTGGCCGCCCAAGCCGTCGCGGTCGTTGTGATTGTCATCGTGGTTTTGATCTACCGACAATAAGCGCCACCAGAAGCTGCGCCATCATTTTATAACAGGGATCTCCCATGGTCGTTTTGAACAAAATTTACACCAAAACTGGCGACGACGGCACCACGGCCCTCGGCACCGGCGAGCGCCGTTTGAAGTTTGATTTGCGGGTGGAAAGCTATGGCACGGTGGATGAAACCAACGCCGCCATCGGCACGGCGCGGCTTTACACCGAAGAGCAGCCTGAACTGCACGCGATGCTGCTGCGCATCCAAAACGACCTGTTTGATTTGGGCGCAGACCTTGCAACGCCGGAGGGCCCGGAAAAGCCGGAGTTTGAACCCCTGCGCATGGTGGCAAGCCAGGTGGAACGCATCGAGACGGATATCGATACCCTCAATTCCAAGTTGAACCCGCTGCGCTCGTTCATCCTGCCCGGCGGCAGCCCAGCGGCCACTTTCCTGCACTTGGCCCGCACCACCGCGCGGCGGGCGGAACGGCTAATCGTTCATTTGGCGGAAACGCCGGGGGAGCACGTTAATCCCGACGGCATTCGCTACATGAACCGGGTGTCGGATTTTCTGTTCGTTGCCGCTCGCGCTTGCAACCAGAACGGGGCTGACGATATTTTGTGGGTCCCAGGCGAAAACCGGTAACGGCCCCATGTTTCTTCCGCTCCACGACGGCAAACCGGTCAAAACGATCCACCTGCAATGGGTGACACTGAGCATCATCGGTTTGAACGTCCTGGTGTATCTTGCGGTCAACGTTATCGGCGTGGCGGGAGCCGACAAGTTGGAGTTTGCGGCCCGTGCTTTCGGCCATGTGCCATCTGTGAGCAATGATCTAAAGGTGCTGCCGGAGCCATACCGGGTGATCCCAGATCATCTGTATGTGCTCAGCACCCTCACCAGCGCCTTTCTTCATGCTGATTTCTTCCATCTGCTCGGCAACATGCTGTTCATCTGGGTGTTTGGCGACAATGTTGAGGACGCGCTGGGGCACATCAAGTTCGCGCTCTTTTACATCCTGTCGGCCTTCGCCGCCGCATCCTTCCACGCCTTTGTGTTTTCGACATCCGACAGCCCACTGATCGGAGCCTCCGGCGCGGCTGCCGGCATTGTTGGTGCCTATCTGATGCTGCACCCCAAAATGCAGATTTGGATCCTGTTTTTGTCCCGCATCCCCCTGCGCCTGCCGGCTTGGACGGTGTTAGGCGGTTGGGTTGGATTTCAGGTTTTCATGTTTGTGGTCGATACCGACGGGCAGATATCCTGGGCGGCCCATGTCGGGGGCGCCGCCGCCGGTGTTTTGCTGGTGCTCGTCTTGCGGCGCCATGGTGTGCCGCTGTTTGACCGCGAAATCGTGGTCCCGGACGCTGTGGAACTGACGGACCGTCCCAGCTTACCGCCCAATGTCAAACCGCCGCGAAACCCGTGGGGCCGTAACGCATCGCGCTAGACCCTTGGGGCCACGGACAACGCCCTGACGAATTGACGTAAACGTAAGTGGTGACTAGGGTCTGACCGAGGCGGTCGACGTTTGCTGGTCCAGTTGACGAAAAGGGTTCGACCCAAGGGAGCTACAGCTTCGCTATGTCGCATTCGATGTCGGATGAGGACTAGACGCAGCATAAGAACATCGCCACACATTTCCATCGTGTTTTGCCGCCGTCGGCAGAACAGAAGTCTCGAACGAAAGTTTCTGGCAGCTTGTCGCAAAAGGTCCGGCACGGGACGCGGGGTCGCCGCCAAAGAAAGGTCTCAGGATGAAAATACTCGTACCGGTGAAACGGGTCGTCGATTACAACGTGAAAATCCGCGTCAAGGCCGATGGCTCCGGCGTTGAACTCGCCAACGTCAAAATGTCGATGAACCCCTTCGATGAAATCGCCATCGAAGAAGCGCTGCGCTTGAAAGAATCTGGCAAGGCCGAAGAAGTCATCGCCGTTTCCATCGGGCCGCAACAGTCCCAGGAGACCATCCGCACCGCCCTCGCCATGGGCGCAGACCGCGGCATCCTGGTGAAAACCGACGAATTGGTCGAACCCCTTTCCGTTGCCAAAATTCTGAAAGGCGTGGTGGACGAAGAAGCGCCGCAACTTGTAATTTTGGGCAAACAGGCCATCGACGACGACGCCAACCAGACCGGCCAAATGCTGTCAGCCCTGCTGGGTTGGGCCCAGGCCACGTTCGCTTCTAAGCTGGAAATCGAAGGCGGTGATGCGACCGTCACCCGCGAGGTTGATGGCGGCCTGCAAACCATCAAAACCAGTCTTCCTTTGATCATGACCACGGACCTGCGCCTTAACGAGCCGCGCTATGCCTCTTTGCCAAACATCATGAAGGCCAAGAAAAAGCCGCTGGATGAAAAAGCACCGTCCGACTACGGCGTTGATATCGCGCCACGCCTGACCATCGTCAAAACCGAAGAGCCGCCGAAACGTGAGGCCGGTGTGATGGTGGGATCGGTTGAGGAACTGGTCGAGAAACTGAAAAACGAAGCCGGTGTGCTTCAATAGGGAGAAAAGACGATGACGACACTTCTGTTTGCAGAACACGACAACGAGACGCTCTCCGATCAAACCCACAAAGCCATGACGGCCGCCGTTGCTCTGGGCGCAGACGTGCACGTGCTGGTCGCCGGGAACGGATGTCAGGCTGTGGCCGATCAAGCCGCCAAGCTTGATGGCGCTGCCAAGGTGCTGCTGTGCGAAGCGGACTTCCTGACCAACCGTTTGGCGGAACCCGTGGCCGCGCTAATCGTCAGCCTTGCTGACAACTATGATGCCTTCGTTGCAGCAGCCACAACGGATGGGAAAAACATCATGCCTCGCGTGGCAGCACTGCTCGACGTGATGCAGCTGTCCGACGTTACAGCCGTGCTGTCCGCTGACACGTTTGAGCGCCCGATTTATGCCGGTAACGCCATCCAAACCGTTCAAAGCACGGATGCTAAAAAGGTCATCACCGTGCGGACCGCCGGCTTTGCCAGCGCCGGTGAAGGTGGGTCAGCGGCCGTTGAAACCGTGGATGCAGCGGCCAACCCCGGCCTTTCCGAATTTGTCGGCGCTGCCTTGTCCGACAGCGATCGCCCGGAACTGACCTCGGCCAAGATCATCATTTCCGGCGGTCGTGCGCTGGGCTCATCCGAGAAATTTGAAGACACGATCGTGCCGGTTGCCGACAAACTCGGGGCCGCCATCGGCGCGTCGCGCGCTGCGGTGGATGCTGGCTATGCCCCCAATGACTGGCAGGTGGGGCAGACCGGAAAAGTGGTCGCCCCCGATCTGTACATCGCTGCCGGCATTTCCGGGGCGATCCAGCATCTTGCAGGTATGAAAGATTCCAAAGTTATCGTCGCCATCAACAAGGATGACGAGGCCCCGATCTTCCAAGTCGCAGATTATGGCTTGGTGGCCGACCTCTTCGAGGCGCTGCCGGAGCTCGAAAAAGCGCTGTAAGGCGCGGGCGCGCGGGGCGCGCGCTATCACAATTTTAAATGGCCGGGGCGGGGTAACCTTCCCCGGCCTTTTTATTTCCGCTACAGGCCGAGCCACACACAACAGCAAAGCGGGTCACGCAAGACCACGCGCTTTTGGAGCGGAATCATCCATGAAAACCATCGGTATCATCGGCGCAGGCCAAATGGGCAACGGCATCGCCCATGTCTGCGCGCTGGCCGGGCTGAACGTTCTTTTGCACGATGTGAAGGCTGAGAACGTGCAGTCGGGCCTGGCCACCATTGCGGGCAACATGGCGCGGCAGGTCGCGTCCCACCGAATCACCGAAGAGGACCGGCAAACGGCGCTCACCAAACTTGGCCCTGCTACGTCGATTGAGGAGTTGGGGGTCGCGGACATGGTGATCGAGGCGGCCACGGAAAACGAGGCCGTGAAGCGTCAGATTTTTGAGGCGGTGTGCCCTCATCTATCCGCAGACGCGATCCTGGCCACCAATACATCCTCGATTTCTATCACACGTCTAGCCTCCGCCACCGATCGCCCGGAACGGTTCTTGGGGGTTCACTTCATGAACCCGGTTCCCGTGATGCAATTGGTGGAACTGGTTCGTGGCATTGCGACGAACGAGGATACCTTTAACGCCGCCCGCGGCTTCTGCGATCTTTTGGGCAAAGAAACGGCTGTTTCGGAAGATTTTCCAGCCTTCATCGTCAACCGCGTTTTGATCCCCATGATCAATGAAGCGATCTATGTCTTGTATGAAGGTGTGGGATCGGTTGCCGCTATTGATAAGGCGATGAAGCTGGGTGCGAACCATCCCATGGGGCCGCTGCAATTGGCCGACTTCATCGGCCTCGATACCTGCCTTGCGATCATGCAGGTGTTGTATGAGGGGTTATCGGACACGAAATATCGCCCCTGCCCGCTGCTGGTAAAATATGTCGAAGCTGGATGGCTTGGCCGCAAATCCGGCAAAGGCTTTTATGACTATTCCGGCGATGAGCTTGTGCCGACACGGTAGTTTCGCGCGCGCATATCGGGCCAGATCTCATCGGCGGGCGCGCTTTGGTTTTGACACGGTGGCTTTGAGATGACATCGGCGTGTCGCACTGCTAGCCTTTTGTTGGAAAAACCGAGGGCCGCAGAGCTTGGGGTTTTTCTAACAAAAATTCCGATCAAACTGCCTGGTCAACGCGTCCCCTCACACTTATCCGCCGTCTCTCACCCTCCACCCCTTCACCGGACCTCAAAAAGCGCCTTCATGTTTCAAACCTGCGATCCGTTCAAAGAAAAAGCCCCGCTCACATTTCCTCTGGGCCGGCGCAACACCGTGGGCGTCAAAGTTGGGTCCGTGATGGTTGGCGGCGGCGCGCCCATCGTGGTTCAATCCATGACCAACACGGACACCGCTGATATTGATGCGACCGTCGAACAAGTGGCCGCCCTTCACCGCGCCGGTTCAGAGGTTGTGCGCATCACCGTGGACCGGGATGAATCCGCCGCCGCGGTGCCAAAAATCAAGGAGCGGTTGGCGCGTCTGGACATCCACACGCCGTTGGTCGGAGACTTTCACTACATCGGTCACAAGCTGCTTGCCGACCATCCAGCCTGCGCGGAAGCCCTCAGCAAGTATCGGATCAACCCCGGCAATGTGGGCTTCAAGAACAAACGCGATGCGCAGTTCGCCGCCATTATTGAAACCGCGCTCAAGTATGACAAACCGGTGCGCATCGGCGTCAATTGGGGATCGCTGGATCAGGAACTACTGACACGGCTGATGGATGAGAACGCCGAAAGCGCAAACCCTGCACCGGCAGATGCCGTGATGCGGGAAGCGATTGTGCAGTCTGCTCTTTTATCAGCGGCTGAGGCGGAACGCCTTGGCTTGGGCCGCGATAAGATCCTGCTGTCGGCAAAGGTCAGCGAAGTGCAGCAATTGATCGCCGTTTACGCAGATCTTGCCAGCCGCACAGACCATGCCTTGCATCTGGGGCTGACCGAGGCTGGCATGGGTTCCAAGGGCATCGTGGCCTCATCGGCAGCCCTTGGCATTTTGTTGCAACAGGGCATTGGCGATACGATCCGCATCTCACTGACCCCGGAACCCGGCGGCGACCGGACCCGCGAAGTGCAGGTTGCGCAGGAACTGTTGCAGGTGATGGGCTTTCGCTCCTTTGTGCCCATCGTGGCCGCCTGCCCGGGCTGCGGGCGCACCACATCAACGGTGTTTCAGGAGCTCGCCTCGAAAATTCAGGGGCAGCTGCGTGCAAACATGCCTGTGTGGCGTGAGAAATATCCCGGCGTTGCGGATTTGAAAGTTGCGGTCATGGGCTGCATCGTCAACGGCCCCGGCGAGAGCAAGCACGCCGACATCGGCATATCCCTTCCCGGCACCGGCGAGACCCCCGCAGCGCCCGTGTTTATCGATGGGCAAAAGGCCGTGACCCTGCGCGGCCCGGCCATTGCTGAAGAGTTTGAAGCCCTGGTCCAATCCTACGTAGAGACACGCTATGGTGGCTCCCGGGATGCAGCGGAATAGGCGCTTACCTGACCTTCTGACAGGCGTCTTCACGGGCGTTCTCTTTGGCCTTTGGGCAGGTTTTGTTGCGCTGACGTGCGCGCTTTTAGTCGTTTCCAGCGTCAGCGCTTCAGCATTCGCTCAAACCCCTAAGACGGTTGATCAGCGCGGCGAAATCCGCGTGAAAGACTGGCCTGTCGCCCGCATCTGCACGGAAATTGAACGTGTGGCCCGCCTGCATAATTTGCCCACAGCCACCTTCGCGCGACTGATCTGGATTGAAAGTCGGTTTGATATTTTTGCCCGCAGCCCGGTGGGGGCGCAGGGCATTGCGCAATTCATGCCCGCGACAGCCCGAGGACGAGGCTTGCAGGACCCTTTTGATCCGGCCCAGGCGCTCCCCGCTTCAGCCTCGCTTCTGGCGGATTTGCGCACATCCCTTGGCACCTTCGCATTGGCCGCCGCCGCCTATAATGCCGGTCCATCACGGGTGAAGCGCTGGATAGCGGGAAGCCGCGGTCTACCGTTTGAGACGCGCGATTATCTGGCAGCCCTGACGGGCCAGCAGGCGGCGGCTTTCAAGACCGGAAAAAGCGATGTCACAGACCGCCCGCTGAAGGCTGGCGTATCGTTTCAAGATGGCTGTCAGGCCCTCCCTGTGCGCAAAACGCGGGCGCGCCTCGCGCGCGCAACCCGTGATGGCGACCCGCTCAGCGATGCGCCGCGAATGCCATGGGGCGTACAAGTGGCCGGGCATTTTTCTCGCAACCGCGCCATGGGCAGTTGGACCCGTGTGCGGGCACGGCTTGGGGTGGTTGTGGGTGACAGCAAACCGCGGCTTTACCGGCAGCGCACTCCACGGGGCATGAAAAGCCGCTGGACGGTGCGCTTGGGCACCAACACACGACGTGCCGCAAACACGCTGTGCGCCCGCATCCGTAAAGCCAAAGGCTCCTGCATCGTTCGGCGAAACCGATAGACTGAATTCGGCGCTATCAGGACGTGCGTTGGGCCACGAATTGCGCGGTTTCCCGCAAACGATCCCCACGGTCGCCGAAAGTGGCAAGGCAGGCTTCGGCTTCGGCAACGAGAGCCGCAAGTTCGGCCCGCACCGCGTCTGCGCCGTGCAGGGACACAAGGGTGGCTTTACCCTGATCAGCGTCTTTGCCGACCGCTTTACCCATCGCTTCGGGGGTTGAGGTTTCGTCCAAAAGATCGTCGGCGAGTTGAAACGCAAGGCCGATAATCTCGCCGTAGCGGGACAGGCTTTGACGCTCTGATACCGTTGCCCCGCCCAGAATTGAGCCGGCTTCGCAGGCATAGCGGATGAGCGCGCCGGTTTTCATCGCCTGCAGGGTGCGAACGGTGTCTGCGTTTGGCGTTTCGCGCTCCGCTCCAATGTCGAGCATCTGCCCCCCAATCATGCCGCCCATGCCGGCTGCACGGGCCAAACGCAACACCAGTTCGCTGCGCACAAGAGGGTCAGCATGGGTGTGGTGCTGGGCGAGGAGATCAAAGGCAAAGGTTAACAGCGCATCGCCCGCGAGGATCGCGGTGGCTTCATCAAAGGCCTTATGAACCGTCGGCTGTCCGCGACGCAGATCATCATCGTCCATCGCCGGCAGATCATCATGGATCAACGAGTAGCAATGCACGCATTCCAGTGAGGCTGCCGCCGACATCGCCTCCTGCGGCGACAGGCCGAACAGGCCTGCGGTTTCTAAAACGAGGAACGGGCGCAGGCGCTTTCCACCGTTCAAAACACCATGGCGCATGGCTGCGATGAGCTGTTTTGGGCGGGCTTTTTCCCAATGATCTGGCGCTTCGACGAGCAAGCCTTCTAGGTGGTTCGTCACAAGAACGGCGGCGTCTGCAACATAGACGGAAAACGGAGTGGACATGGACGGCAAGTCAATTGGTGTGGACAAAATCCGGTCGACGGACGCGGTCGGCGAGGGCCGTGTTCAACGGGGTAGAAACGAAGTGACAGATCAAATGGACATTAAAAAACGTTCGGTCAAGTTTACAATCTTGATGCCTGCCCGTTTACCGAGATTTTGCCCCAATGTTGTCGTGGAGAGGTGCTTCCGATACCACCAGCGAGCACACAGGCCTTTTCAGTTCGCCTGCTGGCTGACCATTCTTGGCCCTCATCAGCGAAACGCCTCAAAAAGGTGACTTGAGCCCCTCATCCGTTCGCCACCAGGACGTTTTTCATGCAGGACCATCTGCCAAACGCGCCAAACAGTCCGGAATCGGAAGAGGGCCACCATCGTGGTGTTTCGGAGGGCGAAGGGGCACACGCGGACACATTCACGGACACATTCGCAGACACGTTGGATCTCGAACGGGCACGGGACGCCCAAGCGCTGCTGATTGCCGCCCGACCCAGCCGACTGAAACTCGGTGCCTCTGTGGTTGGCAGACTTGTGCGCCGCTTTGCAAAAATTTTGCTCATCGCCGTGTTGGTTTGGATCACAGCCATCGTCGCGCTCGTGGGCGTCTATGCCGTTGATGGCGTTCGCCCCATCTCCACGCTGATGCTGGTGGATTTCGCCCGCGGAAAACCGGTTCAACGCCGATGGGTGCCGTTTGATCAAATCGCGCCATCGGTTTGGCAGTCCGTCGTGTCTTCGGAGGACGGCAAATATTGCAGCCACAACGGCGTAGACTGGGAGGCCTTGAACGCCGTTCTCGACCATGCCCTTGAAGGCGAACGCACCCGAGGCGCAAGCACGGTGCCAATGCAAAACGCCAAGAATTTGTTTTTGTGGAACAGCCGGTCCTATATCCGAAAGGGCGTGGAACTTCCCATTGCTCTCCTGACCGATCTCGTGTGGTCGAAGCGCCGCCAGATGGAAATATATCTCAACATCGCGGAATGGGGTGAGGGAATTTACGGCATCGAAGCGGCAGCCCGCCATCATTTCGGCCGTTCGGCCCGGCGGTTGACGCGTCGCCAGGCCGCCCGCCTGGTGGCGAGCCTGCCAAATCCGATCCTGCGCCGTCCGGCCCGTCCGACGCGGGGTCTGAGACGCATAGCTCGAACCGTGGAACGGCGGGCGCGCGTTTCCGGTGCCTACACGGCCTGCCTGCGCAAACCTTGATCCAGAACCGATCTCAAATCGTCTTTGCTTTTGCCATAATGCTCAGCGCAATGCCCATGAGAATGAGCGCCGAACAGACCACAAAGCGCACGGTCAGGCTTTCATCGGCAAAAACGATGCCCCCCAGTGTGGCAATCACCGGCACGGACAATTGAATGATGGCCGCGCGGCTCGCGGTCAGTTGTGGCAGGCACTGATACCACAGGGCATAACCCAGGCCTGATGTCACGCCTCCCGATAGGATGGCCATCGTGGCACCAAACGGCGTGATCGTCGCATCTGCCATCGCAACAAAAGACAAAACGGACAGCACCAGTGCCATGGGCACAGCACGGGTGAAATTGCCCGCCGTTGCCAAAAGCGGGTTTTGCGCCCCCCGACCCATGAGCGAATAGGCACCCCAGGCGATGCCCGCCCCCGCCATAACGACGCTGGGCACCAGGGGTGGTGCGGACAGACCGGGGGAAACAAGAAACACAAAGCCTGAAAACGCAACGAGAATGCCCAACCATTCCAGCAAGCCCGGCCTGTCGCCGCGCCACAGGCCCCATCCGATCATGACCGCTTGGACGCAGGAAAACAGGATGAGCGCGCCAAGACCAGTGTCGAGGGCGTGGTAGGAATAAGAAAACAAGGCGACATAAGAGAACAGCGCCAAGGCCGCCGTCCAACCGCCTGCCGATCGCACATCCGCCCCCGCATTTGTGCCTTTGGTTTGTGCGAGGCGCACCAAAACGAGCAAAACGACGGCGGCTGACACAACCCGCAAGAGGGAATAGGTCGCGGCATCGGCGGATCCATCCATAAGCGCCAGACGCCCCAGGACGGAGTTTCCAGCAAAGGCCACCATGGTGAGGCTGATGAGAAAAAACAAGCGCATCCGCGACGCCATAGGCCCTGCGCATCGGTTTGCATAGCGCGCATTGCGGCTTTCCGGCGTTGCGGAGCACAGCTCCCCACTCGACCCGCTGCGCGGGCCACCCTCCCCACGAGGGGGAGGGCTGGAAGGTACGGCACTTTCAAAGCCCGAACATTTGATCCCAAAATGTGCGGCAGCAAGCCCTCCCCCTCGTGGGGAGGGTGGCCCGGTAAAGCCGGGTCGGGTGGGGCGCGATATTTGCTCATCATCGCCCCCCGCCTCCCCAACTCATAAAACTCCGCCGCCTTTGCTTCCATGGGCCCGCCCTTGCTCGAATGGGCCTACACGGGATAGGGAAGCGCGCGACCACCCCTATCCCGATCCAGCGCACGTTCCATGGCCGAAAAAAAGAAAAAACCACAGCGTTTGAAGGCGCGCCAACCCCGCGGGTTTGTCGACCGCTCCGCCTCCGACATTCGCGCCACCGACGCTATGATGGCGACGATCAAAGAGGTGTATGAGCGCTACGGTTTTGATCCCGTTGAAACGCCGATGTTTGAATATACCGACGCGCTCGGCAAGTTTTTGCCAGACACCGACCGTCCAAATGCGGGGGTTTTCTCGCTCCAGGATGATGATGAGCAATGGATGAGCCTGCGCTATGATCTCACGGCGCCCCTGGCCCGGCATTTTGCGCAAAATATCAACACGTTGCAGACGCCCTACCGGACGTATCGGGCCGGCTATGTGTTTCGTAACGAGAAGCCGGGGCCGGGACGGTTTCGGCAATTCATGCAGTTTGACGCCGACACGGTCGGAGCGCCAACCCCATCTGCGGACGCCGAAATGTGCATGATGATGGCCGACACGATGGAAGCGCTGGGCATCGCCCGGGGGGACTACGTCATTCGCGTCAACAACCGCAAATTGCTCGATGGCGTGATGGACGCCCTTGGGTTGGCCGGCGAGGAACACGCGGACAAGCGGCTTAACATTTTGCGTTCCATCGACAAGCTGGACAAATTTGGTATGGATGGGGTGCAAAAACTCTTGGGCGAAGGCCGGCTGGACGACAGCGGAGATTTCACCCCGGGACTGGCGCTGGACGAGACCCAAATTCAGAGCATTCTGGATGTGATTGGCCCGTCGAGCACTTCAAGCGCAACCACGATTTCCAACGCCAGTATTGAAGCGGGGCGCACCGAACTTTCGATGGTGGAAACCATGGTGCGCGGCTGCGGCTATGGGGCGGATCAAATTAAGATCGACCCCTCCTGCGTTCGAGGCCTTGAATATTACACCGCCTCGGTTTTCGAGTGCGAACTGACCTTTCCTGTCACCAACGAAAAAGGTGAAACCGTCACGTTTGGTTCGGTCGCCGGCGGCGGACGCTACGACGGGCTCGTCAAGCGCTTTACCGGCCAGGACATCCCCGCGACGGGTTTTTCCATCGGTGTTTCGCGGCTCGTCACAGCGCTAAAAAATCTTGGCAAACTTGACGAAGACCCCGTGAAGCCGCCGGTGGTGGTGTGTGTCATGGACCGCGATGGGGACGCGCTTGCCGGCTACCAAAAGCTGGTTCAGACGCTGCGCAGCGCCGGTATCCGGGCGGAGATGTACCAAGGCAACCCCAAGCAATTTGGCAAACAGCTCCAATATGCTGACCGGCGCGGCTCCCCCATTGCCATCATTCAAGGGTCGGATGAACGGGCCGCCGGTGAGGTTCAGATCAAAGATCTGATAGAGGGGAAACGGCTGTCTGAAAACATCACCGACAACGAAGCTTGGCGCGCGGCCCGGCCCGCCCAACAGGTGGTGAAAATCGACGATATGGTGACAAAGGTTCGGGACATTTTGGCCGCGCAGGACGCCGATGCGTGATGGCATTCCCCTGCTCTCATCAACGCCTGCTGTGACCAACGCAATGCTGGACCGTATCCTTTCCCATTTGCGCAGCGTTGCGCCGGACGTTGTCGACGTGCCGGTGTTGCAACCGGCGGACCCGTTTTTGGAAACGGCGGGGGAAGACCTGCGCCGCCGCATCTTC
>JBCBCT010000076.1:10138-15500 GCA_038530365.1 Pseudomonadota bacterium | reverse complement strand
CGAGGCTTTGAACCTCAGACTTCGGTTTTTGCCGTTGCTTTAAACCCTGGCGCGGCATGCGCAGCGAACCGGCGACCCGATTATTCGGCCATCCCTGTATGATTTTGATGACGGCGAGGCTGTCTCAATCGCAGAACAGGATCTGTTTTTGCTGGGACCGGATGTGCTGGTTGCGCCGGTGGTGGAAGAGAAGGCGCAGACTGTTTCGCTTACATTGCCGGGTCAGGGATTTTCTTGGATTGATGCCCATTCGGGCGCGCACCATGCGGCGGGATCGCGGGCGGTGATCGACGCGCCGCTCGCGCGTTTGCCAATTCTGGTTCGGGAGGGGGCGGTTCTTCCCCTTGCAACCGCGTGGCCCAAGGCTGCATCCCACGACGTGACGGCGATCGAATTGGCAGCGTTCGTGTCCAAGGGGGCGGGCGCAGCGGATGTTGCGTTGTTTTGGGATGATGGACTGTCCCATGTCGATGATGCCGCTGGCCCTTACGACCACAGCGTTCGGGTTGAATGGACCGATACAACCATAATGGTGCAACTGCCGCGCATACCTCGTGTCACGTTGTCGGTCCGCGATGTGTTTGGGGGGCGGCGTGCTGTTTTTAGAGATACCTAGCCAATACCCACGAATTGCTGATGGAACGGCGGGTCACGCCATGGTAGCGGGCCGCAAAACATGTGCGAAGCTGGAAAGCACGGACCATGAGTGATGCGTTGAAGATGGCTGCCGGGCGAGCGGCCATGGATTATGTCGAAGACGGCATGGTGTTGGGCATCGGTACGGGGTCCACCGCAGAGGCGTTTGTTGCCTGTTTGGGCGCAGCGGTCGCGGATGGCCTGAGCATCATTGGAGTTCCGACCTCCGTGCGCACGGAGACGCTTTGCAGAAAGCTCGGTATTCCGTTGGCGACCCTGGAAGAGAAGCCCGCCCTAGATCTGACCATTGATGGGGCCGATGAAATCGATGGGGCGCTCAATCTGATCAAAGGGGCCGGTGGTGCCCTGCTGCGGGAAAAAATCGTGGCCGCTGCATCGGCGCGCATGCTCGTGATTGGCGACAACAGCAAAGTGGTCGAAACGCTGGGGGCGTTCGCACTGCCCATTGAGGTTGTGCCTTTCGGGCTGGAAACGACCCGTCTTGCCATCCTCGCAAACGTTCAAACCCTCGCCTTGTCCTGCACTTTGGCGCTGCGCCAACAGGCGGACGGGACGCCCTATTTGACCGATGGTGGGCATTTCATTTTCGATGCATCTTTTGGCCGCATTCCTGATCCACAGGCCCTGTCGCTTGTGCTGAACCAAATCCCCGGTGTTGTCGAAAATGGCTTGTTTATCGGCCTGGCTTTCCAAGCCATTGTTGCAGGTCCAAAGGGTGTGGAGGTTCTAGAAAAAGCCAAACCCGCTTAATGTGGGAGGTGTGCGAACCCGTCGTCATCACCGACCCATCTGCTGCCTGTACCCCATCCTCAACACTGTCCTCTTATTGATCATCCCGGAGCTTTTAAGATCATGAAATTTTTTTCCAAGCCGGCCCGTTCAACGTCCGCCCGTCCAACGTCTGCTCGCTCATCGTCCGCTCGTTCTGGTGCAGCCCGCTTTTTGGCCATCGCGCTCATCGCTGCTGCAAGCATGACGATGTGGCAGCCAACCGCGTTTGCACAGGAGTTGTCTGCAAGCCATATGGCAGCCGCGCGCAAGGCATTGGCTGCGACCCGTGCCACCGCACCGTTCGACCGCATTTTGATCCAGGCAGCAACGGCGTTGAAAAACCGTTTGACCGCGACGAACCCTGACCAAGCGGCTAAGATTGCCGAGACGGTGGACAATGAGGCGATTGCCCTTGCAGCGCGTCGCGCAGATCTGGAAAACGAAGCGGCCCGCGCCTTTGGAAATTCGTTTTCCGAAGATGAGTTGACGCAGATCGCGAACTTCTTTGCCGGCCCCGTCGGTCAGAAATACCTCGATTCCACGACCGTCATCGGCCGCCAGTTGGGCCAAGCCGCAAATGTTTGGGGCCGTGGGATTCAACGGGATTTGACACAGAACGTCACCAAGAAATTGAGTGAAAGCCAGTAGGCTTTCCTTCGGTTAGCCGATTGATGTTCGGTCCTTTTGTCTTTGAGCCCGCGCGCCGATCACCATCTCGTGCGGGCTTTCTGCTGGCAGTGATTGCATGTGGTGACCGTGCTGACATTGCGTCGCAGGCGTTGGCGGCCTATTTGCCTTCACAACAGTGAGGCACTTGGAAATGGCCGACGGCATGGCGGATACAGCAGACTACGACTATGATCTATTTGTCATCGGCGGTGGCTCCGGTGGTGTGCGGGCGGCCCGGCGTGCAGCGTCCTTGGGCAAACGGGTCGGGATCGCGGAAGAAAGCCGCTATGGCGGCACCTGCGTCATTCGCGGCTGCGTTCCAAAGAAGCTCTACGTCTACGCCTCAACCTTCTCGGAAAATTTTGAAGACGCCGCTGGCTTTGGTTGGACGGTTGGTGACACCCATTTTGATTGGCAAACGCTGGTGCGCCGCAAAGAGGCTGAGATCACGCGGCTTGAGGGCTTGTACCGTAAAGGTCTGACAGGAAATGGCGTGGAAGTTTTTGACACACGGGCGCGGCTGGACGGGGCCCATACGGTTTTACTTGAGGCTGACGGGCGCAGGGTGAGGGCCGAAAAAATCATCATCGCCGTGGGTGGAACGCCCTACCGCCACACCGATTTGCCGGGCCATGAGCTTGCCATTACGTCCGATGAAGCGTTTGACCTCCCCGAATTGCCGAAGAGTGTTTTGATCGCAGGCGCTGGTTATATCGCTGTGGAGTTCGCGGGCATTTTCAACGGTCTTGGGGTGGACACGTCCATTTTATATCGTGGCGAGGAAATCCTCTCCGGTTTCGACAATGATTTGCGCGTTCAGCTTCACGACGAATATGAAAAGCGCGGGATTGAGATCATCACCAAGCAGATTTTCTCAAAACTGGAGCGACGGGCGGACGGCAGGATCGATGCGCACTTGTCCGGCGGCGAGGTGCGCACTGTTGACCAGGTCATGATGGCGCTGGGCCGTCGACCGCTGACCCAAAACTTGGGTCTGGAGACCGTAGGACTTGAAACGGACAGTCTTGGATACATTGCTGTTGATGAATATTCGCGCACGTCGGTGCCCGGCATTTTTGCCCTGGGCGATGTCACCAATCGCGTGCAACTCACACCGGTCGCCATCCACGAAGCGATGTGTTTTGTCTCCACCGAATATCAGGGTGTGCCGCAGAGGCCGGACCATGAGTTGATTTCAACGGCGGTGTTTTCCCACCCGGAAATCGGGACAGTGGGCCTGACTGAAGAGCAGGCGGCTGAGCGGTTTGAAACCCTGCACGTTTACAAGGCCAATTTTCGCGCCATGCGCTACGTGCTGGCGGAACGTGATACCCGCATGCTGATGAAGATTATTGTGAATGCCAGTGACGACACCGTGGTCGGCGTGCACATTCTGGGGCCCGATGCCGGGGAAATGGCGCAGCTGGTGGGGATTGCGGTCAAAATGGGTGCCAAGAAGAGCGATTTTGACCGCACCATGGCGTTGCACCCGTCCGCCGCCGAAGAATTGGTGACGATGTATGAGCCCAGCTACACCGTGTCGGGCGGTGAAAGATCAAAAGCCGCCTGAGACACGCTTTCCGTTCCGGCGGGCATCGTGCCGTCAATCAGCCAACGGCTGAACTGCGGCCAGTGGGTCTCTTTGTGGGCGCGGCGGAAGAAGCCGAGATGCCCTATAGGACCGCTGGCGCCCGGCTTGATCGTCAAGAGGCGAACATCGGTTGCCGTATAATGGCGGAGAAAGTCCAGGATCGCAGATCGCGTGCCCCAGACATCATCCTCCACATGGACTGCCAGGAACGGCATCTTGATCTCATCGAAGCCGTTGATGGCCGCGATTTTTGGGTCGTCGAAGAAGTAATTGCGCGATGCGATCCAGCGTGCCCAATCCAACATGATCCCGCCGGGCATCGCTTCCCCCACGCTGATGGGTTTTGGCACTTGGCCGAGCAGCGCTGCGATGGGCCGTCCGAAGAGTTGGGTCTGCGCCCAGACACGAACCGGTTGATCGGTCTTAGCGTAATAGCCGGACATGGTGGCCACGGTGCCATAGCGCACGAAGGCTGAGGCGGCTTGGCATAGCCCCGGTGCTTGGCCGCCGTAGGAATGGCCGCAGCCGACCAGCGGATGGCCGGGGTATTTCGCGGTCATCCACGCGATGGCGGCGGTGAGATCAAGATGCGCCCAGTCCGCCATTTTCAAAGATCGCCAGTGTTTGCGGTCGCCCGCGGATCGCGCGATGCCGCGATAATCGTAACACAGGACCGCTTGGGCACCGGCTGCAAGCAAAGCGCGGGCATAGTGGTGGTAATAGCCCGCCGGCACTGCGGCTGCGCCGGACATGATGATAGCTGGGCCGTTGTTTTGCCCTTGGGACTGAAAAAGCCGACCATGCAAAGTCCAGTTTTTTGCAGCTTTGATCGAGACGTCGTGTTCGTCGGTCGTATTCCCGTCCGATGTATGTCGTGGGCCAGCGGCCATAGCTTGCGGTGTCCTTCAGCCCAAATGGTGCGGGTGGTTGCGCCTGCAGTTTACGTAAAGGTTAGCTGGTGCCGCAAGTCCGCCGGGTGGCCGTTTGCGTCTCGCTTGCTTGGGTCGGCCCATCGCGGGGATGTTGGGTTGAATTGATCAGGAATGTCAGCAACCGTGCTGTCTGAAACGTAGGCTTATGGTCCGAAACGATGCTCGTTGCCTTCAAATTTACCCATGCGGGGACATGTCTGCGCGCTCTTCTCTTGGCTGTTGTTTGCACTTTTTTGCCCGCCTTTGCGGCACACGCCTGTGGCGAGGACACCGACTGCAAACTGGGGGACCGCACGTATCGCATTGCGGTTCCCGCCGATGGTGAGCCGCCGAAGGGTGCCATTATTTTTGCCCATGGCTATCGAGGGACCGCTGCTGGCGTCATGCGCAATCGATCGATGAAGCGGGCGGTGACGGGTCTTGGTCTTGCCTTGGTTGCACCAAAATCAGCGCGGCAGGACTGGGATATTCCCAACGCGCCGCGCCCCGGTAAGTTTTTGGAAAAGGCCTATTTTCGCGATCTGAAAGCGGCGCTCGTTGAGCGCCACGGCATTGATGGCGACCGCATTATGATGAGTGGGTTTTCGGCCGGCGGCATGATGGTGTGGAACACAGCCTGTCATATGGGGGATTTGTTTGCCGCCTATGTGCCGATTGCCGGGACGTTTTGGTATCCGGTGCCCGACCAATGCACCACCTTGCCGGTCTCCATCATTCACATCCATGGAACGTCAGATCGGAT
>JBCBCT010000076.1:0-10038 GCA_038530365.1 Pseudomonadota bacterium | reverse complement strand
TTGGCCTGTCAGGAACGGCAGGCCACAGCCGGTGGCCACATTCTGCGCTTTTGTTTGCACGATGGGGGCCATACCATCCGTAGCGCTTGGCTCGTCAAAGCGTGGCAGGCGCTTGAAGCAAAGGGGGCGTTTCGGCGCTAAGCCGTCACGTCACGTCCACACACTTTGGCATTACGATGTCGGCGTGTCGGACGATGCCTTGGGCGCTGGACGGGCGGCGGGCGCAGACCCTTTGGGTTGCAGCGTAATGTTCACCGGGTTTGGAAAGTGATCCCGCGCTGCACCCGTGGCCGCGTCTACCCCGATTCCCACAACACCCCCGATGAGAACATTACCGGCTATGCCGGCTGCGCCATTGCCGGTAACTTTTGTGCCGACAAACACGGTCTGGGTCTCAAATCCGGGTTTGGATGCTGTGACCGTGAACGTTTTTTTGCGCGAAACCGTCAACAAACAAGGGCTCGCATTGCAGGTGTGGTTGAGCGAGGTCACGACTTTCGCGTCCGCCGGGCTGTAATTGATCACAACATCGCTGGTTGTGCCGCGGGTCACCGTTGCGCAGGAGGTCAAAGTTGCAAGCAGGCCCAGGCTTGCGAAACGCAAAATGGTTCCGTTGAAACGATTGGTGATCATGAAGGTGCCCCGAGTTCTTCCAGTTAATTGAAGTGTGTCTTTTAGCCTTTCGAAACTTCACGCAAGGGCACGGCACGGTGCCGACGCGCTCCCCCTCGCGTTGTGGCAAATTTACACCAATGCACGATGTTGGACACCATTTGATTGCCCGTCGAAATGCACTAAACGCAGGCCATGGTATCTTATGCGATTATCTTTCTGGGCGGCGGTTTGGGCGCGATGGCGCGCCATGCGGTGGGCGTTGCAGCGTTGCGGTTTGCGGGCTCCGGCTTTCCGATGGGCACCTTAGTGGTGAATGTTTTTGGTTCCTTTTTGATGGGGTTGTTTGTGGGTGTTTTGGCCGCTCGCATGGGCGGTAGCCCCGAGCTTCGCTTGTTTGTTGCCACGGGATTCTTGGGCGGTTTCACGACGTTTTCGGCATTTTCCTTGGACGCCGTTTCGCTTTGGGAGCGGGGCGCGTTTGTCGAAGCAGTGGCCTACTGCGCCGCCTCCGTGGGACTTGCTTTGGTCGCCTTGGTTGCTGGACTGAGCGTCGCGCGCTCTTTTGGGGCTGGGTGAAATCGATGGCCTTTAACGTTGTTTCGCAGCGCACTGTGGATGTCGACGAAGCCGGCATGCGGCTTGATCGTTGGTTCAAAACTCACTTTCCCGGTGTTGGTTTTGGAGAACTTCAAAAACTGCTGCGGTCAGGTCAGGTGCGCGTCGATGGTGGTCGCGTGAAGTCCGCCTCCCGCCTGGAAGCCGGGCAGGTGGTGCGCATTCCGCCGTTGTCATCTGAGAAAAGCGATACGCCCCGGCACATCACCGCAAACACAATTCGCGACCGGCGCGACGCGGACGTTCTGCGCGATATTCTGCTTTACGAAGACAAAAAGGTCCTGGTCTTCAACAAGCCTGCCGGGCTGGCTGTGCAGGGTGGGTCGGGGATTAACCGATCCGTGGATTCCATGCTGGAATCGTTGCGCGATCCGTCCGGTCAAAAACCTCGGCTCGTGCACCGTTTGGACCGGGATACCTCCGGTGTGTTGATGGTGGCGCGCACCCGTGGGGCGGCTGCGGCACTCACCGCCAGTTTTCGCCACCGAGACACTGACAAAACATATTGGGCGCTTCTTGCCGGTGTTCCGGGAAAACCCAAAGGCCGTATCTCCACGTATCTGGTGAAGGAAAAGACGGAGGAGGGCGACAAGATGCGGGTGGCGCGTCACGGCGAAAAAGGGGCTGACCATTCGATTTCCACCTACCGTTTGATCGATAACGGGCCACGGCGGGTCAGTTGGGTGGAAATGAAACCGGAAACCGGTCGCACGCACCAGTTGCGGGTCCATGCGGCGCATATTGGACACGCAATTGTCGGAGATCCCAAATATTTCGACATTGAAAATTGGGAGATGCCCGGTGGTCTCCAAAAGCGGCTGCATCTTCATGCCCGCCGATTGCGCATCCCACATCCCGATCCGTCGCAGCCTATGATTGATGTGTCCGCCCCATTGCCGCCTCATATGCAACAGACGTGGAATCTGTTGGGTTTCGACGAGGCTGATGGGGTGGAAGAAGAAACGTTGGAGCTCACACGCCGGCGGAAAAGCTAAAGGCCACGATGTTTCTGACTGCGGGTGAGACCGAAACTGCGAGGGTGCGATGCGCGATATTCTAGGAGAGCGGGACGAGACGGTCCCCGAAAAACCCACGCGGGTGGCAGAGCCCTCGCGCGAGAGCCAGTTGCCGAAGCGGTTTTATTCCGCCGTTGAGATTGCCGAAGCCCCTGTTGACGAAGAAGGAAGCGAAGACCCAGGCGGTTATATCATCACGTTGGACGGTCGCCCGGTTCACCCCTGGCCGATCAATTGTAAGCGTGAAAAAGCGCGCCTTCGCCGACGTTTTGCGTACGGAATGGGACGGGCAGGTTGAGCGCATCGATCCCATGACCATGCCGATGATGCGGCTGGTGAACACCGCGCTCGATGGTGTTTCGGTGGAACCGCAGGCCGTGAAAGAGGACATCGTCCGCTTCGCAGGCACAGACATGTTGTGCTACCGGGCCGATGCGCCGCAGGGGCTGGTGGATCGTCAACGGCTGCAGTGGGATCCGGTTTTGGACTGGGCGGAGACGCGTCTTGGGGCGCGTTTTGTGCTGGCAGAAGGCGTGATGCACGTGGCCCAACCCGCTGAGAGCATTGCCGCTTTTGGTATTCACGTCGGGGGCGTGAACGATCCGCTGGAACTGTCTTCGCTCCATGTGGTGACGTCGCTGACGGGCTCTGCGATCCTCGCCATGGCTGTGCTGATGGGGCAACTCAATTGCGATGAGGCCTGGACGAAAGCGCATCTGGATGAGGATTGGAACATCGAACAGTGGGGCCGCGATGAAGAAGCGGAAGCCCGCCGCGCCCATCGGTATAAGGATATGCAAGCGGCCTGTTTGGTGTTGGAGGCCGCCGCGTGACGTCGGGCGTCAAACCAGTAAATCCGGAGCCGGACGGTTTTTCCGCTTCGACGGAAAGTGCACCCATTGGGTTTTCGACCAACCGGTGGACGTTGGCTCGCAAACTGCTTCTTGTTGTCATTGTCACGGTCATCTCGGGCCTCATTGGCGAGATGTACGGCGCGATATTTTATGCCAGTTCGGAGTTTGATTATTATATCGGCTTTCGGATTGGCGCGAGCCTCGGTCTGTTTTCAGCGACCACAGAAATCTTCTACATTCGCGCCCAAAGGCGCAGCTGGATCCGGCGCGTTCCGTTTTTAACCGGGCTTTTGGTCCGCATCGTCGTGCTGACGATTGTGATTCGCATTTGTTTGGTGGGCAACCAGTTGCTCACCGAATGGCTTCTCACATCACCCACACGCAGTTTTCAACTGGAGCTGACGGCTGCCAACCAAGTCCGGGACACACTGATCTCACTGGCTTTGGTGATCGTGTTTGTGATCATCACCCAGGTCTTTTCGATCATTGGATTTCGTCGCTTCATCAATCTGGTGGTGGGTCGGTACTTTCGTCCTGTGAGCGAAAATCGGGTGTTTATGTTTGTCGATATCGTCGGCTCGACCCGCCTGGCCCGCTCGTTGGGAGACGTTCGCTTCCATGATTATTTGAGCGAGTTCTTCCATTGCGTCGATGGGGCCATCGTGGAAAACGGTGGCGAGATCGTGTCCTATGTGGGAGACGCCGTGATCGTGACATGGCCCCTTGGCAGCAATCGAAAAGACAACGCCCGCTGTTTCTTGGCTCTGCGCAGCATGTTGGCACGGGTCAATGCCTCTCGTAGCCTGTTTGAGAGTGAGTTTGGCGAAGCGCCCGTTTTCCGTGCCGCGCTCCATGGGGGGCCTGTCGTTGTGGGCGAATGCGGGGATAGCCGTCGGCAGGTAACGTTTCTCGGCGATACGCCGAACCTAACAAGCCGCATCGAGACCGTCACAAAGGAGCAAGACGAGGCGTTTCTCGCTTCCGCTACCCTCATTGATCGTCTGGATGTGCCAGCTGGCATGTCGGTCCAATCCATCGGTAAACACGCTGTGCGCGGGGTGGACGATCCGGTGGAGTTGTTTCGCGTGGTCTTTGGATAGGGCGGCATGACAAACGCAGCGCCATCACAAACGGATATGCCATCGCCCCCTGGCTCGCGGCTGAGCCGGCATGTCGTCATTGGCATGGTTCTCATGACCATTGCCATGCTCATGCTGCCGATGATGGATGCCATCGCGAAGCTGTTGTCGACCCGTTATGATGTGACGGCGGGCCAGACCACGTTTGGACGGTTTGCGGTGCAGGCGTTGCTGTTCTTCCCCGTGCTTCTGGTCGTGAGTGGCTGGCGGGGCATGTTGCCAAAACGGGTGGGCGTGAACCTTTTGCGCGGCGCCTTAATGGGTACGGCGGTGATGCTGTTTTTTGCCGCGCTCAAGTATATGCCCATCGCCGATGCGCTTGCCGTTTTCTTTTTGGAGCCCTTCATTTTGACGGTTCTGTCGGCCCTGGTCCTGCGGGAAACTGTAGGCTGGCGGCGGTGGACGGCCTGTGCGGTGGGGTTTGCGGGCGCTCTCCTGGTGCTGAGACCGGGGCTCGATGTTTTTGGTCCAGTCTCGCTCCTGCCCATCGGCACAGCGTTTTTGTTTGCCGTCTATCTTCTTTTGACCCGGCGCTATGCGGCAGATGAGAACCCCATGGCCATGCAGTTTGTCTCCGGCATCGGTGGTGTCTTGGCGCTTGGCGTGTTGGTGGGGCTGGCCACCACATTTGGTTTGGATGATTTTTCTTCACCGGCTGTCCCGGAATTTGGCATCCGCTGGGGTTTGATCTTTGCCATCGGCGCGCTGGCCACGGTGGGTCATTTGATGGTGGTGATGGCCTTTGCGCGGGTGAGCGCTTCGGTGCTTGCACCGTTTCAGTATTTGGAAATCGTTATGGCGACGCTGCTCGGTTTTTGGATTTTCAATGAGTTTCCGGATGCCCAGCGTTGGCTCGGTATTTTCATCATCATCGGTTCGGGGATTTACCTTTTTAACCGCGAGCGAAAAGTGCAGGGGGCTTAGCGTCCCACGCCTCCCAGGCGTTCCGCGTGCCACGCGATGTGATCAGCCATAAAAGTTGAGATGAAATTGTAGGAGTGGTCGTACCCCTCCTGCATACGCAGCGTGAGGGGAAGGTCGGCTTTTTTGCAGGCCTCCTCAAATAGCCATGGGCGCAGACCGTCATCGAGAAAGCCGTCTGCCGTGCCTTGATCGATCAAAAACTCCGAATACCGGTGGCCGTCTTCCACAAGGCGTGTGGCGTCATAGGCTGCCCAGTTGGCTGGATCGGGACCGAGGTATTTTTCAAACGCTGTGCGTGACCAGTCAGCCGTGGACGGGTTCACGATAGGGGCGAAGGCTGAGCAGGCTTGAAAACGGTCCGGGTTTGTCAGCGCCAAAGTCAGCGCGCCGTGTCCACCCATGGAGTGGCCAAATACGCTTTGCCGGCTCATGTCCGCGGGGAAGCTGGCTCCAATGATTGCCGGTAATTCATCCAGAATATAACTGCGCATGCGGTAGTGTTGCGACCATGGGGCCTGCGTTGCATCCACGTAAAACCCGGCGCCGGAACCAAACTGCCAATTGTCGGCTTCGTCGGGCACAGTATCGCCTCGAGGGCTGGTGTCGGGGCAGACGATGATGACGCCATGCTGTGCCGCGTGGGCGCGGTATTCGCCCTTGTCCATGACGTTGGCGTGGGTGCAGGTGAGGCCCGACAAATACCAAACCACCGGGCAGGGTGCGGTCTCGGCCTGCAGAGGCACGAAAACGGCAAAGGTCATATCACAGCCGCATTCCGACGATGCGTGGCTGTAGACACCCTGTGTTCCGCCATGGGCTTTGGCTTCCGATACCGTGGTCAGCGCTGTTGGCATGTCGGGGGCGTCCTTATCGTGTCTTAAGCGCTTGGGTCACGATCTTGTCGAGCGCTTGGAGAAAGTTTGAGCGGTCGCGGGTGTCGTGGGAGCGATTTCGCGTCTGGGTCTGTGTGGCTTCGCGGATATGTTGTTTCAAACCGCGCATTGCCAAGGCCATGCCGATGGTCTCTTCGTTGAACGCTTTTCCCGTGGGGCCGAGCACATGGGCCTGCTTGTCGAGCAGCCGGGCCGCGAGCGGAATGTCAGCGGTGATGATGATGTCACCTTCGACCGCTTCTTCCACGATCCAGTCATCGGCGGCATCCGCGCCGTGGGGTACGGTAATCGTTTTGACCAACGGATCGCGGGAGGGGCGCATGCCACCGTTTGAAACGATCAACGTTTCCAGCCCATAGCGTTCGGCTACCTTGAGGGTCTCCGATTTTACCGGGCAGGCATCGGCATCTATGAAAATTCGAAGCGCCACGGGACCCGTCAGTTGGACTGTTGTTTACGGTTTGGCAGCGGTGGGCACTTCAGCAGAACACTGTCGTTTTCCATCATGAGCTGGGCCTTTGCAGGCCGCCCAAAACGCAAGGCAACACCGACATTTTTCCCCTTGAGGAGGTGGAGATGACGGCCATTGGCCTGCTGTCTTTTCTCGTAGCTGCCGTAAACAAAGACCCGGCGGGTGGGAATGTGAAGCCGTTGAATGCCAACCTTCGTGCGCCAATAAACGACGGAGCCGCGCAGGACCTTAATGTTCGGTTGCGTTTTTTCTGCGCCGTCCTGAAATTGCAATTGCAACACCCGCGCGACGGTGATGCAGCCCCGAACGGCGTCTTCCATGGCCTTTTTAGTGACCAAGCCGGATTGTCGTGAAAACGGGACGTTTGACCAGATGCCAAGCAGCATCTCGTCCAGCGCTTTTTCATCGTCGGTGCGGGTGTCTTTGGGTGTTTGGGCGGTTGTGCTGGGGTTTGTATTTGGCGTTGTGGTTTGGGCGTGTGTGGGCGGGGCAATGAGCATCAGGCCGACCACGAAGAGCGCGGCGGCCCTTGTCCGGGCAAGCTCAGTCATCGTCCTTGTTACGGTCCGCATCGCCCGTCTTTGCTCCTGCTAGAATTCCACCACGGCGCGGATGGATTTTCCTTCGTGCATGAGATCAAAACCCTTGTTGATGTCTTCCAGGGGCATGGTGTGGGTGATCATGGGATCAATCTCGATCTTGCCCTCCATGTACCAATCGACGATTTTTGGAACGTCCGTGCGGCCCCGCGCGCCGCCAAAGGCTGTGCCCCGCCAGGATCGTCCGGTGACGAGTTGAAAGGGTCGGGTGGAAATTTCCTGTCCGGCTCCGGCCACGCCGATGATGATCGATTCGCCCCAACCCTTGTGGGCGCATTCCAGCGCGACCCGCATGACCTTGGTGTTGCCAATGCATTCAAAAGAGTAATCGGCACCGCCGCCGGTCAGGTCCACCAGCGCAGCCACCTGCTCGTCATGGGACATGCCGGTTGGGTTCAGGAAATGGGTCATGCCGAATTTCTCGCCCCATTCCTTCTTGTCGTCGTTCAAGTCGACGCCTACGATGGTGTTTGCACCGATCAGACGCAGTCCTTGGATGACGTTGAGACCAATTCCGCCCAGACCAAACACAACGGCGTTGCAGCCGGGCTCAGCTTTCGCCGTGTTGATCACCGCACCGATGCCCGTCGTCACGCCGCAGCCGATGTAACAAATCTTATCGAAGGGCGCGTCCTGGCGCACCTTGGCGAGGGCTATTTCCGGTAGCACGGTGAAATTGGCGAAGGTGGAGGTGCCCATATAGTGCATCACGGGCTTGCCGTTGAAAGAAAAACGGCTGCTGCCATCGGGCATAAGACCTTGGCCCTGGGTCGTGCGGATGGCTTGGCACAGGTTTGTTTTGGGGTGCAGGCAGTAGTCACATTCGCGGCATTCCGGCGTGTAAAGTGGGATCACATGGTCGCCTTTTTTGAGCGATGTGACGCCGGGCCCGGTATCGACAACAACGCCCGCGCCCTCATGGCCCAAAATGGCTGGGAAAATGCCTTCAGGGTCAGCGCCGGACCGCGTGAATTCATCGGTATGGCAAATGCCTGTGGCCTTAATTTCCACCAGCACTTCGCCGGCCCGGGGACCGTCCAGTTGAACGGTTTCAATGGACAGGGGTTTTCCGGCCTGAAAGGCCACGGCAGCGCGAACGTCCATGGGGCGTATCCTCAATGTCTCCTCTTGGGCACAACGTTTGCAGGCGTTGGGCGGAGGTGGCAAGGGGCCAGTTTGCAACAAGCGGCTATCGTTGGGCTGACTGGGAAAGCCACACAGGTGCAAAAAAGGATGCGCGTGGAGGGTCGAAGCATCCTCGCTGCCGACAAGGCAGGTTTTCCGATTGGCTCACGCGCAATAGGTTGTTAGCGCAGCGGGATCGTCGGGCCAAGGGCGATGATTTTGCGGCTTGTGGGTCTCATGAAAGCTGTTTCAGGAGCATGTCTAAAGCCGTTTCCACGGTGAGGCGGCGGATGTCCGCTCGCGTCTTTGCGTTATGGCTGCTGGCAAACAAGCATTTTTGGTGGGTCGTGCCGCGCGGTGTTGCAACAGCGATATGAACAAGACCCACCGGCTTCTCCTGCGTACCGCCGCCTGGGCCGGCAATTCCGGTGACTGCTATGCTCGCTTGCACAGGGGCATGGCTTAGCGCGCCTTCGGCCATCGCGCGGGCCACCGGTTCTGACACCGCGCCGTTTTCCACAATGAGGCCTTCGGGAACACCGAGACAGGCCATTTTGGCGGCGTTTGAATAGGTTACAAATCCCCGTTCAAAAACCGCAGACGACCCGGCAACATCGGTCAAAGCGGCGGCGATCATGCCGCCGGTGCAGGATTCAGCTGTGGCGACCATGATGCCGTTTTTCGTTGCCGCGTCGATGACGGCTTTGGCGAGATTTACGTCGGTCATATGGCTTGGTGTCCCATCACGACGGTTGCGGTGGCGAGGGCCACAATCCCTTCACCGCGGCCCACGAACCCGATTTGTTCGTTGGTCGTTGCTTTGACCGCCACGCGGTCGGTTGGAAGGTCGGCAATGTCTGAAATGGCCGCCCGCATTCTGTCGCGGTGGGGGCCGATTTTCGGGGCCTCGCAAATCAACGTCACATCGACATGGGTGATGGTGCCGCCGGCCCGGCGCACGCGTTCGCTGGCAAAACGCAAAAATGTGTCGGAGCGCGCGCCCTTCCATTGCGGGTCCGATGGCGGGAAGTGTTCGCCAATATCGCCGTCGCAAATCGCGCTCAGGAGCGCATCTGTTAAAGCATGGAGACCAACATCGGCATCGCTGTGGCCTGACAGGCCGTGGGTGTGGTCCAAGCGTACGCCGCACAGCCAAACATGGTCTCCCGCAACCTGTTGGTGGGTGTCGTAACCATGGCCCACCCGAATGTCGGGAACCATTGTGTCCAACATGCGTTCCGCTTCGCTCATGTCTGCAACCGTGGTGAGTTTGGTGTTGCGCGCACTGCCTTCCACCAGATGGACAGGAATATAAGCCCATTCTGCAAGCGCTGCATCATCGGTGAAGTTTAGATCGTCGCGCGCGGCGGCAGCTTTGTGGGCATCTAGGATGATGGGGAAGTTGAAAGCCTGGGGCGTTTGCGCCGCAAAGAGGTTTGTACGGTCGACTGTCGCCTCGACCTGGCCTTCGGCATCACCGCGCTTGAGCGTGTCTGTCACGGCGAGAACTGGAAGGACTGCCGCGTGTGTGTCGAGGGCGGCGCGGGTTCGAGACACCGTGTTGGCATCTACAAATGGGCGGGCGGCGTCGTGGATCAGCACATGGTCCGGCGCGAGGGCCTCCAGCGCTTTCAAACCAGCAAACACCGATTGCTGGCGCGTCGCGCCGCCGGTGCAGGGTGGCAGCAGTTTTCCGTGATCCCCCAGAGAGGCCATGGCCGACGTATAGAGATCGCCATCATCGGCATGGATGACGCAGATGACACCATCAATTTTCGGGTGGTTG
>JBCBCT010000075.1:0-15543 GCA_038530365.1 Pseudomonadota bacterium | reverse complement strand
GACAGCAGATCTTCGCTGAAATCCGAAATTTTGAAGAACCACTGGGTGAGTTCTCGCTGCACGACGTCTGCGCCGGACCGCCAGCCTTTGCCGTCGATGACTTGCTCGTTTGCCAGGACCGTCATGTCCACAGGGTCCCAATTGACCCGGGCGTTTTTACGGTAAATCAGGCCAGCTTCGAGAAAATCCAAAAACAGATGCTGCTGCTGCGCGTAATACTCCACGTCGCAGGTGGCGAATTCCCGGGACCAATCCAGCGAAAGTCCCATGGACTTCAGCTGTTTTTTCATGGCCTCGATGTTGGCATAGGTCCATGTGCCCGGATGGGTCTTGTTTTGCATGGCCGCATTTTCAGCCGGCATGCCAAAAGCGTCCCAACCCATTGGGTGGAGGACTTCAAAACCCTTCGCTCGTTTGTAGCGCGCAATGACGTCACCCATGGCGTAGTTGCGCACATGACCCATGTGAATGCGCCCCGAGGGATAAGGGAACATTTCAAGAACATAGTAGGTTTCGCGATCCGCGCTTGGCTCGGATACAGTCTCAAATAGCCGTGCGTCGTCCCAGCGTTGCTGCCATTTGGTTTCGACTGCGGCTGGGTTGTAGCGCTCGCTTGCCATTTTCTGTGTCTTCATCAACAAGGTCGGGGATGCGCGGGGTAGTCACCAGAATTGGGCTGGTCCGTCAACAGGGGGCTCAAGGGTTGGGCATTTGCCGATGTCTGAACCATGATGTCGCAACATGTGAAATGGAAAATAGCATCATGGAAAATACTGCCGATCGGCTGGAAAACGTCAAACTGGCTATGGCAAAAGCGGCCCATGACGCCGGGCGTTTGCCAGATGCGGTGACGCTGATTGCGGTTTCCAAGACCTTCGACGGTGAGCACATCCGGCCCGTTTTGGAAGCAGGTCAACGGGTGTTTGGCGAAAATCGGGTGCAAGAAGCGCTGGGGAAATGGCCGCAGCTGCGGGACGCGTTTCCTGATGTGGAACTGCACCTGATCGGGCCATTGCAATCGAACAAGGCGAAGGATGCTGTTGCGTTGTTCGATGTGATCCACACGGTGGACCGGGATAAAATTGCGACAACATTGGCCTCTGAAATGCAGGCCCAGGGTAAAACCGTTCGCCTGTTCGTGCAGGTTAACACCGGTGCTGAGGACCAAAAAGCGGGCGTTTTGCCGACTGAGGCTGTGGCATTTGTTGAACGCTGCCGTTCGGTGCACGGCGTTGCCATCGAGGGGCTGATGTGTATTCCGCCGTTTGAAGAAAATCCCGGCCCCCATTTTGCGCTTTTGGCAAAACTTGCTGAACAGGCCGGTGTCGAACAGGTATCCATGGGCATGTCCGGGGATTTCGCGACCGCAATTTCACTGGGTGCAACCCACGTACGGGTGGGAAGTGCAATTTTCGGGGCGCGGGATTAGGCGCGAATTTGGCGGTGATGAAGCGGGACTGGGGCGAGCCGGTTAACTGATTTGCTCGGTGGTGCAGGTGCCCTGTTGATCTGCATACCAGGCGCGGGCCGTCCAACTTTGCCCGAAACGACGGGCGGAAAGGGGAACGTCAAAGGACGTGTTTGGTTCCGTTCCGTAGAAATCAAAACAGTTGATACTGCGCCGCCAAACTTCAAAACAGCCGCCCGATGAGCTGGGAACTCCGGGATAGCGGAAGCAAAGAAGATTACCCTCAAACCGCATGTTTCCTGAAATGGCCTTGCCGTTCTCAACGTAAGTGGAAGAGCCGTCCGTGTTTAGACGTTCGGTCCATGCCAGTCCGTTGGCGTATTCTCCGTTCAGCGTTCGACCGAACAGGTTTTCCTCGATTTGAGCTTTTGTCATCGGTTCCAGTGCGGCTGCCTGCGCCCAAAGACCAACGCTGTGCAGGCTGGCCAGTATCAGCGCCGAAAGCATGACTTGGACAATTCTTGACTTTTGAGTCGTCGCCGCTACAACGCCGCCCATGTTCACGATCGCTGTCAAAACCAAGACCACCGTGTAACCGCTCCCTCCTGCGCTCTCCCAGGGGGAGAGGCTGACACGGCGTGTGTCCTTAGGAGAGCAAGGAGCAAAAGATATCATGGGATACAGAATTGCAGTTGTTGGCGCCACAGGCAACGTGGGCCGTGAGGTGTTGTCCATTTTAGCCGAGCGGCAGTTTCCCGCCGACACAGTGGTGGCACTCGCCTCCCGTCGCAGCCAAGGCACCGAAGTGTCGTTTGGTGACAGCACGTTAAAGGTCAAAGCCCTCGACAGCCACGATTTTTCACAATCCGATATCGCCATCATGTCTGCGGGCGGGTCGTTGTCCCTCGAATGGTCGCCAAAAATTGCGGCTGCCGGCTGTGTGGTCATCGATAATTCGTCAGCATGGCGCTATGATCCCGACGTGCCGTTGATTGTGCCGGAAGTGAATGCGGATGCGATTGTCGGGTTCTCCAAGAAGAACATTATTGCCAATCCAAACTGCTCCACGGCCCAATTGGTCGTCGCACTCAAGCCGCTGCATGACCGGGCCAAAATCAAACGGTTGGTGGTGTCCACCTATCAGTCGGTTTCCGGTGCGGGCAAAGACGGGATGGATGAGTTGTTTGAACAGTCCCGCGCGGTTTTTGTTGCCGACCCGATTGAAAACAAGAAATTCACCAAGCGCATTGCCTTCAACTGCATCCCTCACATCGACGCTTTCCTTGATTCCGGCGATACGAAGGAGGAGTGGAAGGTGAATGCCGAAACCAAGAAGATGTTGGATCCGACCATCAAAGTGACCTGCACCGCAGTGCGTGTGCCGGTGTTTGTGTCCCATTCAGAAGCGGTGAACATTGAGTTTGAAAGCGAGTTGAGTGCCGACGATGCTCGATCAATCCTGCGGGAAGCGCCGGGTTGTCTGGTGGTGGATAAGCGAGAGGATGGTGGCTACGTCACGCCCTATGAGGCGGCGGGGGAAGATGCGACGTATATCTCGCGCATTCGAGAAGACCCAACCGTGGATAACGGCCTCAATCTTTGGGTGGTCAGCGATAACCTGCGCAAGGGCGCTGCGCTGAACACGGTTCAGATTGCTGAGCTTTTGGTCAATCGCGGCCTGCTTGCCGAACGCGAGGCCGCGTAAGGGACCCCGCCTAAAACAATAGACCGCGGCGGGGCTCGTTCTCCGCCTCGACAATGCCGGGATCATCGGGACGGCGATCTAAAATGCCGTCTTCATCGGTGTCGAGGTCAGCACCCTTGAACGGGGCTCGTGGGGCCGCGCTTTTGGTTTTTGATGTATTTTCCGTCTCATTGGGGCCGGTCCGGTTGTCTCCGGACCCTTGATCCATCGCCTTTTGCGGTTTCCCATCACTGTTTGTGGTGTCCGCGTCGCTTCTGGTGTCTGAACGCTCGGGCGTACCGAGGGCGTCGGGAGCACTTGGGGTGCTTTTCGACATGAAACCCACGGCTTGAGCCTCTGGAAGCGGCGCCGGTTCTTGCTTTGAGGGCGCCGCTGACGGCTGGACGGGCTCAGTTTTGCCGGTCGATACGTTTGCTGCCTTTGATGGATTGTCGGCAGCTACGGGTCGGTCTTCAACGGAACCACTATCTGAATGGCTGGTTTTCGATGCTGGCCCCGCTTTTGCGTCCCCAGCGTTGGTGACGTTTTCCGGTTCCACATCAATGATGTCGCTTTCATCATTTTTCGTACTTGTTGCGACGACTGCGGCTGCCGCCGCAGCGCTGGCTGCTGCGGTCACGTTGGCATCGATGGTTTTTTGATTTCCTTCACTTTCAACAGCCTGCGATGATGGGGTTTGCTCCCCTTCGGAAGCTTTTGTCGTTCCTGTTTCAAGTTCGTTTTTCGGCCCGTCTTCAGGCCCGTCTTCAGGTTTTGGGGAAATGACTTTCATGTCCGTCCCATCATCGTCCTGACTGTCGGACACCGATAAGGACGAGGGCGTCGTCGGCGTTGGTGTTTCATGGGGTGTTTGGTGGGTCAGTTGGCTGTAGTCTGGCCGGTTCTCGAGGCTTGCTGACCGCTCATCCACCGGAACTTTCCATTCGAACGCGCCAATGCGACCGGTGACCGGGGAGCAGGGCGACCACTCCTCCTTCGCGATCCCGTCAGCAACCCAAAGGGGGTCGCGGGACGCCGTTACGGCACGGGTCAACCATTCTCGCACGCGCCCTCGGTCGCCGTGCTCGGCTTCTTCAATATCCGCCATTAAAAGGCAGGCCCGCTCCGTGGCTTCATTGCGCAGGATGGCCTTGAGGGCGTTGCGGGCTTCAACAAAGTGTTGCGCATCAATTGCAGCCTTGGCGAGCACATATTGACCTTCAACATTATGGGCCCGTTTGGTGTTCAAATCGATGGCGCGTTTCAGGCGATCTTCCGAAGAGTCACCCAGGCGCAGATGCACATAGGTATCCGCGACTTCCGGATGGGGCATGTCCTTCCAGCAGGTTTCCAAAACCTTTGCCGCTTTACGCAGATCTCCCAAACGGCTGAGCACGCGGGCTGTCACGACGGCAGCGGGTGCAAACCCCGGTTTCAATTTCAAGGCCGCCAGACCATGGGCTTTGGCGCGGTCCGGTTCGGCGGCTTCTTCCTGTTGAGCGAGGGCCGTCAGAATGACGGCTTTTTTGGTTTTGAATTCGTCTTGGTCGAACATGCCGGTGTTGCGGTTGGCTTCCAGCACGCGCAGCGCTTCTTTCCAGTTTGCGGCCAGGGCATAGCCACGCAACACAGCTTGCGTTGCCCAAGGCGTTTCAGGGGCCTGTTTGGCGGCTTCGTTTGCAAAATGGGCCGCCGCTTCCCCGGCGCCTTCCCGTTCCGCTTCGACATGCAGGCCGCGCAGACCGAGGAGTCGGGTGGAGTCGTTGTCCAACATCGCTTCAAAGGTCTCACGCGCCTTGGCCCGGTCGCCCTCCAGAAGTGCGGTTTGCGCATCCAGCATCGCGACCAGCGGTTCATCTTTGAGGTATTTGGCAGATTCTTTTGTGAGTTTACGTGCCTTGGGAGCGTTGCCTGCATTGGCTGCGATTAAGCCCTGGGACAGCGCCGCATAGCCTTTATCGCGCACCCGGCCCTGCCGCCAACGGCCAAATGTTTTGGGAGAGTTCAGAACCCCCGTGATCAACCACCAGCCGATCATGAGCGTTGCAACGATGACACCCAGGAAAATGACCGCTTCCATCAGGCTCAAATCGACCCGGGCATTGGCGTAGGGCCATTCGACGGCCACCGTGCCGGGATTGTCCGCCAACCAAGCCAACGCCACCGCGAGTGCAAAAAGCAAGATCAGAAAGAGCGCAATTTTGGTCATAGGATCATCTCGAAATCGGTTGCGGGCCAGGTCCTGATTTTTCTCTTGGCACGTTTCGGTGGTTCGGGGGCCGGGGTGGCGGACTGAATTTTTGTGGCGCTCGGCGGGCTTTTTTTAATTATGCCCAACCGTTGGGGGCATTGCCTTCCCAAAGGTAAAAATCGTCCATCCAGCCCGCGTTCATCCATCCTTTGCCATCACAAAGGACTGGATAGAGGTGGTCAACAGTTCATTTGCTGTGATGCGGGCCGCGAGGCGGGCCTGCCAGTCCTTCGATAGAGCCTTGACCGCATCGGGGAGAGCGCCCCATTCGGTGTTGGCTGTGGCCAAATCATCCCCCTGTAGTGCGGCTGATATGCGCGAAACGATTGCTGCTGGGCTTGTGCCTTCAATCGGTGTGAGGGGCTGAACCTTCACAAGATCAAGGGCCGCCGCCTGAAGGCGTTCCAAGGGCGTTTTTGCGCTGCTTTTGGCTGCTTCCGCCACCATCTGTCCGCTGATCGCCGCAAACTGTGTGCGTAACTCATCTGCCGTCGCGATCCCGGTGCTGGCGAAGGCCTCGAGGGGTTTCAACGATGCCGCGTCAACAAATTGGCGCATTACCGCGAGTGTGGCATCAAAGGGCACGCCGCGGTTGATGTCATTTGTCAAAGCGGCGGCTGCGATGGCGCGCGCGGCCCGGCGATCTGCGCCGTTGTTGGCCTGTTCGGTCAGGTCGAGGACCTTTTGCTGTTGATCGCTGATCGTCGCATCAATCTTGGCCAAACGCTCGTCTACGGTTTTGAGGCTGTCGGCGAGGGCGGTCTTCACAGCGCTGGCGGCGGCATCATTGGCTGTTTTACTGATGCTGGCGGCCAGCTGGCTCGTCTCGGTTGTCAGGGCCGATTTGACGTTGGCGATGTCTGTAGAAAGGGCTGCGAGGCGGGCTGCTAATTGTGTGACCGCGGCAGGGTCTTGGTTCGTTGCAGCCTGAGACAGGGTGGCAATCTGGCTCTTAAGCGTGTTGATATCCGCCCTAAGCGCGTCTGATGCCGCATCAGATGCGGGGGCAGTCGTGAGTTTTTCCTGAAGGCTGACCACATCGCCGGAAAGGGCGGTGAGACGATCGTTTAGCGCCTTGAGCCCCGCGTCCTCACCGGCAGTGCCGGAAGAAATGGCGGAGGACAGGTTGGCGATTTCTGTTTCCAGACGATCCACGGCGGTGGATACGGATTTCAATGTTGTGTCGTTGGACTGTGTTTGTTGGGTTAGGGTGTCGGTCTTTGACGTTAGAGCGGCCAATTGCTCTTGCAGTGCGTTGTTTGCTGATGGGTCTGTTGTTGCAGACGAAGCAGGGCCCTGTTGGGCAAGCCGTTCTGCAAGGGCTGAATCGACGGCTTGGGCGATGGCTGCCGTTTGCTCTTCGTTCAGTGCGCCTGCCGTCGCGGCGGTGCCGTTGGCTTGCGCAGTTTCTATTTGTTTTTGAAGGGCGGCTAAGCCTTGTTCGAAGCGTTTTTCTAGATCCGCTTTGGTTGTGTCCAACTGATTTTTGACCACCAATTGTGCGGTGTCCACCGCGCTGCCGCCAGGACTGCCAAGAATGCCTGCAAATTGTAAAAGCCCCGCGCCGCCAAGAGCGATGAGGCCTCCGATGACGGCAGCGACAAGTTTGCCAAAGAAATCGCTGGTCGTTTTGTGAGATTTTGCCGGTGCAGCCGCCGATTGGGCGTTGCGACCAAGGGTGCTGGCGGTTGGTTTTGGCGCGTCAGGTTTTTTGGCCGATGATGGCGATGCGGTCGCGGATGCCGGGTTGGACGCTGGACTGGACGATGATTGTGCCTTTGAAGACGCCTGCGAGGATGCGTTTGACGTTGTCTTTGCGGCGGTAGACGATGCCACGCGTTTCCCGCCCTGAGACGGTGTCGCCGTTTTGGCGGCAGATGGGACATCCGTTTTTGGTGTACCGGTTGCGGCGGCAGCGCTGGCCGGTTTGCTGTCTTCGACGGCTTTTGGAGCGCTTGTCTTGGTTTGCGTTTTTTTCGCCGTTTTGTCCTCCGCCTTCAAATCGATGGTCATCGGTTTGCGGGTGGATTTCGAATGGCGTGGTGGTCGGGCTGAGCTTGGCTTTGCAGCTTCGGCTTTTGGTTCCGCTGCGGCTTTTTCAGGCCCCGCCTTGTCGCTGGTTCCAGTTGGTTTTTTGGGCGTTTTCATAGGCTCACCGTTGGGGGGAGGTGGTGTTTTTGGTTCATGCGGGCATCGCCTGTCCCAAAACGTCAGATGTCTGCGTGGGCACTTTGCGTGGAGACAATGTGACGATGCGGAAGATTTTTTTAAGTTTGCATCAATCCAGCAGCGCGAACAATGCCTCTTCATTGGGCGCACGTGCGGCGACGGCGTTTTCTTGAAACCGCGGGCTCAGCGCATCTTTGACCGCGGGACTGACGGTAAAAATACGAGGCAGGGAACCCAGTCTGGTCTGGGTCAGGGAAGCTGTCAGTTTTTCAAAGCAGGCTGCCGTTCGGGCAGAATAAAGCAATACACCGTCGATTTCTCGGTGTTGCAGTGCACGCTGGACGTCCTTGGAAAATTCCTCCCGCTCAGTCATTCGATAAACCGGCAGGCTATCAATTTGAGCACCGATACCGGCACCGTTGAGGGATAAATCGCGGCTCACCGTTTCAGCGCATGGATAAACAAGCCGTTGGCCTTCAAGACCGTGGGCGTGCAGCCATGTTGGCAGCTCTTTGACCATGGCGGCGCTGTCCCCATCGACGGTTGTCACGCGCTTCCACCCCGCTTGCCGCAGACTTCGTGCGGTGGCCTGACCCACAGTCAGGGCCGGAAGGGCGCTGAGCCGCTTGTCAAATCCCAGTTCAACAATGGCATCAACGCCGTTGGCGCTGGTGAAGAGCGCGCCGCCATAGGCCGACAATTGGTTCTCGGTGCGCAGGCATTTTAGAAATTCCCGCTCCAACAAAGGCTCAACGATTGCAAGATGACCGAGAGCTTTGAGCTTTTTGGCGGATCGTTTGGATTGGTGCGCCGGGCGGGTGAGGAGGAGGCGCACGGGCTCAGTGTGCGTTGGCAGCGTCGCTGCGCGGTGCGTTAAAAATTTCCAGCGTTCCTTGGACCGGCGCCTTAGTGCTGGCCTCAGACTTCCTGTTTCGCACCTGCGCCCGCCGACTGAGATGCCAGCCGATGCGCGTTTCGCCGAAAAGCGTTGCGTGAACCACAATCTGTTCGGCTTTGCGCGGTTGGTCGGGGGCGGAAAACGAGACGCTTTCTTCAATTTCAACGCGCAAATCTTGAGGGCGCATCTGCGCCCCTTCTTCGGTCCGCACAGCATCGGCATGTAGGGAAAACGTCCAGGCTGTTCGCGCCCCACTTGCGATCAAGACTGACGTTCCATCCGCCAGGGCGTTCGCCTTAATGCCCGGTGGCAGATGAAATCGGATGGCAACGGCCACTGGCTGCGTTGTTTTCTCCCCTTTGCACGGGATGAAATGGTCTTCGCCTTCGACCAGTGATCCATTTTCACCAAGACTGACTGTGCGTTCGTGGATCAGGCCGAAGCGGTTTTCGTAGCCATCGTGGGAAGCGGTGATGATCTCAGTTTTGCCCTGGATCTCGCGCTTTGCGTTCACCGTACGAGGGCCATCCACCATGCGGGCTATCGTGTCTCGTTTGGCGAACGGCCTTGAAGCGAACCGCGCCGATGATGAATCATCCAAGACCGCCGTCGAATGGGCAGCGCTTGTACGTGCAAACGGGAGGTAACGCGCACATTCGAGTTGAGGGACACCGCAATTGGCGATGAAGACCGTTTTGTTGGACGACAGCTCAAAGGCCAGAGTTCCGGCAAAGGGGTCGGAGTTTTGTGCGTGTGCCAACGGGGAACCGGTGTCCATGATAATACAGGTCGAGCCGTTCGACAGGCGTTCAAACCCGCCAAACGGTGCGCTTCGGGGAACCGGTTCCGTGGCTTTTGCCCGTTTTAACAGGTGGCTGAGTTGCGTTTTGTCGATGGCGCCGGTGCCGTGGAATTGCGCCAACGATCCATCATCATGGCGAAAAAACCGCAGGGCGGTCGCGATACGGCGGGTGACTGTCGCCAAATTGGCTGGAACGGGAAGCCCAGTTTCTCGGCCCAAGGCTTCCAAGGGCAGCAGATCGCGCGCCAGCGTCATGAGTGTTGCGGGGCTTCGCGAAATATGGATCCCATCGTCCAAAATTTGTCGGTCCAGACTTCTTTCTACCTCTCGGCTGATTTGTCTGGCGACGCGGTCGCGCTGGTCCACGCAAAGTGCACCGTATAGCAGCGCAATTTGCGCTTGAAGAAGTGGCAATCCCGGGCGGGTCAGATTTCGCGTTCGGTAGAGGTGGGCAAAGTGCAGCTTAAGCGTGTCAAACAGCCGATTGGAAAACTGTTTTGAGCGGTTAGATTGCAGAAAGTGTGCCGCCGATAGCAGAGCCATGAGCCGTCGGGCGGTGGTTTCCACGGCCCAAACGGGGGACAAATCCGGTTTACCGTGGCGTTCAATCCAGTCTTTGACGAGGGCCGTTGCATGGGACTGCGATAGGCCAAAACCCGCCGCTTGGAGATGGGGCAACCAGTCAAACGCGTGTAACGCATCGCTCCAAGCGTCGCTGGGTGCAACAAGATCGAAAGGGCATTCCCCTTCGGTACGAACGGTGTGCCCTGCAAATGTGTAGCTGCCCGAATAATAACGCCGTGCCTCTTCCGGTGTGCCGGTTTGCAGGGTTTCGGGGATCGCAACAATGCCTTTTTCCGCCGCTCGACCGCCTTGCAAATGAATGCTGGGCCAAATTCCGTCAAACCAAATTGCGTTGGGCCAAGTTGCGTTGGGCCAAGTTACGTTGGGAAGGCTTCGGCGGACCAGCAAATTTCCTTCGCGCCACATTTCGCTGATGCGGGCTCCGTAATCGGTGATGGACGAGTTGGACGGGGACATGTCTGTGTTTGAAAGCGTGGGTTTGGGCGGATTGGTTTGTGAACGGCGTACCAGGACAAAGCCGGTTCAGAACAAGCGCATCCTGGCAAAGGTGACGTGGACCTCAAGACCTGATTCGCAATCATAGAGCAGTCCGTTCGGTACGGGAAACCGGGCGATGTGAACCGCAAACGCTAATGGGCCTGCTTTTTGAACCGCGCTGCAAAGAAGCCATCCAACCCAGAAAGGCGCGCTTGATCGTGCGGATTGCTTTCCATGCCGTTTTCGTCGGACGGCAGCCACTTGGTACCAAAGGTTGATCCATGAAATGGAAGACTGCGCAGCGTGCCCTGGCCTGTGATGAGTTCGTCCATGCCGAAAATCTCGCTCGCCGCAATGGGATCCAACTCGAGGCCAGCCTCCGCAAGGGGACCTTTTCCAAGTTGCGCGACAATATCTTCGCCTTCCGCCCGGTCGATGGAGCAATTGGCAAATACCAGCGTCCCACCGGGGGCGACGCGCTTAGCCGCCGCCAGAATCATCGTTTTCTGAAGCGCAGCGAGGGCGTCAATGTCGCTTGCTGTTTTGGTCCATTGCACGTCGGGATGGCGACGGATGGTCCCTGTGGAGGAACACGGCGCGTCCAGCAAAACGGCATCGAACACTCTGTCGGTCTCCCAGTTCATGAAATCGGTCTCAATCAACTCGACGTCAAATTGGAGCCGGGCCATGTTTTCGCGCAGGCGGATGCTGCGATTGGCGTTGCGTTCCACGGCTGTGACGCTGGCGCCAAGGGCCGCCAATTGAGCGGTTTTCCCCCCCGGCGCGGCACACAGATCGCAGACGGTGCGTCCGGCAACGGTTCCAAGCAAGGCGACAGGAAGGGCGGCTGCAGCATCTTGGACCCACCACGCGCCGCCCTCATAACCATCCCAGTCCTGAATGCGGCCTTTTTTGAGGGTGCGGATGGTGCTGCCAAACAGGGCGACGCCTTCCAGTTTTGATGCCCACAATTCGGGGTTTTCCTTAACCTGAAGGTCGAGGCTGGGCTCCAGCAGGTGATGTTCCGCGATCGCGCGGGCTTTTTCGCGCCCGTAGCCGCTGCGCAGCCGTTTGAACAACCAAGGTGCCATTGTGCCTTCGGCATTGGTCGTTGTTGCCGCCAAGACTTCCTTGTTGCGGCTCAGGCCGCGTAAAACGGCATTGGTGAGGTTTTTGAAGCGTTTGGATGCCTGATTGCCCGCAACTTGGCTGACTGCCAGATCAACCGCAGCGCTGTCCGGTACGTCGAGGAACAGGATTTGCGCAGCGGCACAGTGGAGTGTGTGAATGAGATGGCGGGCGTTTTTTGGAGGCGGGCGGTCAAATTGTGCCAGCAGCGCTTTTTCAATGTCACCGCGACGGCGCAGCGCACTCGTGACAATGGCCCGTGTGAGGGCCTGATCGTTGGGAGCGAGGTTCATATAGCTCTGGAGCGCGTGCGGACCGTCCAGCAGGCTGTCCAAACCGCGCTTGTCGTCGATCACACGTGTCAGTACGAGAACCGCGGCATCGCGGCTGGGCAGCCCCTGTTTTGAGCCCGATTTGGACCGCGGTTTGGGCGCGGCGTTGTTTTTGGTTGTGGTCAAACTGTGTCTTGTAAATGGAGGAGTAAGAAAGCCTTGATCGGGCTCTACCACAAAAAAAGCGCAGCGGTTGGGGCTGCGCTTTTTTCGGTGCGGGATCTGGTCATCGGTTGGGGAATAGCACTGATAATTACTTTGGTGATGGGTCCTCTGCCAATCAGTGAGGGCAAACGTTACGTTTGAAGCCTTGCGTCGCTGTCTCATGCCTTACCTGCGGGCTTAACCCGCTTGTTTCACTGGCGCGCCTCACCCCCAGGGGCCACGTCCTTTGTCCCTCGATGCTCCATCGTTGGTCGAAGATCTGTTGGCCAGTCGGTCGCGTTCGGCAGCAAAGGGTGATTTGCGCATCTGACCGGCATTGCGGCCCCACTGCTCCTTCGTGGGCTGGTTGCGAATCGCATCCTCGCGCGCACGCAGGGTTTCGCGCTCCTCAATCAGATCGTGGGCCATGTCTTCCAGCGCTGCGATCCGGTTGTCGGTGTTGGGGTGGGTGGAGAACAGATTGTCCATCGACTGCCCGTTCAGAGGGTTAATGATGAACATGTGGGCCGTCGCCTTGGCGCGCTCCGCCGGTTGATTGACGACGCCGCGGGCGTGGGCCTCTATCCTGCGCAAGGCATCGGCAAGCCAAAGCGGATTGCCGCAGATTTCTGCGCCGTCGCGGTCCGCTTCATATTCGCGGGTGCGGCTGATGGCCATTTGCACGATGCCTGCTGCCATGGGTGCCAGGATCATCATGGCGAGCATGCCAATAATGCCCAACGGGTTGTTGCGGCTGTTGCCAAAAAACATGGCGAAGTTCGCCAGCATCCCGATGGCCCCGGCCAAGGTTGCCGTGACCGTCATGGTGAGCGTGTCGTAGTTTTTGATATGGGCGAGCTCGTGGGCCATCACCGCTGCGATTTCTTCGTGGGTGAGCCGTGACAACAGGCCAGAACTTGCAGCAACCGCCGCGTTGTTGGGGTTGCGCCCCGTGGCGAAAGCGTTCGGTTGGTCTGTTTCAATGATGTAGACCTTGGGCATCGGCATCTCGGCATTGGTGGCGAGGTCGCGCACCATGTTGACAAGATCAGGGGCCGATTGCGCATCCACTTCGCGGGCGTTGTGCATGCGCAGCACCATTGCGCCTGAATTCCACCAAGAAAATACGTTCATGCCGGCGGCAATGACGAACGCGATGACCATGCCCAGCTGGCCGCCAATTAAAAAGCCGATGGTTACAAACAGGGCGGTCATGGCCGCCAACAACATGGCTGTTTTTACCAGATTCATTGTCCTGACCCTCTTTGTTTTGCGTCACTTTTTGCGCCAACAGTAGTTTGGGTGTTCGGTTTTGCGACGCTTTGTCCGCTGCGGGACACTTGTCACCGTGCGCACTGCCCTTGCCCATGCGACCCAATTCCATACATCAAGTGGGATGATTTGGGACGGAGTCAACACCGTCCCCGTGGATGGTTTCACCGCAACGGTGGGCTTGTTTTTAGGAGAACGGTGTGAGCGACGCTGATCAAAAGACCGATGGTACAACAGCTGCCGATCGTCCTGCCCAGGCTGCCCAGGCTGCACAGGCGCAGCGCAAGCCGCTTCCCGATGCGGCGAAACGAGCCCTCGCAGAAGCTGAGGCGCGGCGGGAGGCGGCCAAGGCTGCGCAGACCGATGGAGCCCAAGGGGCGACGGAAATTCAGGGCCGCGAGGGTCCCGATCCTGTCCGTTATGGAGATTGGGAAAACAAAGGCATCGCGTCAGATTTTTAGCACCAATTTTCTTGAGGCTCTTAGACGTCTCACGATGTGCGCTGTTTTAGCCGTGCGATGAATGTCTCCACCAAAGGGAGAATGCGCTCGACAATCACATCGATCCCTTCCGCTGTCGGGTGAATGCCATCGCGCTGATTGAGTTCTGGCACCGCTGCAACGCCGTCCAAAAAGAACGGGTAGAGAAGAATATCGTGTTTTTTGGCGAGTTGCGCATAGATGGGGTTGAACGCTGCGGCATACGTCTCGCCAAGATTGGGCGGTGCCAGCATGCCCGTGAGCAACACATCAATATCGCGCACCTTCAGCTGTGTGATCATGCTGTTGAGATTGTCGCGGGTGGTCTGGGGTGGCAGGCCGCGCAGGGCGTCATTGGCGCCCAACTCCAAAATAACGCCATCCACATCATCGGGGACCGACCAGTTGAGGCGTGCCAGCCCGCCGCTCGTCGTGTCTCCAGAAACACCGGCACCTATGATCACTGCTGCAATGCCACGGGCATCCAGGGCCTTTTGTAGTCTGACGGGAAAACTTTCTTCTGCTCCCAGTTGATAGCCAGCGACAAGGCTGTCGCCGAAAACAACGATGCGCGGTGGGGTCGACTTGGATGCAGCGTGTGATGGCGTTGGCGATCCCGCAAGCACCACGAACGCCGCCAAAATAAGGCTCAAAGCGAACGCGAAGACCGCGCCGTTTTGAAAACGGGCGTGGAGTCCAAACCAAATGCCGGGACCTTTCGTAAAATTAATGGCTGCCATTTTTGAATTCGTCCCGTGGAGGTCCATATGCATCAGACGTTGCGCTCGACGGTTCGTGTTTTGGTCGGCGCGTTGCGTTCCGCATCTGCCATCGAAATGAGGCGGCCAATCCCCGTTTTCAAGTTGGGCCCACAACAATGACACTTTCTCCCTCTTCGCCTCATGCTGAGCAATCCTCACCTGTGATCGAGCTTGATGATATCCATCTAACCCTTGGAGACGGGGCAGCGCAGGTCCATGTGTTGCGCGGGATTTCCCTTGCCGTCGGTGCGGGGGAATCGGTTGGCGTGGTGGGACCGTCTGGCTCAGGCAAGTCGACCCTTCTTATGGTGATGGCTGGGCTGGAGCGCGTCGACAGTGGCCGCGTGGTGCTGGCGGGCGAGGATTTTTCCGCCCTTAACGAAGATGGTTTGGCCGCCTTCCGCGGTCGCAATATCGGCATTGTCTTTCAGAGTTTTCATCTCATTCCCAATATGACCGCTTTGGAAAATGTGGCTGTTCCACTGGAGTTGGCGGGTGTTCCCGGCGCGTTTGAAAAGGCGAAGGCGGAACTTGAATCGGTGGGGCTGGGCGAGCGGTTATCCCACTATCCCACCCAGATGTCCGGCGGTGAACAGCAGCGGGTGGCTATGGCGCGGGCGCTGGCCCCGGATCCAAAAATTCTGGTGGCGGATGAACCCACCGGCAATCTGGATGAGTCCACTGGCACGCAGGTGTCCGATCTTTTGTTCTCCAAACAAAAGGAACGTGGCATGACGCTGGTGCTTGTCACCCATGATCCATCGCTGGCAGCCCAGTGTGACCGGATGTTGCGGGTGCGGGCCGGTGAGATTGAAGCCGATGAAGCCGCAACCGGCAGCAAACCTCTGGCCAGTGATCCCGTAGCCGTCGACTTTCGTGATGATCTATCAGGAAAGGCCGTTGCATGACCGTCGCCGCTGATACGGGCGGTGCGCCGCCCACCACGTCGCAATTTACAGGTCAGTCCACTGGCCGGTCCAATGGCGGGGTTTCGTTTCGTTTGGCCTTTGCTTTTGCGCTTCGCGAATTGCGGGGCGGCCTATCGGGCTTTTATGTGTTTCTTGCCTGTATCGCCCTTGGGGTTGGCGCAATTTCCGGCGTCAATGCGGTGGCCCTCAGCATCACCCAAGGCATCAGCGAAGAGGGGCGCACG
>JBCBCT010000074.1:0-15777 GCA_038530365.1 Pseudomonadota bacterium | reverse complement strand
CAAAATAGAAACCGCCCGATCACCCTCATTTAAGCGCCAAACGCGGAACGCCCCATGTTGAACTCCTCTGCCCCAAGGTCACCACGCCCATATTTTCATCTTCCGGCTTGGCGCAGCGCCTTCGCCGCCATGACGCTTGTTCTCGTTGGAGGATGGCTGGTCCCGCCGGCCCCAGCCCAAGCTGAAAAAGCCCTGGATCGTGAGGCTGTGGAACGGATCATTCGCGAATACCTGCTGAAAAACCCGGAAATCATGGTCGAGGTTCAACAAGCCTTGGAGGCCAAACAGAAAGCGGAGCGCGATGCGCAGATCGCAGCCACGTTGAACCAACGCAGAGACACGATCTTCAACTCCGCAAACCAAGGCGTCATCGGGCCAAAGGATGCGCCGATCACCATCGTGGAGTTTTTCGACTACAATTGTAGCTTCTGCCAGCGCGCCATGGAGGACATGAACGTACTGCTCGGCAACGAAAAGGACGTCAAATTTGTCCTAAAAGAATTGCCGATTTTGGGGCCCGAATCCGTAGAAGCGAGCCGCATTTCCACCGCCGTTTACCGTGCATATCCGGACAAATATGGCGAGTTTCACAACAAACTCTTGGGGCTGGAAGGCATCAAAAACGGCGAGCGTGCCCTTGCGATTGCCCGCGACATGGGTCTCGACACGAAAAAGCTGGAAGAGATCGGTGCCCGCGGGGACGTTCTTGACGCGTTTCGCGAGGCAAACGCTCTTGCCACGTCACTCGGCATCAACGGAACACCGTCCTATGTTTTGGCAGACGAAGTTGTGTTTGGCGCCCTTGGCCACGCTGTGCTGGCCGAAAAGCTCACCGCCGTTCGAAAATGCGGAAAAACCAGCTGCTAGCCACGCCACAGGACTGAATTCCGTGGTCAAACGCCGATTTTTAATCGACCCCGCTCTAGGTTTATGCAAAAAGCGAGGGTCTTTTGAAGCGTGAGCCCTGCGGTTATGGCAACATCAGCCCGTCAAACAGTGTTTGTACTGAACGGTCCAAACCTCAACCTTCTCGGCACCCGCGAACCAGGAATTTACGGCGCGCAAACACTGCAAGATGTCGAGGACGGCTGCACGGCTTTGGCAGCTGAGTTGGGCATGGAGGCACAATGCCACCAGTCTAACCACGAAGGCGCATTGGTGGATTGGATCCACGAAGCGGGCCGGCTCAAAAGCGTCGGAATCATCATCAACGCAGGCGCCTACACCCACACGTCCATTGCACTGCGCGATGCAATTTCCGGTGTCGCCATTCCCACCATCGAAGTGCACATTTCTAACATTCACGCCCGCGAGGCTTTCCGCCATCACTCTATCATTGCACCGGTTTGTGCCGGTCAGATTTGCGGACTGGGAACAACAGGTTATAACCTAGCGCTGCGTGCAATTGCCGAGACCATGACGTAGCCGCCATCACCAACGGCATCGCAAAGAACGAGCGAGCCGCCGTAGCGAAACGCAATTGATAAAAACAGTCACCTAGCAAAAATCACCTAGAAACAATCAAAGGGCCCGGTTTATGTCGACCAAGAAATCGTCCATCGACGCAAAGCTCATCCGGCAATTGGCGGAACTGCTGAACGAAACCGATTTGAGCGAAATCGAAGTCGAAGAGGGCGAAATGCGCATTCGTTTGGCCCGTGAGGTCACAGGCGTAGCCCACACCGTCATGGCGGCACCGGCTGTGGCTGCCGCCCCTGTTGCGGTTCCCGCTCCGGCAGCCGTTGCAGCACCGGCTCCAGCCGCTGAGGTCGCTACGGGCCCATCGGTCACTTCACCCATGGTCGGCACAGCCTATTTGTCGCCATCTCCGGGCGCGAACCCTTATGTCAGCGTGGGCGACAAGGTGCGCAAAGGCCAAACGGTGATGATCGTTGAAGCGATGAAAACCATGAACCAGATCCCCGCCACGCAGGACGGAACCATCGCCAGCATTGCCGTGGAAGACGGTCAGCCGGTTGAATTTGGCGAAACCCTCATCGTGTTTGAGTAGGCCGTCTCCATGTTCAAAAAAGTCCTCATCGCCAACCGCGGCGAGATCGCTTTGCGCATCCTGCGCGCGTGTAAGGAAATGTCGATCCCCACGGTCGCCGTCCACTCCACAGCGGACGCAGATGCCATGCACGTTCGCCTGGCGGAGCAAAGTGTGTGCATCGGCCCCCCGGCGTCCCGCGACAGCTACCTCAACATCCATGAAATCATAGCGGCCTGCGAAATCACCGGCGCGGACGCCATTCACCCCGGCTACGGCTTTCTGTCGGAGAACGCCAAGTTTGCCGATATTCTGGACGCCCACGACATAACCTTTATTGGCCCTTCCGCAGATCACATCCGCACCATGGGCGACAAGATCGAAGCCAAGGCAACGGCGGAAAAGCTGGGCATTCCCGTGGTCCCCGGCTCCTCCGGCGCGGTGACCGAACTGGATGATGCCAAACGCATTGGCTCAGACATTGGCTATCCCGTGATCATTAAAGCGGCCTCCGGCGGCGGTGGCCGTGGCATGAAGGTGGTGAACAACGAAAGCGAGATGGAAATCGCGCTCCAAACCACCCGCACTGAAGCCGGAGCGGCCTTTGGCGATGATGCCGTCTATATCGAAAAGTACCTCGCCAAACCCCGGCACATCGAGGTGCAGGTGATGGGGGACGGCAAGGGAAAAGGCGTGCATTTAGGCGAACGCGACTGCTCGCTGCAACGCCGCCATCAAAAGGTCTTCGAAGAGGCCAATTCCCCCGCCATAACAGAAGAGCAACGCGCGAAAATTGGCGGCATTTGTGCCGATGCGATTGCTGAAATGGGCTATTCCGGCGCGGGCACCATTGAATTTCTCTACGAGGATGGCGAGTTTTACTTCATCGAAATGAACACGCGCCTCCAGGTGGAGCATCCGGTGACCGAGATGATCACCCGCATCGATCTCGTGAACGAACAATTGCGCGTCGCCGCCGGATCCGGCATGTCATTTAGTCAGGAAGACGTTCGCTTCCAAGGCCACGCAATTGAATGCCGGATCAACGCCGAAAACGCGCGCACGTTTGTGCCGTCCCCCGGTCAAATTGAGCACTATCACCCCCCCGGTGGCCTCGGAGTGCGGGTCGATTCCGGCGCATTCTCCGGCTACCGCGTGCCGCCCTATTACGACAGCTTGATCGGTAAACTCATCGTGGTTGGCCGCAACCGCCCGGAATGCTTGAACCGGCTGCGCCGTGCGCTGGATGAGTTTGTGGTTGAAGGCATCCAAACCACGCTTCCGCTGTTCCAAGATCTGGTTCGAAACGATGATGTCATCGCAGGCAACTACGACATTCACTGGCTGGAAAAATACCTTGCAGCTGACGCAGCCGCCTAGAGCATTCCATCGCGTCTGCGACCTTTCCCGCCTTGTGGGAGCGCGGTGCAACAGTAATGGTGCCCTGCGAACCACAGTGCGCGCACTCTAGGATGGGCCTTGGCACATGTCTGGGGTTGATGATCTCGTTCTTGAAATAACACCGGATGTTTTGCTGGAGGCCTATGCCTGCGGCATCTTCCCGATGGCAGAGACCGCCGATGATCCTGGGCTGTTTTGGGTCGAACCGCGCCAGCGCGGGATCATACCGTTGGACGCGTTCCATGTGCCGCGCCGCTTGGCGCGGACCGCCCGTCAGCGACCCTACGATATCCGTTGCAATACGGCCTTCGAAGCCATGATGCGCCTGTGCGCAGAAAGCGCTGAGGACCGCGCGGAAACCTGGATTAACGAGCGGATCATTTCACTTTACACGGCCTTGCATGAACGCGGTCACGCCCACAGCGTTGAGTGTTGGCAGGATGATCGTCTGGTCGGCGGGCTTTACGGCGTCACACTGGGCGGCGCATTCTTTGGCGAAAGCATGGTTTCGCGGGCCCGTGATGCCTCCAAACTGGCTCTGATCGACCTTGTTGAACGGCTAAAGCGCGGCGGCTTTGTCCTGCTCGATACCCAGTTCAACACCGCCCATCTGTCGCAATTTGGTGCGATCGAAGTGCCACGAAAGCGCTATCAATCCATGCTCGTCGACGCCCTAGAGGTGACCGGGGACATTGGCGTTTTTAGCGGCGATCCACAGGCGTCAGTCTAATTTCGGCGGCGGCGCGACGTCCGATGTCTGCTTACAGCCCACCAGCCAAACATCGTTGACGGGATGCTCCAGCGCGTTCAGGCCCGGACTTTCGGCAAACATCCAGCCGGTAAAAATACGCCGAATGCGACGGTCAAGGGTGATCTCATCAATCTCGACAAAAACAGTGGTCTTCGGCTGTTCTGAGATCGGTCGGTTGTAACAAACCTTTGGCGTGATCTCGAGTTGGCCAAATTTGACCGTCTCGTCGATATAGACATCAAAAGTCCGCAACCGCCCGGTGATTTTATCAAGACCCGAAAACACCGCAACGCGGTTTGAGATCCGTTCCGCATGGGCGACCGTGCCCAACGATAAAACTGAGCCCGCGGTGAACCACAGACACGTCAGAACAAGAATGAGTTGCCGCATGCAAGTCTCAAATCAGTTGGTTGAAGGCGGTCAGCTACGCTCCAATTGTGGCGCAAAGGGTGCGGAGCGTTGGATCAACCACAAGAACACAAAGCCCAGTGTTTAAGTGAGTCGCGCATAAATGCGAAACGCTTACCTCAGGCGGGAAACGAAATCGGTTATTTCCAGACGTTTCAACAAAAACGAAATGCGGATTATGGCGTCCACGCATCGTAATCAGGCTTCACACCCGTATCGGCAACGCCGGAGCGCACATGAGCCAGTGAGCCCCGAGGACGGTAGGCGCGCGGTGTTCCCGTTAAATTTTCCTGGTGGGGCTTTTCCCACTCGCGCGCCGCATAGTCTTCGTCCGTTGGTGGCGTGTCGGTGCGGTGGTGCATCCAACCGTGCCAGCCAGGGGGAATGCGGCTGGCTTCAGCCAAGCCGTTATAAATCACCCAGCGCCGTTCGCCGTGTTGGTAATAGACATTGCCCTGGGCATCTTCGCCGACCTTCTCGCCCTTCCGCCACGTGAAAAAGCGCGTTCCCATCGTCTGGCCATTCCACCACGTGAAGATTTGCAACAGAAGATTTTTCATAAGACGCAGCCGCTCCCTTTGGCTGAAAACGTATCAGTCGCCACCGCCCTTTAAGACAACGCTGGCCTGTGCCTGTGTTTAAGTTGGCTAAACCCCTGATGTCCAGTGAGACCAAGGCGTAATGGGCGAAAACCCATGCCGCTCATGGCGATCAGCGGACCGGCCAAACCACAGGAAACCAATCCGTCGGCAACGGATCGTTCATGGCCAATTTCAACCCCATATCCAGGAACGGCGGTGACACGTCGTGGGGCCGTTCGACATAGCGCGCGCCCTCGCCCACAAACCTGAAACTCACGGCACGACGCCGCACATCGGTCGGATTGGCCGGCGCATCATGCAGGGCGTGGAAATCGAACGCCAGCACGTCGCCGGGATTAACCGCGTAACTGATGACGTCGCTTGCCGTCGGATTGATCTCGGGAAACGGCGCATAAGCCGTCGTGTCACCGGCCAGAGGCTCGAGCGTTTTGAAACGGCGTGGCGTGTAGGTCGTCTTATCGCGATGGCTGCCCTTCAAAAAGTTGAGGCTTTCAGCCTCTCCTACGGGGTCCAGCGGCACCCAAAGGCTGACCGTCCGTGGACCATCCAGACAATAATACGGCATATCCTGATGCCATGGGGTCGCCGACATATTGCCCGGCTCTTTGACCAAAACATGCTCGTGAAAAAACTGGACCCGCGTGCTGTCCATTAAAGAGGCAGCTATTTCACCCAGGGGGCCTTCGGAGGTAACTGACAAAAAATCGGGAATGCGTTGCCAGTTCACGTAATCACCGAAATAGGCCCCGCCGCCCTCCGCATGATTTTTACCATAAGGCCCAGGCGCGGCGATGTTGGTTTCAATCGCGTCCGCCAAACGGCCCAACCATTTAGCGTCCAAAACACCGCGCAGCACAGTGACACCGTCTAAATCAAACTGAGCTTTGGCAGCAATCAAATCATCGGTCATTGTGAGAAGAGCCTTTCGGAATGACGACAGCCAAAACGTTAGCCGTTGATCTTCTTTTGCAGCAGCTCATTCACCGCCTTCGGGTTGGCCTTGCCCCCGGTGGCTTTCATGACCTGGCCGACAAACCAACCGATCATGTTGGGCTTTTCGCGCGCCTGTTCGACCTTGTCCGGATTTGCAGCGATGATTTCATCCACGGCAGCTTCAATCGCTCCGGTGTCGGTGACCTGCGCCATGCCGCGTTCTTCAACAATTTTGGCGGGGTCGCCACCATCAGTCCAGACGATCTCAAACAGGTCCTTTGCGATCTTACCGGAAATCGTGTCCGCCTTGATCAAGTCCACGATGCTGCCCAGCTGCGCGGGGGAAATCGGGCTTTCGCTGATATCCAAGCCCGCTTTGTTCAACGCACCTAAGAGATCGTTGATGGTCCAGTTGGCCGCGAGTTTTGCGTCGCGGCCGTCGGCCACTTGCTCATAAAAATCGGCAATCGCCTTGTCGGACACCAGGATCGACGCGTCATATTCCGACAGTCCATTGTCCATGAACCGCGCGCGCTTGTTGTCCGGCAGTTCGGGAAGGTCGGCCTTCAGCGCGGCGACGAACGCATCATCAAACTCCAGGGGCAGAAGGTCCGGGTCAGGAAAATAGCGGTAATCATGGGCCTCTTCCTTCGAACGCATGGACCGCGTTTCGCCTTTGGTGGGATCAAACAGGCGCGTTTCCTGATCAATCGTTCCGCCATTTTCCAGAATGTCGATCTGCCGGCGGGCTTCATAGTCTATCGCCTGCCCCATGAAACGAATGGAGTTCACGTTTTTGATCTCGCACCGCGTACCAAACGCGCCGCCCGGCTCCCGCACCGACACGTTCACGTCCGCCCGTAGGGAGCCCTGTTCCATGTTGCCGTCACAGGTGCCCAGATAGCGCATGATCGAGCGCAGCTTCGTCACATACGCCTTGGCCTCATCGATGGACCGGATGTCCGGCTTGGACACGATCTCCATCAGCGCTACGCCGGAGCGGTTCAAATCCACGTAGCTCATTGTCGGGTGCTGATCGTGCATGGACTTCCCCGCGTCCTGCTCCAGGTGCAGCCGTTCGATGCCGATCTCAACGGTTTCAAACTGCCCTTTGCTGTCGGGCCCAACCTGAACCACCACTTTCCCCTCACCCACAATGGGATGGTACAGCTGGGAAATCTGGTAGCCTTGGGGAAGGTCGGGGTAGAAATAGTTCTTGCGATCAAACACCGAGCGGTTGTTGATCGCAGCATTGAGACCAAGGCCCGTCCGCACCGCTTGGCGCACACACTCGACATTGATCACCGGCAGCATGCCCGGCATAGCGGCGTCCACAAGGGACACATTGGCGTTGGGCTCGTTGCCAAACGCAGTGGAGGCGCCAGAAAACAATTTCGCTTCTGAGGTGACCTGGGCGTGGACCTCAAGGCCGATGACCAGTTCCCAAGGATGGTTCTCACCGGGAAAGAAATGTTCAGCATTCGGTGTGCGGGTATCAATAAGGCTCATGACGCGTGCCTCAATTCGTGTTCGGACTGAACCGGCCCGCGGCCTGCTCAATGGTGTAAGCGGTTTGAAACAGTGTTTCTTCGTCAAACGGGCGACCGATCAATTGCAGTCCCATGGGAAGACCGTCCGCCGAAAGCCCCGCAGGAACGGAAATGCCGGGCAGGCCCGCCATGTTGACCGTCACGGTGAACACGTCGTTCAAATACATTTTCACAGGGTCTGCAGCCATTTCTTTGTCGCCGATGGCAAAGGCAGCACTCGGCGTCGCAGGGGTTAGGATGCAATCGATCCCGTCGGCAAACGCCGTTTCGAAATCCCGTTTGATCAACGTGCGCACCTTTTGCGCGCGCAGATAATAGGCATCGTAATAGCCTGCCGAAAGAACGTATGTGCCGATCAAAATACGACGCTGGACCTCCGGGCCAAACCCGGCGGCCCGGGTCTTTTCATACATATCGGTGATATCATCGCCCTCAACCCGCAGGCCGTAGCGCACGCCATCATACCGCGCCAAATTGGACGACGCCTCAGCCGGGGCCACGATATAGTAAGCCGGCAATGCATATTTCGTGTGGGGTAAGGAAATATCGACGATCTCAGCACCCGCATCCTTCATCCAAGCGATGCCCTGCTGCCACAAGGCTTCAATCTCATCGGGCATGCCGTCAATCCGATATTCTTTCGGAATGCCGATTTTCATACCCTTCACGGACTTGCCAATCGCCGCCTCATAATCGGGCACTGGCATGTCCACGCAGGTCGTGTCCTTCGGGTCCGGCGAGGCCATGGAACGCAGCATAATCGCCGCATCGCGGACATCCCGGGTGATGGGTCCGGCTTGATCCAGCGAGGACGCAAACGCCACCAAACCGTAGCGCGAGCAGCGGCCATAGGTGGGTTTGATACCCACCGTGCCGGTCAACGCCGCAGGCTGACGAATAGAACCGCCGGTGTCCGTCGCTGTGGCCGCCGCGCAAAGCTGGGCTGCCACCGCCGCTGCCGACCCGCCCGAAGACCCGCCCGGCACCAAATCAGCATCCGCCAAAGGCGATCCCGCCTTTGCCTTCCAGGGATTTTTCACGGCGCCATAGTAGGACGTCTCGTTCGACGACCCCATGGCAAATTCATCCATGTTGAGCTTGCCCAGCATCACCGCTCCGTCGTCCCAAAGGTTCTGACCGACCGTGGACTCATAGCGCGGCTTAAACCCGTCCAGAATGTGAGAACAGGCCTGTGTGTGCACGCCCTCGGTCGCGTACAAATCCTTGATGCCAACGGGAATGCCTTCCAACGCACCCGCCTCGCCCTTGGCGATTTTTTCATCGGACACCCCGGCCCAATGCCGCGCATTATCGGCGGTGACATCAATATAGGCGTTCAAATTGCCATTTTGGGCGTCAATTGCGCTCAAATAAGCGTCCGTGAGTTCCAACGCTGTGACGTCTTTTTTCAAAAGCGCCGCGCGGGCCTCGGCAATGGTGAGTGCGGTTAAATCGGTCATAGCTAACTGGTTTTACGTGTTTTGATCGAGCGAGCGGACCGCTCGTTCCGGAAAGGGGAAAAACGGCTCATTCCACCACTTTTGGAACCATGAAAAAGCCATCATCGCTCATCGGCGCGTTAGCCACCACATCGGCAATTTTGTTACCGTCTGTCACGGCATCGTCGCGCTTGCGCATGCTCATGTCGACAACCGATGTCATAGGTTCAACGCCCTCGACATCAACTTCCGATAATTGCTCAACAAAGCCGAGTATCCCATTCAACTCGCTTTGTAATTCTTCCGCACGGTCATCGGAAATGGCAATGCGTGCCAGTTTGGCAACGCGTTTCACGGTGGCGGTGTCAACGGACATAAGGCTAACAATCAAAGCTACGGGAACGACTCTGCGCTTATAGGGCCGTCAAAGGGCCCGCGCAATCTGAAACGACAGCGCGCTAGGCGGCCAGCCGCCCCGCCAATTCGGAGAGCAGCTTTTCTGGCAATTTGATGTGCAGCGTCACCCCGCCATCGTCGTGTTCTGTGCGGTCGGAAACAAAGCTGTTTTCATAAATCCAGCCGATGTGACGCATTTCACTTGCGGTCAAATGAACATCCATCTCCCGATGTTCAGCCCCGATGCGCGCTTCCATCAAACGCTCCAAGGCGGGCAACCCTTCGCCGGATTGGGCCGACACCAGCAGCGCGCCCTGCACCTCCGCCCGGTCTTGCAAGACCGCCCGGCGCTCTTCCTCCAAAAGGTCGATCTTGTTCCAAATCTCCACCACGCTCTCACGGCCCGCCGAAGCGATGCCCAGTTGATCGAGGATCGCATACACGTCGGCGGCTTGGGCCGCGCTATCGGGATCGGCAATATCCCGAACGTGGAGTATGAGATCGGCCTCAATCACCTCTTCCAAAGTCGCCCGAAAGGCGGCCACAAGATGGGTGGGCAGCGCCGAGACAAACCCCACCGTATCCGACAAGATCACAGGCGTTCCTTCCGGCAAGTTAAGCCGCCGCAAGGTCGGGTCGAGCGTCGCAAACAACATGTCCTTCGCCATGACATCTGCGCCGGTGATGCTATTGAACAAAGTGGACTTTCCAGCGTTCGTATATCCCACCAGCGCCACGATGGGATGGGGCACTTTTTTACGCTTGGATCGATGGAGCGAACGGGTGCGGCGCACTTTCTCCAGCTCTTTTTCCAGACGGTTCACACGGTCCTGCAACTGGCGACGATCCGATTCAATCTGCGTTTCGCCGGGCCCGCCCAAGAAGCCGCCGCTGCCGCCACCCCCGCCGCGCTGACGTTCGAGGTGGGTCCAAGAGCGCACCAACCGGCCGCGCTGATAGTTCAAATGGGCGAGTTCGACCTGAAGCCGGCCCTCTTTGGTCTGCGCCCGCGCGCCAAAGATCTCCAGGATCAAGCCGGTCCGATCGAGCACCTTGGCGTTCCACGCCTTTTCCAGATTGCGCTGCTGTACCGGCGTCAGCGGATGATCGACAATAACAAGACCTGCGTCGGAGCCTTCAATAATCCCCGCCAGTTCATCGACCTTACCAGTGCCGAACAGCGTGGCGGACTTGAGTTTGGTGAGAACGACGGCACCTTGATGCACCACATCAAGGTCAATGGCCCGCGCAAGACCACAGGCCTCCTCCAGCCGTGCCGATTCACTGCGCCGAAACAAGGTATTGGTATCATCACCGTCGCGCTGCCCCGCGAGCGCGGACGCCGAAATAACCGGCACGATGACAATCGCCCGCTGTTTGGGCTTTTCGCGTGCGGTATCGACCTGAAAACGTTGTTGCTTGCGCCGCTTGGGGTCAGACAAGGAAGCCCTCTTTGATCGGGTCACACACCGGCATCACGGTGAGACGGCACATGGCTTCACTCTTCCCCATCACCCTCAAACATTTTCAGAGGCTCACCCGGCATAATGGTGGAAATCGCATGTTTATAGACAAGCTGCGAATGGCCATCCCGGCGCAAAAGCAAACAAAAATTGTCAAACCACGTGACAACGCCCGTGAGTTTGACGCCGTTCACCAGGAAAACCGTCAAAGAAATTTTGTTCTTTCGGACGTGATTTAAAAACGCATCCTGCAAATTTGGTTGTTTGTCGGCCATCTTACCGCGACCCGTTTTTCCCGCACACCCCTGCACTATAGGGGTAGGAACCGTCACTGCAACCGCCGGTCAGCGATTGCGGCCATCCCCAATTGGATCAAAACAAAACCGCCCCACCTAGCGATTGCGCCAATAGCGCACGCTCACCAGGCCAATCACGGTCAAAATTTCCACCCGTCCGAGGATCATGGTGACAATTAGTGTTGATTTCGCCACCGCTGTCATGTCGGCGTAATGCGGCCAAGCCGCCGCGCCCTCCGCTTCAAATCCGGCCAAATAAATGGGTCCGGCTGTTGCAAAGGCAGCCACCGTTGCCGTCAATGCGGCCTCAAACGTCAGGCCGGTTGCCGATAAAAGCGTGGTTGCCACCACAATTGTGCCAATGGCTGCGATAAAAAAGCTCCAGATCGCTTTGATGAGCTCAAGATCATACTTTTGCGACCCAAAATGTGACGGGCGCACCCCGTGGGGATAAATGAGCCGATCCAGTTCCGACCAGGATTGAACCAGCATGCCGCCGATCCGGTATTGCTTCAGCCCACCAGACGTCGAGTAGGCGCTCCCGCCGACGAGGACGATGAACAGCACCAAGACCAGTGGCAGAAGGGACAGGACGCCAGGTCGCGACTCAATGCCGCTTGTCGCCACCAGCGAACTGGCCGCGAGAAACCCCTCAACCATTCCGCTGCCAAACGGCGCAAGTCCGCCGCCATAAAGCTGCGCGAGGCGAAATGCGAAAACCAAGGTCAAAACGCCCGCAAGTCCCATAACAAAATAGCTCTCACGGTGTTCCCGAACCCGCGCGCTTCGGCCTTTCAAGATCATTCGCTGCCAAAACACGCTGGTTGCCCCCAAAAGCAAAAACGCCCCCATGATGACCAGCCCGAAAGGCGACACAACTTCATCAAGGCTGCCGTCAAACGGCAAAAATCCGCCGGTGGAAACGGAGGTCATGGCAAGGGTGACGGAGAAATAAGCGCGGTGCCCGGATAGGAACAGCAAAACAACGCAGGCTCCGGTGATAAGGAGATAAACGAGGCCCAGATTGGAGGCAAAACCGAGCACACGCCCCTGCCCTAAAGCCAGATCGCCCTTGTTGATGAGCACCGCTGTGCGCGCGGTTAGCCCCCCGATGCCCAGGGGCGCGACGATCATCACGATCGTCAAAAGCGCCAAATATCCGCCCAGCCACTGCAATTGGACCCGCCAGAAAAGCAGCGCCTGCGGCCACACCTCAACCGTCTTCAGCGTCGATGCACCGGTCGTGGTCAGGCCCGATACCGCCTCAAACAGCGCGTCCATAAAGGTGAGGTTGGCCAGATCCATGAACGGAACCGCAGCAAACAGGGGAAGAACGCACCAGACAACAACCACCAGCAAGAGGCGCGCCACCTGGGGCGTCGGCCCCAACCGACCGCGAATGGCGATAATCGGTGTAACAAACACGAAGGCGGCCAGAAGTGCGTAGACAGAAAATCGTTGCGCAATCGCCATCTCCCCGCCCAGCAACGCCACGCCAATGGGGCCAAGAAGCGACACCGTCATCAACGTGCCAACGCAGGCGAAATAGAAGATGACCGACAGCATCTAGAAAAATTCCAGGCTAACCCTGAACATCTGTTCAACCTGCTTGACCCGCTCTCCGGTGGCAAACATGACAACCCGGTCCTTTGAACGGATCACCGTATCGCCGTTTGGCATGAGAACCTCGCCTTTGCGGTAGATGGCGCCGACGCGGACACCGTCGGGAAGATCAAGATCACGAAGTTCGGTGCCCACCAGGGTGGATGTTTCAAGCGCTTCAGCCTCAATGACCTCAGCGGCACCATTTTGCACCGAATGAACCCCCCGGATGCGCCCGCGCCGGACGTATTGCAGGATTTTCGAGATCGTGACAGATCGCGGATTAAGGTGTGCGTCGATCCCAAGGGTCTTGGTAAACTCGTAATAGCCTGTGTTGTTGAGCAGCGTCATGTTGGCCTCGCACCCCAGCCGCTTGGCCATCACGCTGGACAGGATGTTCACCTGATCATCATTGGTCAGCGCCACCATCAGATCGGCATGCTCAATATCGGCCTCCACGAGGATTGACTGATCAAGGGCATTGCCGTGAAGAATCACAGTGCGGTTCAATTGATCGGCAATCGCGATGGCCCGCTCCCGCGACGCTTCCACAACCTTCACTCGGGCATTGGACTGACGTTTTTCAATGGCAGCCGCGACGTAGAGACCGATATTGCCTCCCCCCACAACGACAATCCGGCTGGCCGTGGGCTCCTCATGGCCAAAAATACCAAGGGTGCGCCGCACGCGGTCCTCTTTGACGATGACATAGGCCAGGTCCCCCGCAAGCATCGCATCGTTGGAATGGGGAACGAACAAGCGACCCGCCCGCCAAATGCCCACCACCACAGCCGATAAATCGGGAAACAATTCGCTCAACTGCCCAAGGGGCGTGTCGATGACAGGGCAGTCTTCGAGACATTCAATGGCGACCATCGCAACCTTGCCGTCGGCAAATTGCACAGCGTCCGACGCGCCGGGAAAGGCAATGCGCCGAAGCACCATTTCTCCCACCTCGACCTCCGGTGAGATGATGACATCGATGGGCAGATGTTCGCGAGAAAACAGATCGCGGTAGTGGGACTCCAAATAGCTTTGCGCTCGTATGCGCGCCACTTTTGTGGGCACCCGAAACAGCGAATGCGCCACTTGGCAGGCCACCATGTTCACTTCATCATAAAGCGTAACCGCGATGAGCATGTCGGCGTCTTCCGCGCCGGCAGCTTCCAGAATATCGGGTTGTGATCCATGGCCCACGAAGCCACGCACATCCAGCTGATCGCGAATGGTCTGAACAAGCGCCGGCGTGTTGTCGATGACGGTGACGTCATTGCCCTCATTGGCCAGCCGTTCGGCGATGCCGTAGCCGACCTGCCCTGCTCCGCAGATGATGACCTTCATGCGCTTTGCAACCCCTTTGGCATCCGCTTACGCGATCCACGTTCCGGTATCTCTTCGCGTGGCGATGCTTTAATCGGCCCTTATATGCCAAGGGATTTCAATTTGCGATGCAGCGCCGACCGCTCCATGCCAACAAAGGCTGCGGTGCGCGAAATATTGCCACCAAACCGCGTGATTTGCGCCATCAAATAGTCCCGCTCAAACACCTCGCGCGCTTCCCGCAAGGGCATCCCCATAATGTGCTCGTCAGTGGATCCGGCCGATTTGGGCAGCATGTCGGAAACTTCCCCCGGCAACTGATCCGCTGTGATGGGCCCAGAGGAATCCCCGCGAGACAAGATCATCAAACGCTCAACATTGTTACGCAGCTGACGCAAATTGCCGGGCCAAGAATGAGACTGTAGAACCGCCATCGCATCTTCGCCAATCTCACAGGCCGGAACGCCGGACTGCGCCTCGATTTGACCCATAAAGGCTTCGATCAATTGCGTAATATCTTCCCGGCGATCAGCCAGGGCCGGAACCTTAATCGGCACCACAGCGAGCCTGTCAAAAAGATCCTGACGGAACGAACCCTCAGCAATCTGTTCTTCCAAATTGGTGGACGTTGAGGACAACACCCGCACATCGACAGCGACTTTTTGGTGTCCACCCACCCGTTCAAACTTTTGCGCCACGAGAACCCGCAGGATTTTGTTTTGTGTTTCGCGGGGCATTTCCCCAACTTCGTCCAGCAAAAGCGTGCCCATATGGGCTTCTTCCAAGGCCCCCACCTTCGCTGGGTTGCCCTCACTCGCCTCAACGCCAAAAAGCTCCGTTTCCATGTTTTCAGGCGTTATGGCGGCCGCATTCAAAATCACAAACGGCCCGTCGCTGCGCAACGATGTCTTGTGGATCGCCCGCGCCACCATTTCTTTGCCAGAGCCCGTGGGACCGATAATCATGACCCGAGAATTGGTTTGCGCCACTTTCTCGATGTTGGAGCGCAACTGGTTCATCGCAAGCGACGTGCCGATCATTTCAGGCATGTCGGGCGTGCGCTTTTCAAGCTCTTGGACCTGCTTGCGTAGCCCGGCAGTTTCCAGCGCCCGCTCCGCAATCAGGATCAAACGGTCGGCCTTGAAAGGCTTTTCGATGTAGTCGTAAGCGCCGCGTTTGATGGCCGAGACAGCCGTCTCAATGTTGCCGTGGCCGGATATCACCACGACGGGCAAATCGGGATGCGTGACCCGAATTTCATCTAAAAGCGCCAAGCCGTCCAGACGGCTGCCTTGAAGCCAAATATCGAGAAAAATCATCGATGGTCGGCGTTCCACGATCTGCGCCAAAGCGCTGTCGCTGTCGCCGGCGGTGCGGGTCTGATGCCCCTCATCTTCCAAAAGACCGGACACGAGATCGCGAATATCGGCCTCATCATCAACAACCAAAATATCAGACGCCATAGGGAGCCTCCAAACTACAATTTTGAAAACAGGGAGGGTGGGCTAAGAAAATCATTCGTGGTTTTGTCCTTGCGCCAGCGCATTTGCCCCAAAATCCGCCGCTTCATTTCTCAAGTGTCGAACGCTTAATGGGCACCCTCGGTTAGATGGGTTAAATCGGTGG